>CABXSF010000005.1 GCA_902514805.1 uncultured Pelagibacteraceae bacterium | reverse complement strand
TATCCTGAATATTTTCCAGGACCTTTCGATATAGGTATTTGTAAAAAAGCTTTTGAAAAAAAACTTTGGGATTTAAAACTTATAAACATAAGGGATTATGCAGACGATAAACACAAAACTGTTGATGATACCCCATATGGCGGTGGCGTAGGTATGTTAATGAGACCAGATGTAGTAGCAAAATCTTTAGATTCAAATCTCGAAGAAAAAGAAACAGTTTACTATTTAACACCTAAAGGGAAAATTTTTAATCAAAATATTGCACAGGATATTGTTAAAAAAAACAAAGTAAATATTTTATGCGGGCATTTCGAGGGAGTTGATCAACGAGTTCTAGACTCTAGAAACGTTGAAGAGATAAGTATAGGAGACTTTATACTTTCAGGAGGAGAGATGGCTACTTTTATTGTTTTAGACACAGTTTTAAGATTGGTTCCTGGAGTATTAGGAAACCTTAATTCTACAAAAGATGAAAGTTTTGAAAATGGACTTTTGGAGTATCCACAATATACCAAACCTCAAATATGGGAGAAATTAAGTGTTCCAGACATTCTTTTATCTGGAGATCATAATAAAATTAAAAGCTGGCGTTTATCACAATCTGAGGCTATAACACGGCACCGAAGGCCAGATTTATGGCAAAAATATAAGAAGGACTAAAATTGCAAAATTTAAACATGAAAAATATAGAAGATATAAATAAAGCAAACGTTAAAAAAATTTCAGCTGAAAAAAAACTTCCAGAATTTTTTCCAGGAGATATCATAAAAGTTGGTGTAAAAATTACTGAAGGAAAAAGAGATAGGATTCAGTATTTTGAAGGTGTTTGTATAGCAAAGAAAAATAGAGACTTAAATTCATCCTTTACAGTCAGAAAAATTTCTTTCGGAGAAGGTGTTGAAAGAACTTTTGCTCTTTATAGTCCGATAGTTGATACAATAAAAGTTATTAGATCAGGTAAGGTAAGAAGAGCCAAATTATACTACTTAAGAGAGAGAACAGGAAAATCAGCTAGAATAGCTGAGAAGATTAAAAAGAAAATAGGTATTGATGTTGAGGCAAAACCTGAAGAAGTAACAGAAGAGAACGTGTTAAAAGCTACAGAACAAAAGAATATTGAGGAAAAAGCTGAAACAAAAGTCGCTGAGACACCCAAAAAACTTGAAGAGAAAAAAGAAGATAGTAAGATTTCACCCGAATTAAAAAAATAATCTTTTTTTAAATGCCAAAGACTTTATACGATAAAATCTGGAGTGATCACTTAGTCCACCAACAGGATGATGGAACATCTTTGCTATTTGTGGACAGACATTTGATACATGAGGTGACTAGCCCACAAGCTTTTGAAGGACTTAGAAATAGCAAAAGGAATGTAAGACATCCGAACTTAACTCTTGCTGTTGTTGATCACAACATACCTACAACTGACAGATCTAAAGGAATTGATGACAACGACTCTAGAATTCAAGTAGAAACACTTGAAAAAAATTGCAAAGACTTTGATATCAAACTTTTTGGAATGAATGATAAAAGACAAGGAATAGTTCATATAGTAGGACCCGAGCAAGGCTTTACTCAACCAGGAACGGTTATTGTTTGCGGAGACAGTCACACAGCAACTCACGGCGCTTTCGGGGCTTTAGCGTTTGGAATAGGAACCTCAGAAGTTGAACACGTTCTAGCAACACAAACTCTTGTTCAGAAAAAAGCAAAGAATTTTAGAATTAATGTTAATGGAAAACTTCCTATAGGAGTAACTTCAAAAGATGTAATTCTTCAAATTATTGGCAAAATAGGAACTGCTGGAGGAACTGGATGTGTATTAGAGTATGCTGGCTCAGTCATATCAAATCTTTCTGTCGAACAGAGAATGACTATTTGTAATATGTCTATAGAAGGTGGCGCTAGAGCAGGACTAATCCAACCTGATGAAAAGATTTTTAATTATTTAAAAGATAGACCAATGTCTCCAAAAAAAGAAAATTGGGAAAAAGCTCTTGATTATTGGAGTAAATTAAAAAGTGATAGTGATGCAAAATTTGATAAAGAAATTAATTTAAAAGGTGATGAAATAGCGCCCATGGTTACATGGGGAACTTCACCTGAGGACGTAGTTTCAATTAATGGAAAAATCCCTAATCCAGAAAATGAAAAAAATATCGATAAAAAAAATTCAATAAATAGATCTCTTAATTATATGGGGCTTAAACCTGATGTGAAAGTTCAAGACATTAAAATTGACAAAGTTTTTATAGGAAGTTGTACAAATGGAAGAATTGAAGATTTAAGAGAGGCTGCAGAAATATTAAAGAATAAGAAAAAAGCTTCACATGTACATGGAATGGTAGTTCCTGGTTCTGGTTTAGTTAAAGAACAAGCTGAGCAAGAAGGTCTAGATAAAATATTCATAGAGTCTGGTTTTGAATGGAGAGAGCCAGGATGTTCAATGTGCTTAGCAATGAATGCTGATAAACTAAAACCTCAAGAAAGATGTGCGTCCACTTCGAATAGAAACTTCGAAGGAAGACAAGGAAGAGGGGGAAGAACCCACTTAGTAAGCCCAGGTATGGCAGCTGCTGCAGCTATCGCTGGAAATCTAGATGATGTTCGAAAATATCAAAACTAATGAAAAAATTTACCTCACTTAAAAGTATTCCAGCTTATTTACCGATTGTAAATATAGATACGGATATGATTATTCCTAAACAGTTTTTAAAAACTATTAAACGCACAGGATTAGGAAAAAACTTATTTCACGAAATGAGATACGACGATGATGGAAAAAATATTGATAATTTTATTCTTAATAAATCTCCATATAGCAATTCAAAAATTTTAATAGCTGGAAATAATTTTGGCTGCGGATCATCGAGAGAACATGCTCCGTGGGCACTTTTAGACTTTGGAATAACATGTGTAATAAGCTCAAGCTATGCAGATATTTTTTACAATAATTGTTTTAAAAATGGTATTTTGCCGATAATTCTCGATGAGGAAAAAATAAAAGAGCTAGCTGAATATTCAAAAAGAAAAGAAGAAATTGAAATTGATTTAAAGGAAGAAAAAATTCTTTTTGGAAATAATGAACTAAAATTTAAAATAGATCCCTTTAAAAAGAAATGCTTGATTGAAGGTCTAGATGATATCGCTTTATCGTTAGAAAAATCATCACATATAAACGACTTTGAAAAAAAGGTTAAGTCGGCAAGGCCTTGGATTTTTAATGATTAAAGTTAAAAAAAGAAAAATTCTTCTTTTACCAGGAGATGGAATAGGTCCAGAGGTTATTGCGGAAGTTAAAAAAATTATTCAGTGGTTTAACAAAAACAAATCCTTAGATTTTGAAATTGATGAAGATCTCGTTGGCGGAGCTGCATATGATAAATATAAAACACCCATAACAGATGAAGTATTTTACAAAGCTTTAGAGAGTGAAGCGGTAATTCTTGGGGCTGTAGGAGGACCTAAATGGGATAAACTAGAATTCTCAAAAAAACCTGAAAGAGCTCTTCTTAAACTTAGAAAAGAATTAAAGCTTTTTGCTAATTTAAGACCTGCGATTTGTTTTAAGCAATTAGTAGATGCTTCAAGCTTGAAACCAGAAATTGTTTCAGGTTTAGATATTATGATTGTAAGAGAATTAACGGGTGGAATATATTTCGGGGAACCAAGAGGGATCAAACCAATAGATAATGGTGAACGAAAAGGAATTAATACCCATACTTATACGACAAAAGAAATTGAAAGAGTTGCACGTGTTGCTTTTGATCTAGCCAAAAAAAGAGATAATAAAGTTACATCATGTGAAAAATCGAATGTAATGGAGGCGGGTCAGCTTTGGAAGGAAGAAGTTCAAATTTTACACGACAAAGAATACAAAGATATAGAGTTAACCCATATGTTAGCAGATAATTGTGCGATGCAATTATTAAGAAATCCAAAACAATTTGATGTAATTGTAACTGATAATTTATTTGGAGACATCCTATCAGATGAAGCTGCCATGTTGACAGGCTCTTTAGGTTTATTACCATCTGCTTCATTAGGTGCCAAAGATAAAGATGGAAATATAAGATCGATGTATGAGCCCGTACATGGTTCAGCTCCTGATATAACTGGTAAAGGCATTGCAAATCCTATTGCAACTATATTAAGTTTTTCAATGGCATTAAAATATTCATTAAATTTAGATAAGGAATCTAAAGCTTTAGATAGCGCTGTTCAAAAGGTATTAGATGATGGATTAAGGACAAAAGATATTATTTCTAAGGGAAAAAAAGAAGTTTCTACTTCAGAGATGGGAGATGCGATTATTGCGTGTTTGCAAAAATAAATAAATTAACTTACCTTAGATAATTAAAAAAATATGACTATTTATACTGCACCAGTCGAAGAAATGATGTTCCTCTTTGATAATCTTAAAGATAATCAAAGATATAAAGAAATTGAAAAATACAAAGAAATAAATTCGGAACTTGTTAAAGGGATTTTGGAAGAAGCAGCAAAAATAAACCAAGAGCTGATTTTACCATTAGCTAAAGCAGGGGATGAAAATCCTTGCGTGTATGAAAATGGTGTTGTCAGAACACCTCCTGGTTATAAAGAAGTTTATAAAAAATTTATAGAAGATGGCTGGACTTCCCTTTCTTGCGACCCAAAATATGGTGGTCAGGGTATACCAAAAACTGTAAGCACTTTTTTTGAGGAAATGCTATCATCGTCAAGTTTAGCATTTAAATTATATAGTGAACTTAGTATTGGGGCTTATAATTGTATACTTACTCATGCTGAGCAAAGCATAAAAGATAAATTCCTTCCAAAAATCGTAGAGGGAAAATGGAGTGGTACAATGTGCTTAACAGAACCACAGTGTGGAACCGATTTAGGTTTATTAAAAACCAAAGCAGTCCCAAAAGGTGATGGAACCTATGAAATAACTGGACAAAAAATTTTTATTACTTCTGGAGACCATGATTTAACGGAAAACATAATTCATTTAGTTTTAGCAAGAACAACAGATGCACCAAAAGGAACAAAGGGAATAAGTTTATTTCTTGTACCAAAATTTGAGGTCAGCGACGATGGAGTTGTAGGTTCTAGAAATGGTGTCAGTACAAACTCAATTGAGAGTAAGATGGGAATTAAAGGTTCTCCAACTTGTGTTCTAAATTTTGAAAATTCAAAAGGTATTATGATTGGACCTGAAAACAAAGGTTTGAACTCTATGTTCACAATGATGAATTTAGAAAGAATTGTAGTGGGTGTTCAAGGTTTAGGAATTGCAGAAACCGCGTATCAAAATTCTGTTGCATATTCCAAAGAAAGAAAACAAGGAAAAGCAAACAATAGTAAGAATGGCGAAACAGATTTAATAATAAAACATGCAGATATCAGGAGAAGCTTAATGAACATGAAATCAATTATCGAGGGTCAAAGATCCTTTGCTTTTTGGTTGTCTCAACAAATTGACGTAAGTTTATCTCATGATGATAAAGATGTAAGAAAGGATGCATCAAATATGGTTGCTCTACTTACACCTGTTATAAAATCATTTTTCACGGACAATGGTGTAGAAATTACTAATGATGCAATTCAGGTATTTGGTGGATACGGCTATACAAAAGATCAAGGGATAGAACAATTATTTAGAGATAATAGGATAACACCAATTTATGAAGGTACAAACTCTGTACAAGCAATTGATCTTGTTTACCGAAAAATTTCTTCGGAGGGCATTTTTGAAAACTTTATAAAATCAATGGATAATGAAATCAAAAATTATAAAAATGAAAAAAACCTTGTGAGTTTTTTAAATATCTTTGAAAAATATAAAGAAATCTTAGTATCTTTTACAAAGTGGACGAGAGAAAAAATCAATTCAAATAAGGATGATGCAAGTGCAGCATGTAATGATTATTTAAAAGTATTAGGTTACACAGCCTTAGCTTTTGCTTGGATTAAAACTCTAAAAGTAAGTTTTGAAAAACAAAATACAAATAAAGATTTTTATGAGGATAAAATAAATACAGGAAAGTATTATTTTGAAAAAATTTTACCAAGAGCACAGTCACATTACGTAGTTGGAACAAGTGGTAGCCATACAACTATGAATGCCAAATTTAATTAATGAACAAATACAATCAAAATTTAGATAAAAATAATGCTAATTTTGTACCACTAACACCTTTAAGTTTTTTAGAAAGGGCAAAAGATATATATCCAAATTATGAGGCACTGGTGTACGAAAATCGTTCTTATACCTGGTTACAAATTTACAATCGCTGCATTAAGTTTGCTAGTGCGCTTGAGAAGATAGGAATTAAAGAGGGAGATACTGTTTCGGTAATGGCTTTTAATACTCCTGAAATATTTGAAGCTCACTATTCTGTGCCAATGACAGGAGCAGTTCTTAATACTATTAATACGAGATTGGATGCAAAAACAGTTTCCTATATATTAGACCACGCAGAGGCAAAAGTTCTTATAGTCGATAGACAACTTCACTCAGTAATAAACAAAGCATTAGAAAGCGTAAAATTTAAGCCTTTAATAATCGATATCCAAGACGATAAAGCAGATCAATCTTTGCTCAAAAAAATTGGTGATAAAGAATATGAAGATTTTTTAAATACAGGAGATGAAAATTATACCTGGAAAAAACCAAAAGACGAATGGCAAGCAATTTCATTAAGTTATACTTCGGGCACAACAGGTAATCCAAAAGGTGTAGTTTATCATCATCGTGGTTCTTATCTAATGTCAACTGGGAGTGCAGTTGCTTGGAATATGCCTAATAGATTAAATTTTTTAACGGTCGTTCCAATGTTTCATTGTAATGGATGGGGATATCCTTGGACAATTCCAATGTTGAATGGAAAAACTATATGTTTAAGAGCTATAGATATTAAAAAAATTTTTGAATTAATTGAAAAACATGACATCAGTCACTTTGGGGGTGCACCAATAGTTCTTAATATGATCACTGGTGCTTCAGAATCCGAGAGGAAAAAGTTGAAGAAAAAAGTTTTTGTTTTAACTGCTGGTGCCCCACCCCCAAGTATTATTTTTAAGAAAATGGAAAATTTGGGTTTTGAAGTAATGCACGTGTACGGATTAACTGAAACGTATGGCCATATTTTACAATGCGCTTGGAATGACGATTGGAATTCTTATGATGAAGATAAAAAAAATGAAATTAAAGCCAGACAAGGTGTAAGATATCCAAATACAGAGGACACAAAAGTAATTGATCCAGAAACTATGAGTCCTGTGCCCAAAGATGGCAAAACGATTGGTGAAATCATGATTAAAGGAAACATAGTTATGAAAGGTTATTTTAAAGATAAAGAAGCAACTGACAAAGCTATGGCTCACGGCTGGTTTCACTCTGGAGATTTAGCTGTAGTGCACCCGGATGGCTACATAAAGATCAAGGATAGATCAAAAGATATAATTATTTCTGGTGGCGAGAACATATCTTCTATTGAAATAGAGAATACTTTGGCCAAACACCCTAGCGTTTCAATAGCAGCAGTAGTGGCTAAACCAGATGAAAAATGGGGCGAGGTTCCTTGTGCATTTATAGAAAAAGTAAAAGATAAAGAAACAAGCGAGAAAGAACTTATAGATTTTTGTAGAGAAACATTAGCTGGCTTCAAAATTCCAAAAAAAATCGCTTTTTGCGAATTGCCAAAAACTTCAACAGGAAAAATTCAGAAATTTGAGTTAAGGAAAAAGGCCAAGGAAATAACTTGAATCTTGAAATAGATAAGAAGCAGGTATTTGCATCCACAGCAGGTAAAGATTTTGATCCAGCAAAACAAACGGTTTTTCTTTTGCATGGAAGTGGACTCTCCCATATTGTGTGGTCTCTTACAGAACAATTTTTATCTAATAAAGGTCTAAATATTTTGTCTTTAGACTTACCTGGTCATGGAAATTCAGAAGGTCCTTGCATTGATTCAATTGAAAAAATTGCAGATTGGATTGAAAGTGTAAGACTTTTTTTAAAAATTAAAAAAGTTTCAATAGTAGGACATTCTCAAGGATGTTTAGAGGCTTTAGAGTATGGTTCCCGTTTTAAAAAAAGTATTTTTAAATTAGTTTTTCTAGCGGGCTCCTACAAAATGCCTGTGAACCAAGATTTAATAGACCTAGCAGATTCTGGGGACAAAAAAGCAGTTCATTTAATGATGAAATGGGGTTACGAAGGTTCAAGAAAATTTATAGGAGGTAATCCTGTCGAAAAAATCATTAATTCTTCTAGAGAGGTAAAGGAAATATTGGCCACTGATTTAAAAGCCTGTAATAATTACAAAAATGGAAAAGAGGCATCTGCCGCCATAGAATGTCCTACTTTATTAATTTTTGGGGCTTTAGACAAAATGGTACCATCTGAAAATGGAAAAAAATTCGCAAATTTAATTAAAAATTCAGAGACACAAATAATAAATGAGTGTGGACATATGATTATGTTTGAAAAAGCTTTTGAAATGAGAGAAAAGGTAGCAGAATTTTTAAAAAAATGAAAAATTTTTCTATTATAAAATCTAGAAGGTTAAGAAGCACTCCGTATACTGATAGGATCGAGGCCCACGGAGTAAGCGGATATACAGTATACAACCACATGTTATTACCAGTCACTTTTAAATCTGTAGAGGCAGATTACGAGCATTTAAAAAAGTTTGTTCAAATTTGGGATGTTTCTGCAGAAAGACAAGTTGAAATTTCGGGTAAGGACTCTGCAAAACTTGTTCAATTAATGACATGTAGAGATTTATCAAAATCAAAAGTTGGAAGATGCTATTATGCACCTCTAATTGACGACGACGGCTGTCTAGTCAATGACCCAATAATAAATAAATTAGCTGATGACAAATGGTGGCTTTCAATAGCAGATGCTGATGTAATATTTTTTGCAAAGGGCTTAGCTGCAGGGCATAAGTTCGATGTAAAGATTCACGAACCTAACGTAAATATACTTGCTATCCAAGGTCCCCTTTCAGATGATTTAATGGCTAAGTTATTTGGTGAGGAAATTAGAAATCTTAAATTTTTTAATTTTAAATACTTTAATTTTAAAGGAAATAATTATTTTATAGCAAGATCGGGATGGTCAAAGCAAGGAGGCTTCGAAGTTTATGTTGAAGACAATAAGGCAGGTCAAGATTTATATGATTACTTGTTTGAATATGGTAAAGAATTTAATGTAAGAGCTGGTTGCCCTAATTTAATTGAGAGAATTGAGTCAGCTTTATTGTCTTACGGTAGTGATTTTGACAATAGAGATAATCCATTTGAAGCAAACTTTGACAAATTCATTAATTTAGACTCTGATGTAAATTTTTTAGGCAAAGAAAAATTAAAAAAAATTCAAAAAGAAGGGGTATCTAGAAAATTGATGGGTGTAAAAATCGATCATAATAAAATTGATATGTATTGTGAGAAAACATTATTAGATGATAATAATAACATTGTTGGATATGTTAGATCAGCTGCATATTCACCAACTTTTAAAAAGGTTATTGGCATTGCAATGATTAACAAACCTTATTGGGATAGCAAACATCAGTTTAAGATAGATATTAATGATAAAATATTTTTAGGAACAGTTTGCGATTTACCCTTCATTTAGTATAAGTTAATCATCATGAATATTGCAATCGTAGGTGCCACGGGAAATGTCGGTAGAAAAATAATTGAAGTTATACATAAAAAGGAAATTTCAATAGATAGTCTATACTTTGTTGCATCATCAAAAAGTGCTGGATCAGTTTTAGAATTTGGTGACAAAGAAATTAAAATTGAAAATTTAGAAAATTTTGATTTTTCTAAAGTAGATCTGTCTTTTTTTTGTGCTGGAAAAACAATCTCTGAAAAATATGTGCCTTTAGCAGCTAAACATTCAGTTGTTATTGATAACTCAAGTTTTTTTAGAATGGACCCTGATGTACCTTTGGTAGTTCCCCAAGTAAATAAAGATCATTTAAAAGATATTAAAAAAAATATAATTGCAAATCCTAACTGCTCTACTGCACAACTGGTTATTGTGTTAAAATCGCTTAATGACTCTTTTAAAATTAAAAGAGTAGTTATTTCCACTTATCAGTCTACCTCAGGAGCTGGAAAAAAACCTATGGATGAACTAATTGATCAAACAAAGTCTATATTAAATAACAAAAATTTTGAATCTAAAAACTTCACAAAGCAAATTGCGTTTAATGCAATACCTCATATAGATAGTTTTTCTGATGATGGTTATACTAAAGAAGAGTTAAAAATGATTCATGAAACCAACAAAATACTTGGCACTAAAATTGACATTACTGCAACATGTGTCAGAATTCCAGTTCTTGTTTCTCATGCAGAGTCAGTAAATGTTGAATTTGAAAATGATTTTACTATAAAAAAAGTAAAAGAATTATTAAGTACCGCTGAGGGCTGTAAGGTGGTTGATGAGAATTCTGATGGTGGTTACATAACACCAGTTGAAGCAGAAGGTAAAAATGAGACTTTTATTTCAAGAATTAGAAAAGATAATAGTAAAAAGAATGCTTTAAATATGTGGATTGTTTCTGATAATCTATTAAGGGGGGCAGCTTTAAACGCAGTTGAAATTGCGGAGGCTTATATTAAAAGATAATATAATTATGAAAGAAAATAATCCATTATCTCCTCACATTCAGATATATAACTGGCATGTGTCATCCCTTGTTTCTATTTCACATAGAATAACGGGCATTGTAAATTATTTTCTGTTAATTTTTATTTGCATTTGGGCAAGTAGTTTATTTTTTGGTGAAGGTGCCTATGAGATTTTGAAATTATTTTTAAGCTCAGTAATTGGGAAATTTTTTATAATCAGCTTAATATGGTCTTACACTTTTCAGATTTTAAGCGAAGTAAGACATTGGTTTTGGGATATTGGATTAGGTTTCGAATTAAAAACAACAAAAATAACTGGGCTTCTGGTTATCTTTGGTTCCTTCATATTAACAATTTTAATCTATTCTTCTAGAGGTTTTTTACAATTATGATTAAAGCAACAAAGAAATGGCTTTTTTTAAAAATATCCTCTTTAGTAATGGTTCCTCTAATGTTGTGGTTTTTACTCAATTTCGTTTCACTTTTTGATTCTAATTATGGTGAAGTCTTAGCATTTTTGTCTTCTCAACCTTCAAAATTATTTTTTTCTTTATTTCTTGTTTCAATGTTTTTTTATTCCGCTTTAAGTATAAGTGAAGTTTTTGAAGACTATATTCACGTAGAGAGCACCAAAAAGCTCCTAAATATTGGTGTTTTTTTGTCATCTTTGATTATTCCATTATTTACAATAATACTTATATCTAATTTATAAATTATGAAATCTTACAAAATTATTGACCATGAATATGACGTAGTTGTCCTTGGTGCAGGTGGCTCAGGTTTGAGAGCCGCTGTAGGCTTAAGTGAAGCAGGATTAAAAACTGCGTGTGTATCAAAAGTTTTTCCAACTAGAAGTCATACTTCTGCTGCTCAAGGTGGGATCTCTGCAGCCTTAGGTAACATGGGTGAAGATGATTGGAGATGGCATATGTACGATACAGTTAAAGGTGCTGATTGGTTAGGTGATCAAGATTGTATAGAATATTTATGTAAAGAAGCTCCTAGAGCAGTTTTAGAATTAGAAAAATATGGTGTACCCTTCAGCAGAACTGAAGATGGAAAAATATATCAGCGTCCATTTGGAGGAATGACAAAAAATTATGGTAATGAACCTGTTCAAAGAACATGTGCAGCAGCAGATAGAACTGGACATGCAATACTGCACACTTTATATGGCCAGGCCTTAAAACATAAAACAGAATTTTTTATCGAGTATTTTGCTTTGGATCTTTTAATGAAAGATGGTCAGTGTAAAGGACTAATTGCGTGGAACTTAAATGATGGGACTATACACAGATTCAGATCACACATTACAATAATTGCAACAGGTGGTTATGGAAAAGTTTATTACTCTGCAACGTCAGCACATACATGTACAGGAGACGGAAATGCAATGGTGCTAAGAGCTGGTTTACCTTTGCAGGATATGGAGTTCGTACAATTTCATCCAACAGGAATTTATGGTCACGGGACTTTAATCTCTGAAGGCGTAAGGGGTGAAGGTGGTTACTTAGTAAATTCTAAAGGGGAGAGATTTATGGAAAGATATGCTCCAAAAGCTAAAGATCTTGCCTCAAGAGATGTCGTAAGCAGGTCAATTGCGGTTGAAATTAATGAGGGAAGAGGAGTTGGAAATGAAAAGGATCATGTTCATTTACACCTAAACCACTTAGACCCAAAAGTTATAGAAGAAAGACTTCCAGGTATATCAGAGTCTTCAAGATTATTCGCGAACGTAGATGTAACAAAAGAACCTATACCAGTGGTTCCAACCGTTCACTACAACATGGGAGGTATCCCTACAAATTACAAAGCTGAAGTTTTAACTTTAAATGGATCAGAAAAAACTGTTCCGGGATTGATGGCAATTGGAGAAGCAGCCTGTGTGTCAGTTCATGGGGCTAACAGACTTGGATCAAACTCTTTGATTGATCTAGTAGTTTTTGGAAGAGCTGCAGCTAAGAGAGCGGCAGAATTAGTAAAACCAGGCACACCTCATGAGGAAATTTCTCAATCTGAGACTGATAAATGTTTAGAGAGATTTGATAGACTTAGAAATGCATCTGGAACAAATAATACTGCAGATTTAAGAATGGCAATGCAAAAAACAATGCAATCTAAGTGTGCTGTTTTCAGAACTGAAAAGACACTGAAAGAGGGTGTAAATGAAATTAGAAAACCTTTTGAGGGTATGGATGACCTCTCGGTAAAAGATAAATCTCTAATTTTTAATACTGATCTAGTAGAGACATTAGAATTTGATAATTTGATTAGACAAGCAATAACTACAATGGACTCCGCTTATCACAGAAAAGAAAGTAGAGGAGCTCACGCTAGAGAAGATTTTCCAAAGCGAAATGACGAAAAATTTATGCAGCATACATTATCGTGGTGTGATGGCAAAAAGACTAAAATTGACTATAGACCTGTTCACAGATCAACACTTTCAAATGACGTTCAATACTTTCCACCTCAAGAAAGAGTTTATTGATGGTTCAAATAAACTTACCACAAAATTCTAAAGTTGAAAAAGGTAAGTTTTTTAAAGACAAGACTGGCTCAAAAAACATACGCAAAGTAAATATTTATAGGTGGGATCCATCTACAGGAGAAAATCCAAGGATTGATACTTACGAAGTAGACATGGATAATTGTCCTTCGAAAGTTTTAGATCTATTAAATAAAATTAAAAATGAGATAGATCCATCAATTGCTTACAGAAGGTCTTGTGCACATGGAGTATGTGGTTCTTGTGCTATGAATATGGATGGTAAAAATGGATTAGCTTGTACGAAGCCACACTCTGAGATTAAAGGAGATATTAATATTTATCCGCTACCACATTTGAAAGTTTTAAAAGACTTGATAGGTGATCTTAGTACTTTGTACAAACAATATGAGTCGGTTGAACCTTGGTTAAAGACAGCCTCAGAAACTGAAAAAGAGAATATTCAATCCAAAGAGGATAGAGCAAAACTAGATGGGCTTTACGAGTGTATAATGTGTGCATGCTGTTCAACTTCTTGTCCAAGTTATTGGTGGAATGGTGATAAATACTTAGGGCCTGCCGTTCTTTTACAGGCTTATAGATGGATAATTGATTCAAGAGACGAAGATAGAAAAGAGAGATTAAAAAAAGTTGCAGATGAACTTAAGTTATACAGGTGCCATACTATTATGAATTGTACTAATGCTTGCCCCAAAGGTTTAAATCCAGCAAAAGCAATAGCCTCAATTAAGAAAATGCTTGCAACTAGCTAATTACTTAATTAAATAATTTCGCCGATGAATTTAATTCAACATTATATAAACGGTAAAACTTATAAAGGATCGTCTTCACGAAAAGGGAAAGTTTTCAACCCTGCCACAGGCTCACAAGAATCAGAAGTAATACTTGGAACAAAATCTGATTTGGAACACGCTGTAGTAAATGCCAAAACAGCTTTCGAAAAATGGTCCCAAGTTACTCCCCTTCAAAGAGCGAGAATTATTTTTAAATATAAAGAATTAATCGAAAAAAATTATGATGAATTGACTAAACTGATTGTTTCAGAACATGGAAAAGTTTATGAGGACGCAAAGGGTTCTCTTACAAGAGGTCTTGAGATAGTTGAGTTCGCATGTGGTATTCCTCAAATGCTTAAAGGAGAGTTTACTGAGAATGTTGGAACAAACATAGATAGCTGGTCTATGAGACAGCCTTTAGGTGTCTGTGCAGGAATTACACCTTTTAATTTTCCTGCTATGGTTCCAATGTGGATGTTCCCAATGGCAATTGCTTGTGGAAATACTTTTATTTTAAAACCTTCGGAAAAAGATCCTTCATGCTCAATTCGTCTTGCTCAACTTTTTTCAGAAGCTGGATTACCTAATGGAGTTTTAAACGTTGTGAATGGTGATAAAGAGGTAGTTGACTCAATATTAACGAATAAAGATATTAAAGCTGTTAGTTTTGTAGGTTCAACACCAATAGCAAAATATATTTATGAAAATGCTGCGAAGAACGAAAAAAGAGTGCAAGCATTGGGGGGAGCAAAAAATCATTGTGTAGTAATGCCAGATTGCGATATAGATCAAGCTGTCAACGGTCTCATGGGAGCTGCTTATGGTTCGGCTGGAGAGAGATGTATGGCACAATCAGTTGCAGTGGCGGTAGGAGGGATTGGTGATAAACTTGTAGAAAAATTATCAAAAAAAGTTGAGGCTTTAAAGGTTGGTCCTGGTCTTGATAAAAATTCTGAAATGGGACCTTTAGTTACTAAGGAACATTTAGAAAAAGTTAGAGGGTATGTTGATCTTGGAGTAAAAGAGGGAGCAAAGTTAGTTGTGGATGGTCGAGACATTAAACTTCAAGGATATGAGAATGGTTTTTTCATTGGTGGTTGTTTGTTTGATAATGTTACAAAAAATATGAGAATTTATAATGAAGAAATTTTCGGTCCAGTGCTCTCTGTCGTAAGGGTTAAAGATTTTAATGATGCGATTCAACTGATTAACGATCATGAATTTGGTAATGGAACAAGCGTTTATACCAGAGATGGAGATGTAGGAAGAACTTTTGCAAACAAAATAAAGGTTGGTATGGTGGGTATAAATATACCTATTCCTGTTCCCGTTGCATTTCATAGTTTCGGAGGATGGAAAAGATCTTTATTCGGAGATTTGCATATGCATGGTCCTGAAGGTGTAAAATTTTATACTAAACTAAAAACTATCACGTCACGTTGGCCATCAGGAATTGGTTCGGACCCTGAGTTTATAATGCCAACAATGAAATAACATAAAGGAAAATATGAAAAAAATAAGTTTGATTGGAGCAGGACAAATAGGTGGAACTTTAGCTCATTTAATAGGAGTTAAAGAACTAGTTGATGAAGTAGTTCTTTTTGATGTAGCTAGTGGCATTGCTAAAGGAAAAGCTCTTGATATTGCACAATCATCTTCAGTTGATGGTTTTAATGTAAAATTTTCAGGAACGGATAAATATGAAGATATCAAAAACTCCGATGTTATTATTATAACTGCTGGGGTTCCCAGAAAACCTGGTATGAGCAGAGATGACTTAGTAGGTATTAATCTTAAAATAATTAAACAAGTTGCAGAAGGAATTAAAAAAAATTCTCCAGATGCTTTTATAATTTGTATAACAAATCCCCTAGATGTGATGGTAATGGCTTTCCAAAAATATTCTAAGCTTGCAGCTAAAAAAGTTGTTGGTATGGCAGGAATATTAGATAGCTCAAGATTTAAACTTTTTCTGTCAGAAGAGTTAAAGGTTCCAGTAAAAGAAATAGACGCAATGGTCATGGGCGGACATGGAGACACGATGGTACCAATGCCAAGATTCACTAAAGTATCTGGAAAACCTTTATTAGATCTTGTCAATTCAGGTTTTATTTCAAAAGAAAAACTAGAAAGCATCAATCAAAGAACAAGAGATGGTGGAGGTGAAATTGTAAAATTTTTGGAAAAAGGCTCCGCATATTATGCGCCAGCCGCCTCGGGAGTGCAAATGGCTGAAGCATTCTTAGGTGATAAAAAACTAGAGTTACCTTGTGCTGCACAATTAGAAGGTCAATATGGCTTTAACGGAATTTATGCAGGTGTTCCAGTTGTTATTGGAAAAAATGGAGTAGAAAAAATAGTCGAAATTCAACTTGATGAAAAAGAAAAGGCTGAATTTATTAATTCTGTGAATGCTGTGAATAAGCTTTGGGAGGCAGCAGTAAAAATTGACCCGAGCTTGAAAAAATAATGAATATCCACGAACACCAGGCAAAACACTTATTAAAAAAATTTGGCGCCATTGTTCCTAATGGTGAAGCATGTTTTACTGTACAAGAAGTTTTGGAAAAAGCAAAAAAACTCAATCTTAAAAAATATGTTCTAAAAGCACAAATACATGCAGGTGGGAGAGGTAAGGCAGGCGGAGTTAAAATACTAGATAATTTATCTGATCTAGAAAAAGCTGCAAAGGAATTGTTAGGAAAAAAATTAATTACACATCAGACAGGACCAAGTGGCAAAGAAGTTAAAAGACTTTATCTAGAGGAGCCATCCAACATAAAAAAAGAATTCTATTTATCCTGTCTTATTGATAGGGCAAGTTCCAAAATTGCTTTTATTTCTAGCGATCAGGGTGGAATGGACATCGAAGAAGTTGCAAAAAGTGATCCCAATAAAATCAATACTATAAAAATTAGTTTTAAGGAAGATATTGAAGAAGAAGATTGTAAAAAAATTATTCGCAATTTCAATCTAGATGAGGATGCCAATCTAAAATGTATCAAGATTATTAAATCAATTTACAAAACATTTGTTTCTACCGATGCAAGCTTAATTGAAATCAATCCACTAATACTTACAAAGGAAAACAATATTGTTTGTCTGGATGCAAAAATAAGTTTTGATGATAACGCAATTTTCAAACATCCAGAATTACTAGAATTAAGAGATTTAAATGAAGAAGATCCTACAGAAATAGAGGCAAGCAAACATGATTTAGCTTACATAAAATTAGATGGATCTATTGGATGTATGGTAAACGGAGCAGGATTAGCAATGGCAACAATGGATATAATCAAACTACATGGTCAAGAACCTGCAAATTTTTTAGATGTAGGAGGAGGTGCATCTAAAGAAAAAGTTACAGCAGCGTTTAAGATAATTTTATCAGATAAAAACGTAAAAGGAATACTGATAAATATTTTTGGAGGGATTATGAGGTGTGATGTACTTGCACAAGGAATTGTAGAGGCTGCAAAAGAAACCAAAATAAATATACCTATTGTAGTAAGACTTGCTGGAACAAATTCCAAAGAAGGAAAAAAAATATTAGATGAATCTGGATTAAAAATAATCTCTGCTAGTGACCTAGGGGATGCAGCAAAAAAAATTGTAAAACAAGTGGAATAAAATGTCAGTTCTAATAAATAAAAATACTAAACTTATATGCCAAGGGTTCACAGGCACCCATGGAACATTTCATTCTGAACAGTCAATAAAATATGGGACAAATCTAGTTGGAGGCGTAACTCCTGGCAAAGGTGGACAAAAACACTTAAACAAACCTGTTTTTAATTCTGTAAAAGAAGCAAAAGATAAGACTAATGCAAATGCAACAATGATTTACGTTCCTGCAAAATTTGCTGCTGCAGCAATAATCGAGGCAATTGAGGCTAAGATCGAATTGATAGTTTGTATAACTGAAGGGATTCCTATCTTGGACATGTTAAAAGTAAAAGAAAAATTATCAAATTCAGCTTCAAGGCTAATTGGACCAAATTGCCCAGGAATTATTACTCCAGACGAGTGTAAAATTGGTATCATGCCAGGAAATATTCATAAGAAGGGATCTGTTGGTATAGTCTCAAGATCAGGGACTCTAACTTATGAGGCCGTTGCTCAGACAACTGAAAACGGATTAGGTCAATCAACATGTATTGGAATAGGAGGAGATCCAATTAATGGAACCAATTTTATAGATTGTTTAGACTTGTTTTTAAACGACCCAGAAACGAAGTCTATTTTGATGATTGGTGAAATTGGGGGAACTGCAGAGGAAGAATCAGCAGAATTTATTAAAAATCATAAAATCAAAAAGCCTATGGTAGGATTTATTGCTGGTATCACAGCACCTCCAGGACGAAGAATGGGACATGCAGGAGCAATAATTTCTGGTGGCAAAGGTGGAGCTTCAGATAAAATTGATACAATGACAAACGCAGGTATTACCATTGCAAAATCTCCTGCAGAAATGGGAATTACATTAAAAAATAAATTGGGTCTTTAATATTTTAATGTTAATACTATAATAATCGTAAATGAGCTCTTCAAAAAATTTAGAATTTAAGCAGCAGTCTTTTCTTAATAAATCTAACAGCCAGTTCATAGAGGAAATGTATGTAAGATTTATAGAGAATGATCCCAAATTACCAGATAGTTGGAAAAAATACTTTAGTGATTTAAATGAAGATCTAAATTCAGTTTCAAAAGAAATATCAGGACCTTCATGGAGTCCAAAAAAGATATCGATAGATCTAAAAAAAAATAAAAGACTTGAGGAAAATCTAAATGGTTCCGAGAGGGAGAAAATAGACTCTATTAAAGCAATCGCATTGATAAGGGCATATAGAATTAGAGGTCATCTTATAGCAAACCTCGATCCTCTTGGTTTAATGAAAAGAGAATATCTTTATGAATTACATCCTAATGATTATGGATTTAAAACTGAGGATTTCGAAAGAAAGATATATTTAGATTCATACATGGACATAGGTTATGCCTCAATAAGTGAAATTATAACTAAATTAAGAAAAGTATATTGTTCAACAATTGGTGCAGAATATATGCACATCACAAACCCGAATGAGAAAATTTGGTTTAGGGAAAGAATGGAAAAAGAGGAAAATCAATTAAATTTTACTGAAAAAGGAAAAGATGCAATATTAAATAAAATTATTCAAGCCGAGGGTTTTGAGAAATTTTTAGCAAAAAAATATGTTGGAACAAAAAGATTTGGACTTGATGGTGCAGAGTCTTTAATACCAGCGCTAGAGCAAATTATTAAACGAGGGGGCCAATTAGGAGTTAAAGAAATTAAAATTGGAATGTCACATAGGGGGAGATTAAATGTCTTAGCAAATGTCCTACAAAAATCTTATAAAAGAATTTTTAACGAATTTGCAGGTGAATTTGCTTCCTCAAGTGAGGACTCGACAGGTGATGTCAAATACCATCTAGGTGCTTCATCAGATAGAACTTTCGATGGAAACTCTGTACATGTAAGTCTTACTGACAACCCTTCTCATTTAGAGGCAGTTAATCCTGTTGTTCTTGGTCAAACAAGAGCGAAGCAATATTTTCATAGTGACTCAGAAAGAAAAAAGGTGATACCATTACTTATTCACGGAGATGCTGCATTTGCAGGACAAGGTGTTGTTGCTGAGTGTTTTGCTATGTCAGGTTTAAAGGGTCATAACACAGGTGGAACTATTCATATTATAGTAAATAATCAAATTGGTTTTACCACCAGCCCAAGGTTTGCTAGATCAAGCCCATACCCATCTGATTTAGGAAAAATTGTAGAAGCTCCTATTCTTCATTGTAATGGAGATGATCCAGAGGCAGTTGTTCATTGTGCTAAAATCGCAATTGAGTTTAGACAAAAATTTAACAAAGATGTTGTAATTGACATGATTTGCTACAGAAGGTTTGGTCATAATGAGGGAGATGAGCCTTCTTTTACACAACCTTTAATGTACAAAAAAATAAGATCGCATCCATCTACTTTAAATATATATGGGAAAAAACTTATCGAAAATAACAGTATAACTGAAGATCAATTCAAAAAGAAAGTTAATGATTTCAAAAATCTTTTGGATGAACAATTTAAAAATGCGAATGATTACAAACCAAAACTAAATTGGTTTGAAGGTACTTGGTCAAGATATCAACCGAAGAAAGGTAAGGATAAAAGAGGGCAGACAGGGGTTGATACGACGAAATTAAAGAAACTCTCTGCAAAAATAAACCTTCTAAAACCAGAGCTTAATATTCATAAAACTATACAAAAAGTTTTTGAAAATAGAAATAACTGTGTTCAAGAGGAAAAAAATATTGATTGGTCTAATGCAGAAACATTAGCATTTGCAACATTACTCGAAGAGGGATTTCCTGTGAGATTAGTCGGTCAAGATAGTGGTCGTGGTACGTTTAGCCAAAGACACTCAGTTTTACGAAATCAAATAGATAACTCAAGATACATGCCGTTAGATCATGTATCTACAAAACAGAAAAAATTTGAAATTGTAGATAGTTTTTTATCTGAATTAGCAGTGCTTGGATTTGAGTATGGATATAGCTTAGTTGAACCAGAAACTTTAACGATTTGGGAGGCGCAATTTGGAGATTTTGCAAACGGAGCTCAAGTTGTAATTGACCAATTCATTGCCTCTGGAGAAAGGAAATGGTTTAGAGCTTCGGGGCTAGTTTTATTGCTTCCGCACGGCTATGAAGGACAAGGACCTGAGCACTCTTCAGCAAGACTTGAAAGATTTTTGCAACTTTGTGCTCAAGAAAACTTGCAAGTGCTTAATTGCACAACTCCAGCAAATTATTTTCATGCTCTTAGAAGACAGATTCACAGAGAATTTAGAAAGCCACTTGTCATAATGACTCCAAAATCTTTGTTGAGAAACAAATACTGTGTTTCAAACATAGAGGATTTTGATAAAAATAATTCATTTCATAGAGTTTTACAGGATCAAGCCTTAGATAAAAAGAATGAATTGATTGAATTAAAAAAACCAAAAAAGATAAGGAAAGTCATTCTATGCTCTGGAAAAATATATTTTGATCTTTTGGTGGCAAGAGAAAAAGAGAAAATTGACGATGTAGTTTTTATAAGAATAGAGCAACTTTATCCATTCCCAGTAAGGTCTTTGACAAAAGCTATTAAACCATATGCTGAATACGCTAAATTTATTTGGTGTCAAGAAGAACCTAAAAATATGGGTGCTTGGTTTTCGGTAAGAGATTATATTCAATGGACTTTAGATAATTTAGAGGTTAAAAAGAAATTAAAGTTTATTGGCAGAAATCCTTCAGCTTCACCAGCTACTGGATATGCGAAAAGACATGCAAAACAACAAAAAGAAATTATAGATAAAATTTTAGAATAATGTCAGACAAAATTTTAGTTCCAGTTTTAGGAGAAAGTATAACAGAAGCAACCGTAGCTAAATGGTTAAAAAATAAAGGTGATAGTGTTGAAGCCGATGAACCTGTTGTTGAACTTGAAACTGATAAAGTAAATTTAGAGGTTCCATCCCCCTCAGATGGAGTATTAAGCGAAATAAGTGCTCAAAATGGCTCAACGGTTGAGGTGGGAGCTGTACTTGGATCAATAATTGGAGGAAGCTCAAAAAATGATGAAATTGAGGATGAACCTAAAGAAGAGAAAGTAGCAAATAACGAGGATAATATTGTTAGTTTAAAAAAAGAAGTTGAATCAAAAGAAGTTGTAACAAAACTGTTCGATAAAGAAGAAAAAATTTCAGAACCTAATGAAAATATAGGTAAGGAAGAACCATTAATCCTTACAGAAGAAGTATCTCCTGAAAAAGGGAAATCTAAAAAAACAAAGGATTTATCTGTTTCTCCTGCTGTAAGAAAGATTGCTGCAGATAATAAAATTGACTTAAAAGAAATTCAAGGAACTGGCAGGGGTGGAAGAGTTTCAAAAGGTGATCTATTAAGTTTAATGAACGTTAAACCTGGACCTTCTGATCGGAAAATAAAGTTTGGCCAAGAAGAAAAAATAAAAATGACAAGGCTAAGACTAACAATTGCTAAAAGACTCAAACAAGCTCAAGATAATGCGGCAATGCTTACAACTTTCAATGAAGTTGATATGAGTGGTATTATCGACATGAGAAAAGAAAATCAAAGTGATTTTCAAGATAGGTTTGGCATAAAACTTGGTTTTATGTCCTTTTTTGTTAAAGCTTGTATTGAAAGTTTAAAACTTTTTCCAGCAATTAACGCTGAAATCGAGGGAGAAAATATAATTTATAAGAACTATTATAATATAAGTTTTGCAGTAGGTACTGAAAAAGGTCTTGTGGTTCCAGTTTTAAAAAATGCTGATGAAATGTCTTTTGCAGACATAGAAAAGAAGATCAAAGAATTGTCAGACAAAGCAAGAGATGGAAAAATTACAATTGACGATCTTCAGGGCGGGACATTTACTATCAGCAACGGCGGTGTCTATGGGTCTATGTTATCAACACCAATATTAAATTTACCTCAATCCGGAGTTTTAGGAATGCATAATATTGTAGAAAGGCCGCATGTGGTAAATGGTGAAATTAAAATTAGACCAATAATGTATATAGCTTTATCATATGATCATAGAATAATAGATGGAAAAGAGGCAGTTTCTTTTTTGAAAAATACAAAAGATAACTTAGAGGACCCAAGAAAATTATTTTTAAATTTATAGTTTATGACAGAAAAATTTGACTCGGTAGTGATTGGTGGCGGACCAGGCGGATATGTTTGCGCTATAAGATTAGCTCAATTAGGTCAAAAAACTGCTTGTATAGAAGCCAGAGGTGCCTTGGGCGGAACCTGTCTAAACATTGGATGCATTCCCTCAAAAAGCTTATTAAATTTATCTGAGAATTTTAAAAAAGCTAAAAATTTCTCTAAACTTGGAATTGAGACAGGAGATGTAAAACTCAATTTAGATAAGATGATGAAAAATAAGGATAAAGCAGTTTCAATCCTGACCAAGGGTGTAGAATTTCTTTTCAAAAAAAACAAGGTAACTTACTTAAAAGGTTTTGGTAGTTTTATTTCTGAGAAGAAAATATCAGTGAAAGGCGAAGATGGTAAAATAAAAGAAATTGAGGCAAAAAACATTATTATTGCAACTGGATCTGAAGCGATGCCTATGCCTAAAGTTGAATTCGATGAAAAAACGATCGTTTCTTCAACTGGTGCTTTATCTTTAAAAGAAGTTCCGAAAAGTCTAGTTGTTGTTGGTGGGGGTTACATAGGTTTAGAAATGGGTTCTGTCTGGTCTCGTCTCGGGGCTGAAGTCAATGTAATCGAATTTTTAGATCACATTACACCTGGAATGGATAGAGAGATTTCAGAAGAGTTTATGAAAATATTGAAGAAACAAAATATTAAGTTTCACCTAAATAGAAAAGTAACTAGCATCAAAAAAACTAACAGTGGGGTACAAATTACAACTTCAGATAAGAATGGAGATAATAAAGATTTTAATTGTGATGTAGCTTTAATATCAATTGGAAGAAAACCATTTACATCCAATTTAAACTTGAGTTCTGCAGGAGTAAAATCAGATGAAAAAGGAAGGATTAAAATTGACAAAAAATTTCAAACTTCAGCAAAAAATATTTACGCAATTGGAGATGTAATAGATGGGCCAATGTTAGCCCACAAAGCAGAGGAGGAAGGGATTGCGGTTGCAGAAATAATTGCAGGTCAATCTGGTCATGTAAACTACGATTTAATTCCAGGAGTAATATACACCACTCCTGAGGTAGCAAGCATAGGTTTAACAGAAGAACAACTAAAAGGAAAAAACAAGTCTTATAAAATTGGAAAGTTTCCTTTTATGGCTAACTCAAGAGCTAAAGCGATTGATGAGCCTGAAGGTTTCGTTAAAATTTTAGCCGATAAAGACACTGATAAAGTTTTAGGAGTACATATGATAGGGCCTCACGTAGGAGAAATGATTGCAGAAATGGCAGTTGCAATGGAGTTTGGAGCAAGCTCTGAAGATATCGCACGAACGTGTCATGCTCATCCAACATTTTCTGAGGCAATAAAAGAGGCAGCTTTATCTGTTGAAAAAAGACAAATACACTCTTGAAAATCACAAATAACCTTATGTCAAAACGCGCTCTTATTAATTTAAAATAAAACCATAAGATACTCCTAATGACAAAGTCTTATAATAAATTTAAGTCTAAAATATCTGATGCTACCGATATCAGTAAACCATGGGACAAGGACAACCAAGCTTGGTGGGACTGGTATGTTAGCTTAGCAGAAAATAATGTTAAAAAAGATGAAATTATTAACGCCGAACCCTTACCAGATATTTCAATACCAACTGATGATGAGGTTATTTCAGAGTTAGCTGAACCCTACCATTTGTTTGATGATCAAATTGATTTTTTTAAAAAAAATGGTTTCATAAAACTTAAAAAGGTTTTCTCCCCGGGGTCAGTGTTAAAACTACGAGCTGAATTAATTAATTTATTAAAAGAAGAGTTTAAAGTTGATCCAGATAAAGGGGCTCATAACCGCTTCCTTAGTCTTGAAATGATTTGGCCTGATAATAAATTGCTTCGCGCCTACGTATTATCACCTCGTCTAGGACAAATTTCAGCAAATCTTCTCGAAGTATCAGCTGTTAGACTTTACCATGACAATGTGCTAGCCAAACAAGCTGGTTGTGGTCGTACTCCTTGGCACTTCGACGACCATCATTTTCCTCTCGACACTAATGACGTGGTCACCGCTTGGGTGCCTGCACAACCAACTCCTCTTGAAATGGGACCACTTTCTTTTGCCTATCCACTCAGTGTCCACAAATTAGTCAATGCTGTTACCTTTGAAAAAACTGGCACCAGATACGACCGAGGGATATCAGATATTTTTTCAAAAAATAATGTAAGCGTGAATGAAACTCCTTTTGAACTAGGCGAAGTTAGCTTTCATCATAATTTAAATTTTCATACCGCTTCACGTAACCGTACCAATCGTAGCCGAGTAGCTCTTGCCAATACTTATTACCGAGATGGAGCAAGAGTAATTAATAGTCCCACGATGGTATCTGGTGACTGGCAGAAATTTATGCCCAATGTCAAACCAGGAGATGTAGCAGCTAGTCCACTAAACCCAATTTGTTGGCCAGTTAAAGATAAATCATGAAAGATACAAACAATCAGAAGGGACTAAATTCGATCTGGACCGACAGTCTTGCTCGCAATCTATATCCCGATAGTAATGCTTTAGTTGATCATTTAAAAACTATACATCAAGAACATACAGGGTTTACTGAAGTGTGCGCAAGTTTTTGTCGTGATGAAACTGGACGTAACAGTTATGAATGGCTAGCTGAACTTGTACCTAATAATGAAAGTTTACGAGTATTAGATCTTGCCTGTGGGTCAGGGCCACTACTAAAAATCTTATTTGATCGCAATAAAAATTTAAATTTAAAAGGTGTAGACATGTGTCCTGAAGAATTAGCATTAGCCAAGACTCGTCTTATAAACAGCGGAATCAATCTAATTGAGTCAAAAGCACAAAAATTGACAACAATCGATGATAATTCTATCGACATTGTCCTGTGTCATTGGGCTTTAACATTGATGGACCCGATATTACCAGTGTTGGACGAAATCAGACGAGTTTTAACTTCAGAAGGTCAGTTTGTAGCACTAGTTGATGGGCCAATGAGTGCAGCACCTAATTATAAGGAAGTACACGATTTAATTTATAGCTATGTACAAAAAGAAATACCTAATTATGGAGAGATTGATTTAGGTGATCCAAGAATACGAGGATCAGAAAGCCTAAGTAATCTTATACATAAAGCTTTCCCAGAAGCAAAAGTAAATATCGAAACAAATGTTGTATCTATGGAGGGACCTGCTATTCAAGTGGCTGAAATTGCAGCAGGATTTTTCTATGCTGCATTTGTTCTAAAGCCGGAGAGCAGAAAATTAATGATCACAAATTTATCTGAACTTTTAGCAATATCCAAACAAAGTACTGACACGCAAAGACAAGGGCGATTTTCAATGCCAATTAACCGTCTTTTAGTTGTCCCTAACATAAAATGAAATCATTTTTACAAGAAGTAAGTTTCGGTTTAAGTAAGAAAAATAAGAAGCTAAGTTCTAAATGGTTTTATGACTTTAAAGGATCAAAACTTTTTGAAGAAATCACTAAATTGAAAGAATATTACCCAGCACGAACAGAAAGAAAAATTTTAAGAGATAATAAAATTGAAATTGCTAATAAAATAGGCAAGGGTGCGGTTTTAATTGAACCAGGCGCTGGAGATATCAAAAAAATAGAAATTTTTTTAAGTAGCCTAGATAAGCCAAAAAAATACATACCCCTAGATATTTCTGAAGATTATATAATAAAAATATCTCAAAGTTTTAAAAAGAAATTTCCAAAAGTAGCTATTACTCCCAAAGGATATGATTTCTCAGGAAGTGATAAATTACCTTTTAAAATTAATTCATCAGAGAACATAATTATTTTTTTTCCAGGTTCAACTATAGGTAATTTTGAGAAAAAGGATGCTGTAAAATTTTTAAAAATGCTCAAAATGAAATTTAAAGCCAAAAAAATTATCATTGGTGCTGACTTAATTAAAGATATTCCAACCCTTATTTCTGCTTACAATGATAAAAAAGGCATAACTGCAAAATTTAACAAAAATATTTTACAAAGAATGAATACCGAATTGGGTACTAATATAAACTTAAATTTTTATAAACATTTAGCAATTTATAATAAATCAAAAAAAAGAATTGAGATGAGACTAAGAGCAAAAAAAAATAATAATATCAGAATCAATGGCTCAAAATATTCAATTAAAAAAAATGAAGAGATTCACACTGAGAATTCTCATAAATACACGATTAAATCTTTCAGAAATTTGGCAAATGAAGCCGGTTGGAAAGTTAAGAAAACTTGGGTTGATGATAAAAAACTTTTTAGTGTTCATTTTCTTGATCTTGATCTTTAGGTCTAGATATTGCTTTACATTTATTGTATATCAACAGAAATAGAGTTGTAAATAAATTACCAATACACTTTAAATTTTTCATAATGAAATGAAAGTACCAGTACTATTACCGAACATTTTTGATCACCCATTTACATACACTTCAAAAGAAAAACTGAAAATTGGCGATTATGTAGAAGTGCCTTTTGGTCAAAAAAAAATGATAGGTATTATTTGGGATGATTTTGAGGAAGAGCCTAAAAAAAAATTTAAAATTAAAGATATCATTAAAAAATTTACAAAAGACCCTTTAGAAAATAAAACAATAAAATTTTTAAACTGGTTTTCTGATTATAATATTGTTCCCAAGGGTATGGCGCTAAAACTTCACCTAGTAAATAGTTCTTTAGAAGAAGATTATAAAGAAGACACTTACGATCAGTTTAATAAAAAACACCCAACCAAAGATTATAGTCTAAATACTCAGCAAAAAAAAAGTTTATCAGAAATAGAAAAGGGGGATAAAAACTTTAGAGTTCATGTATTACAAGGAACTACAGGTTCAGGAAAAACAATAGTTTATTTTAATGCAATTAAAAAAAAACTGAATGAGGGCTATCAATCTTTAATTTTACTTCCAGAAATTGGCCTTACAAAAGAATTTGAAAAAAATTTCATTTCTTTTTTTGGTTTTAAACCAGCTATTTGGCATTCATCAGTTACAAAAAAAAATAAAAAGATAATTTGGAGTGGCTTGAAATCAGGAAAGATTAAAGTTGTTATTGGAGCTAGGTCGGCTTTATTTTTACCTTTTAAAAAGTTAGGTCTTATTACAATAGACGAAGAACACGACCAATCTTACAAACAAGATGAGGGTGTAAATTATCATGCCAGGGATATGGCAATATCCAGAGCATCATTTGAAAATATACCTATCAACTTGATATCTGCTGTTCCATCTATAGAAACTTATAAAAATATTAAAGGAAAAAAGTTTCATTCATCTAGATTAACTGAGCGATTTCGAGATGCAAAGTTGCCGGATTATGAAATTATTAAAATAAAAAAAAATGAAAAAAAAGGAACATTTATTTCAGAGGAATTAATTAAAAAAGTTAAAGATAATTTATCTAGAAAAAATCAGGTTTTATTTTTTGTAAATAGAAGAGGTTACTCACCCTTTGTACTGTGTAAAAATTGTTTGAAAACTTTTGACTGTCCTTTTTGTTCAATCAATCTGGTTTATCATAAGATAAGAAATAAAGTTTTATGTCATTATTGTGGTTACTCCGCAAAAATGGAACGAGACTGCTCTTCAAAGGACTCTAAATGTGATTTTAGCTTTAGTGGTCCAGGTGTGGAAAAAATACTCGAGGAAATAAAAAAGATTTTTCCTAACAAAAACACTTTAATTTTCTCAAGTGACACTATGAATAAAAAGGACTCATCTTCTAAAATCCAGGAGATAATAGATAATAAGATTAATATTTTAATTGGGACTCAATTGATTTCAAAAGGGTTTCATTTTCCTAACCTGAATTGTATAATTGTATTGGATATTGACTATTCCTCTAGAGGCTACGATTTAAGAAGTGCTGAAAAAACTGTACAACTTTATCACCAACTATCAGGGAGAGCAGGTCGAGAAGGAAAGCCTTCAACTGTTTATTTTCAAACAATGAATTTTAACTCAGATTATATATCGCAAATAGTAAATCCTGATCCTTATGTTTTTTTGGATAAAGAATTAATTCTGAGGGAAAAGAATTTATTACCTCCATTTGAGAGATTTATATCAATAATAGTCAGCGCTCAAAATAGTAAAAAATCTGACCAAGTATCATTTGAATTGTCGGAATTTTTAAAAAAAAACCTTAAAGTTAAGATTCTTGGACCAGTAAATGCTCCGATTTATAAAGTAAGAGGAAATTACAGGAATAGGATTTTATTAAGATCTGCAAAGAATATTTTAGCTCAGAAAAACTTAAAAATGGCACTTAAAAGATTTAATATCCCAAAAGGAATAAAACTTTCAGTTGATGTTGATCCAATAAATTTCAATTAACTGTTATTTTTGTGACTTTTTTTAAAGCTCTTACTTGATCGTTACTTGCCTATATGTTAATTAATCTGAAAATTTATCAGCAATTACAAAGGATCTAACTTGTCTAATTCCCAAACTAAAGCTACAAACAGTTATTCTCAGTCTTTATTTGAGCTTGCGAAGGAGAATAGTGTGTTAGATGAAATTGAGGTTCAGGCAAAGTCCATATACAACGTAATTAAAGACTCTCAGGATTTGTCAACTTTTATAAAAGATCCTACATTCAAACAAGATAAACAGCTTGAGGTTTTTATTGCAATTTTTGAAAAAATAAAATTGAACAGCTTGTTTATTAAGTTTATTAAATTTCTTATTCATAAAAGAAGAATATTTTTTTTAAAAAATATTTTAAACGATTTTATCACCTATTGTTCAATTCAAAGAGGAGAAGTTAGAGCTGAACTTGTATCTTCAAAAAAATTAGATAATTCCCAGATAGAAAAAATTAAAGAGGAAATGACTAAAGACTTTAATTCAAAAATTAACTTAAGTTATAAGGTTGATGAATCATTGCTTGCTGGAGTAAAAATAAAAATTGGAAGTATTATGATTGATAACTCTTTAAAGAATAAATTAATGAAAATGAAAAACTTAATGAAGGAAGTATAATGGATATTAACCCATCAGAAGTAACAAAAATATTAAAAGAACAAATTAAAAAATTTGGAGATAAATCTGAAGTAACAGAAATTGGTCAAGTTTTATCTGTAGGTGACGGAATAGCAAGAATTTACGGACTCGACAATGTTCAAGCCGGTGAGATGGTAGAATTTGCTGATGGTTCTAAAGGTATGGCGTTAAACTTAGAAAGCGATAACGTTGGGGTAGTTATTTTTGGTGATGATAGAGCAATTAAAGAAGGTGACACAGTCAAAAGAACTGGAGCGATTGTTGACACACCAGTTGGGAAAGAATTACTTGGAAGAGTTGTTGATGGATTAGGAAATCCAATAGACGGGAAAGGAGCTTTAGACAAAAGTATTAAACGAAGTAGAGTTGAGGTGAAAGCACCAGGAATTATTCCAAGAAAATCTGTTAGCGAACCAATGCAAACAGGTTTAAAATCAATTGATAGTTTGGTTCCAATAGGTAGAGGTCAAAGGGAATTAATTATTGGAGATCGTCAAACAGGAAAAACTGCTGTTGCTATTGATGCGATAATTAATCAAAAAAAGATAAACGAGTCAGGTGATGAAAAACAAAAACTTTATTGTATTTATGTTGCAATAGGTCAAAAACGATCGACTGTTAGACAAATAGAGAAAACTTTAGAAGAGGCTGGAGCTATGGAATATACAACAATTGTTGCAGCAACAGCTTCAGATGCAGCTCCATTACAATTTTTAGCTCCATACACTGGATGTGCTATGGGTGAACATTTTAGAGATAATGGAATGCATGCTTTAATTATTTATGACGATCTTTCAAAACAAGCAGTAGCCTACAGACAAATGTCACTTCTTTTAAGACGTCCTCCAGGAAGAGAGGCATATCCAGGAGACGTTTTTTATTTACATAGTCGATTACTTGAAAGAGCAGCAAAATTAGGTGACGAACATGGCGGAGGATCATTAACTGCGTTGCCAATCATCGAAACTCAAGCAGGAGACGTATCAGCTTACATACCTACCAACGTAATCTCAATTACTGATGGACAAATATTTTTAGAGACAGAACTATTCAATCAAGGAATAAGACCTGCAATTAATGTTGGCTTATCAGTTTCAAGGGTAGGATCTTCTGCTCAAACAAAAGCTATGAAAAAAGTTTCTGGATCTATGAAACTAGAACTCGCTCAATATAGGGAGATGGCAGCTTTTGCACAGTTTGGATCTGACTTAGATGCATCAACTCAAAAACTTTTAAATAGAGGAGCAAAATTAACTGAATTATTGAAACAAAAACAATATTCTCCAATGACAGTGGCTGAGCAAGTCATTTCTGTCTTTTGTGGTGTAAAAGGTCACCTAGACGATATCCAACAAAAAGATATATCAAAATTTGAGAAAGATATAATTGAGAAATGTAAATCTGAGCAACCAGATTTAATAAATTTAATAATTTCATCTGGAAAACTCGAAGAAGAAAATGAGAAAAAATTAACAAGCATTATTTTGGATTTAAAGAAAAGTTTTGATAAATAATTATGGCTAGTTTAGACGATTTAAAAAAAAGAATAACAAGTGTAAAATCTACACAAAAAATTACAAAAGCAATGAAAATGGTTGCAGCTGCAAAGCTCAGAAAAGCTCAGGAAAGTGCTGAAAAAGGAAGACCTTATTCTGATAAGATGCATAATATAATCTTAAATTTGTCTAAGAACATTAATGATAAAGAAAATGCACCGAAGCTTTTAGCCGGCTCAGGTAAAGATAATGTGCATCTCTGTGTGGTAATGACCTCTGACAGAGGTTTATGTGGGGGTTTTAACTCAAATATCACCAAAAAAGCAAAGTCTTATTTCAAAAAAATATTGGATAGTGGTAAGGAGCTTAAGATAGTAACTATTGGATCAAAAGGATTTGACCAACTTAAAAGAGCTTATAAAGAGCAAATAATTGAGAAATTTTCTTTCAAAGAATCTAAAAATGTAAATTACTTTGACGCTGATAAAGTAGGAAAAATGATAATTGAGAAATTTGAGAAAGGAGAATTCGATGTTTGCACAATCTTCTTTAATAAATTTAAAAATGTCATTACCCAAATACCTCAAGAACAACAAATTATCCCATTGAAATCCGAGAAATCAGACGAAAAAAACGATGTTATGAATTACGAGTTTGAGCCCGAAGAGGATGAAATATTAAATAACTTGTTACCGAAGAATATTTCAACACAAATTTTTAAAGCAATGTTGGAGAATTCCGCTAGCGAACAAGGATCAAGAATGAGCGCAATGGATAATGCGACAAGAAATGCTGGGGAAATGGTTGAGAAACTCACAATTGAATATAATAGAAGTCGACAAGCAGCTATTACAAAAGAATTAATTGAAATAATATCAGGAGCTGAAAGTTTATAATATGAGAAAAGGAAAAATAACTCAAATCATCGGAGCAGTTGTTGATGTAAATTTTGAAGGAGAATTACCTGAGATTTTAACTGCACTAGAATGTAAAAATTCAGGGAATAGGTTAGTTTTAGAAGTAGCCCAACATTTGGGAGAGTCTAGTGTAAGAACCATTGCTATGGACTCTACAGAGGGTCTTAAAAGGGGAGATGAAGTAACAGATACAGGCGCACCAATTAAAGTTCCAGTTGGACCAGAAACACTAGGAAGAATTATAAATGTCATTGGTGAACCTATAGATGAAAAAGGTGATGTTAAGAGTAAAGAAAATTGGCCAATCCATAGAGCGGCTCCAGAATTTAATGATCAATCTACAGAGACTGAAATATTAGTTACAGGTATTAAGGTTATTGATCTTTTAGCGCCATATGCAAAAGGTGGAAAAATTGGATTATTTGGCGGTGCAGGCGTTGGAAAGACTGTTTTAATTATGGAATTGATAAATAACGTTGCTAAAGCACATGGTGGCTTTTCAGTTTTTGCAGGTGTAGGGGAAAGAACTAGAGAAGGAAATGACCTTTATCATGAGATGATTGATTCAGGAGTAATTAAGCCTGAAGGAAAAGGTTCAAAAGCTGCATTAGTCTATGGTCAAATGAACGAGCCCCCAGGAGCAAGAGCAAGGGTCGCGTTAACTGGATTGACTGTTGCTGAATATTTTAGAGATCAAGAAGGCCAAGACGTATTATTTTTTGTTGATAATATTTTTAGATTTACGCAAGCTGGTTCAGAAGTTTCTGCATTATTAGGCAGGATACCTTCAGCTGTTGGATATCAACCAACTCTTGCTACCGATATGGGTAACCTACAAGAGCGAATTACGACGACAAATAAAGGCTCAATTACTTCAGTGCAAGCGATTTATGTGCCTGCAGATGATCTAACTGACCCTGCACCAGCAACATCTTTTGCTCACTTAGATGCAACAACAGTATTATCAAGACAGATAGCAGAAATAGGTATTTATCCTGCGGTTGATCCTTTAGACTCTACTTCAAGAATACTAGATCCAAGAATTGTGGGTGATGAACACTATAGAGTAGCTAGAGAAGTACAAAAAGTGCTTCAAACCTACAAATCTTTACAAGATATCATTGCAATTCTCGGAATGGATGAACTATCCGAAGAGGACAAATTAATTGTAGCCAGAGCTAGAAAAATACAAAGATTTTTATCTCAACCATTCTTTGTTGCAGAGGTTTTTACTGGATCACCTGGAAAATTAGTAGATCTAGACTCAACTATAAAAGGGTTTGATGCAATTTGTAAAGGTGAATATGATCATCTTCCTGAGGCAGCATTTTATATGGTTGGTACTATCGAAGAGGCCATTGAGAAAGCTAAAAAAATGGAGAAAGAAACCGCTGCATAATGTCAGATTCGTTTAACTTGGAAATTGTTAATCCAGAAAAATTATTCCTTTCTTCAGATAATGTATCTGAAGTGGTGGTACCTGCATTTGAAGGTGATATGGGTATTTTGAAAGATCACATATCTATAATTTCATTTTTAAAACCTGGAATAGTCAAGATTTTTACAGGCAATGAAGTAAAGGAATTATATGTTGAAGATGGAATTATTGAATTTAGTGAAAATTCTTTATCAATTCTTACCAGCAGAATTATCGACATAAAAGAAATTAAAAAAGACGATTTAAGCTCAATGATAAATGAGGCCAATGAAGCTTTAAAAGATGAAAATTTAGACGACCAAAAAAGATTTATAACAAATCAAAAAATTGATGTTTTGAATAGACTCAATTAGATTATTTTAAAATATCCAACACTTTTTTTTTGACTTCATTATAAACGTCTAATTTGAAATCAACCACATTTTTCGTAATATCTTCAAGGTTTATCCATTTCCACTCTAAGAACTCAGGCTTTTTGGTTCTTATATTTATTTCGTTATCACTACCCAGAAATCTCATACAAAACCACTTTTGTATTTGACCTTTGTATTTTCCTTTCCATATAATTCCTAAAAGATTTTGAGGAAGCAGATAAGTTTGAAAACCGTCCAACTCTTTAATCAATTTAACATTTGTTATACTTGTTTCTTCTTCTAACTCTCTTGTAGCTGCATCAAGATAATCCTCGTTTTCATCAATTCCACCCTGAGGCATTTGCCAATAATTGTTTGGATTATCTATTCTTTTTGCTACAAAGACTTCGTTATTTTGATTAAGTAAAACAATCCCCACTCCTTTTCTAAGTGGCAACTTTTTAAACTTTTCGAGCATCTATCCTGCTAAAAGTTTACGTGCAAAATTTAATTGATTATCAGTTTCTGTATCAATTCGAAAATCACTCTCTTCTTCTTCAATTGATATATCAGGTGCTATACCAACCTCTGAAATTGATTTTCCTGAAGGTAAATAATATTTTGAAATTGTTAGTCTAATTGCTCCCTCATTTTTAAGAGGAATTATTGATTGAACAGAACCTTTACCATATGTACTCTCACCAACCAAAACTGCTCTTTTGTGATCCTTTAATGCTCCCGCAACTATTTCTGATGCTGACGCAGACCCATTATTAATTAAAACTACAAGAGTTTTACCATTTATTAAATCTCCACTACTTGCAAACCATTTTCTATTTTCACTTTTTTGACGGCCCTTGGTCGATACAATCTCTCCATCCTCAAGAAAAAAATCTGATATTTTAATTGCTTGAGATAATAATCCTCCAGGATTATTACGCAAGTCAAGGATATAGCTTTCAATTTTTTTATCTCTTTTAAATTTTTTAATCTCAGTTTTGATTTGACTACCACTATTTTCATTAAATGACGTCAATCTTAAGTAACCAATTTTCTTATCATAAGTCTTTGATTTCACTGATGCGATTTGAATAATTTCTCTTGTAATATTGAATATTAATGATTTCTTTTTCCCAACTCTTCTAACTGTAATTTCGATACTACTTCCAACTGGTCCTCTCATTAAATCAACAGCTTCAGTCAATGTTTTTCCTTGTACCTGCGTGTCATTTATTTTCACTATGTAATCACCTGCTTTAACACCAACTTTGTCAGCTGGAGAATTATCTATTGGAGATATTACTTTTACAACACCTGCTTCCATACTGACTTCGATTCCTAATCCCCCAAATTTACCGCTTGTTTCAGTTTCCATTTGTTTAAGATCCTCTGGTGATAAATATGCAGAATATGGGTCAAGCGATCTTAAGACGCCATCGATTGCAGCATCCATAGCTTCAGCTTGATCTATCTCTTCAACATATTCTTTGTTGACTTTATCAAGCACTTCTCCAAATAAATCTACTTTATCGTAAATGTTGTCATTATTTGAAAATGCAAGTGTAAACGTATGAAAAATTATAATTATAAAAATAATTATTCTCATTAAACAATAACTTTCTCTTTTGGAATTAATTCAGACCAAATTTTTTCTAATTCATAAAACTTTCTTTTCTCTGGGTTAAAAATATGAACTACAATGTCTATTCCATCTACTAGTTTCCACTCAGGACTATCTTTTCCCTCAATTTTACAATTTTTTAATCCATTAGTTTTAAACTTTTCCAAAACCTGTTCAGAAAGAGACTGGATATGTCTAGAAGACGTTCCACTTGCAACAATCATATAGTCAGCTATTGAGGATTTATCTTTAAGATCTATAGATACTATGTCTAAAGCTTTGTTACTATCGAGTGTTTTGATGATGATTTTTTTTAAGTCTAAGTTTTCGGCCATTAATTATTTACCTTATCAAATATTTCTTATTTGAGAAGATGAAATATTTACCTTATTAAAACTTATGTATTTTAGACCCCTTTTTTTTAGGTTCCTATAAGCCACTGATTCCTTTGATCTTTTCTTGTACCCGCTTCTATCAAAAACTAAAATTTTTGCCAACTTTCCAATTTTAGACCAATTATTCCATTTATGAAAATTTATAAGATTATCAGCTCCCATTATAAAAAAAATTTCGTTACTACGATTCTTTTTAAAAAATTTTATAAGCTTAATCGTCTTATTAGATTTAATTTTTTTTTCATAAAAACCAACAGTCACATACTTTGTTTTTTTTGTTAAATTATTTGCAATTTGAACTCTTTTTTTAAGGCTATAAAAACTCTTACTTTTAAAAGGATTTTTTTCAGTAATTGCCCATACAATTTTGTCTAATTTAAATAATTTTTTAGCAACTTTAGAAATTTTTAAATGCCCTTTGTGAGCAGGATCAAAGGTTCCGCCAAGAATACCTAGTCTAACTTTTTTTTTAAGATCGTATTTGGCCATTTCCTATAACTTCATATTTATAAGATACAAGTTGATTTAAACCAACAGGACCTCTCGGCGGTAATTTATTAGTTGATATACCCACTTCACCACCAAAGCCAAGTTCAGCTCCGTCTGCAAATTGAGTCGATGAATTATGAATTAATATTGAACTCTTCACATTTTGAAAAAAGTATTTTGTATTTTTTTTATTATTAGAAATAATTGCCTCAGTATGCGAGGTGCCATATTTATTAATGTGTTCGACAGCATCTTCTACATTATTGACCTTTTTAACAGAAATCTTTAATGACAAGTATTCGGTCGACCAATCTTTTTGTGTTGCTTTATGAATTTTTTTTGAGGAAATTTTTCTGATAGTGTCGTCAGCATATATTTTACAATTATTGTTTAATAAATCATTAATAATAAAATTGATTTTTTTGCTAGATAGTTTTTTATGAACAAGCAATGTTTCTGTAGCACCACAAATTCCAGGGTTTCTTAATTTTGCATTTAATATAATTTTACTTGCCAATTTGTGATTTACGTTTTCATCTACAAATGTATGACACAAACCTTCAAGATGTCCTATGGTGGGTATATTTGAATATTTTTTTACCTTCTTTACTAAATTTTTGCCGCCTCTTGGAATTATTACATCTATGTAAGACTCCATTTTGGACAATAAAAAATCCACCACTTTTCTATTTTTTTTTTCAATAAATTGAACAAAATTTACATCAACCTTATTTTTCTTAAGAGCTTTTCTGAATAAGTTTGAGATAATTTTATTAGAATTAAAAGCCTCTGAACCACCCTTTAATATTACACTATTTCCAGATTTAAAACATAAGGATGAGACGTCTGAAGTTACGTTTGGTCTACTTTCATAAATAACTCCAATTACCCCAATTGGAATAGTAACTTTTTTAATCTTTAACTTGTTAGGTCGAATCCATTTAGAAACAATTCTATTTACTGGGTCTTTAAGTTTAATAATCTCTAATACAGATTTCTTGATATTTTCAATCTTATTATCATTAAGCTCTAATCTGTTTATTAAATTAATATCGAATTTTTTTTGTTTTGCTACCTTCAGGTCCTTTAAATTTTCTTTTAAAATTTTGTCACTATATTTAGTTAATAATCTTACATAATCTTTTAAAATTTTATTTTTTTTTTCTTTATCAATAATTTTTGATCCTGCTTTAACTGCATTTATTCCAATTCTATTTAAATAATTTTTCATTTACTAAATCCCACCATATCATCTTTATGAACTACTTCAGATTTAGTTTTATACCCTAATATTTTATTAATCTTGTCAGAATGTTGCCCTTTAATCTTACTTATTTCTTCAGATGAAAAAGAGCTTAAACCTCTTCCTAATTCAAAATTTTTTTCATCTACAATTTTTATATGATCCCCTTTATCAAAGTTACCTTTTATATTTTTAATTCCAGCTGCAAGAAGACTTTTTCCTTTTTTAAGAGCTATTATAGCTCCACTGTCTATCATTAACTCACCTTTTGGCGAAACAGAGCTTGCTATCCATTTCTTTCTTGCATCTAATTTTGAAATTTCTGGCAAGAACCATGTGCACTCTTTGGATAAATTAATATATTTTAATGGGTTTAATATTAAGCCACTTGAGATCACCATTTTACATCCTGCTAAACCACATATCTTTGCAGCTTCAATTTTGGTTAACATACCTCCTGATCCGTACTCACCAGTTGTTTTATTTGCAATTTTAAATACATTCTCATCAATTTTTTTTACTTCTTTAATTAATTTTGCATCTTTATGAATTTTGGGATTTTTATTATAAAGCCCCCCAACATCTGAAAGAAGAATAAGACAATCCGCATTAGATATTTGGGCAACTCTTGAAGCAAGTCTGTCATTATCTCCATATTTTATTTCTGATGTAGCAATACTATCATTTTCGTTTACCACCGGTATAAAACCAATATCAAAAAGATTGTCTAATGTTCTTCTTGCATTTATGGCTCTTCTTCTTACTTCGGTGTCCTCAAGAGTAATTAATATTTGAGATATATCCATTTTCCTTTTTGAGAAATTTTTTTTCAATAGATTCATTAACTCTATTTGACCTATTGATGCAACAGCTTGGCTCTTATCAATTTTAAGATTTTTTTTATCAAGATTAAGTTTTTTACATCCCAAAGCTATCGCTCCTGAACTTACAATTATAATTTTTTTACCTTCTTTTTTGAAACCCTGGATATCCTTTACAAAACTATCTAGCCATTTACTTCTAATCTTTTTTTTCTTATCAATTATTAATGATGATCCAATTTTAATAACTATTGTGTTTAATTTATCAAAATACATATTCTAATAGTTTTGATTTAATATTTGTAATTTTTGATTTATCTAAGGTAGATAAATCATAAATTTTTTTCTTGATTTTGCCGCTTAAAATTTTCTTTTTTGAATCTAAATTTTTTTTATCAATAAGATCAATTTTATTAAGCACAATTATCTCGTTTTTTTTTAAAAGAGATTTACTATATTTACCTAACTCAGCTCTTATTTGTTTATATGATCTAATTAAATCTTCTTCCGTTACATCGATTAGATGAAGTAGAGTTTTACACCTTTCAATATGTTTTAAAAATTTCGTTCCTAAACCTACACCTTTGTGAGCACCTTCTATAAGTCCAGGGATATCAGCTAAAGTAATTTCTTTATCATCGTATACTGCAACACCTAAATTAGGGTTTAGAGTTGTAAATTTATAATTTGCAATTTTTGGGTTTGCGCTTGTAATTGATGCTAATAAACTTGATTTACCCGCATTAGGTAATCCTATAATTCCTATATCTGCAATAGTTTTTAATTGCAACCATATCCAAAAATCTTCCCCCTTAAGCCCTTTAGTAAATTTACGTGGCGCTCTATTTGTTGAAGATTTAAATCTCGTATTCCCAAAACCACCTTTTCCACCTATTGCGGCTGTATATTCTTCTTTCTCTTTTTTAAAATCGAAAATTAAAGTTTTATTGTCCTCCTCAAAAACCTGTGTACCTATTGGAACTTTTAAATATAAATTGTCTCCACCTTTTCCAGTTTGATTTTTTCCTTTTCCATCACCACCTCTTTCAGCTTTGAAATGTTGTTGATATCTATAATCTATCAAAGTATTTAAGTTTCTCTCAGAGACAAGAATTACTGATCCACCTTTTCCACCGTCACCTCCATCAGGGCCACCAAATTCTATAAATTTTTCTCTTCTAAAACTTGGAGATCCAGATCCACCGTCGCCAGCTTTAATATATATCTTTACTTGATCTAAAAATTTCATAAAACAACAGGGTAAGTTGTTTGGATATTAATTGGGTTTAACTGAAACGTAAGTCCTATCAGACTTTGATTTTTTGAAGATTACTTTTCCTTTTATCACCGAAAAGATTGAATGATCTTTCCCAATACCAACATTTTGTCCAGGGAAAATTTTTGTTCCCCTTTGTCTAACAATAATATTTCCAGGCACCACAAACTGACCCCCGTATCTTTTTACTCCTAGACGTCTGCCCGCACTATCTCTTCCGTTCCTTGACGATCCACCTGCTTTTTTTGTTGCCATTATTTAACTTTAGTTGTTGTTTCTTTCTCTTCTTTTTTTTTGCTTACTTTAGTAATTTTCTCTGCCTCAGACAAGATCTTTCCATCTTTTGACATAATTTTGTTCACTCTAATTAATGAGAATTGTTGCCTGTGACCGTTTTTTCTTCTTGAATTTTTACGTCTACGTTTTTTAAATATTAAAAGAGTTCTATTTTTAGAATTCTTTAATAGTTCAGCTTCAACTTTTGCACCGGAAACAACAGGGTTACCCAACTCTATATTTTTGTCATCTCCGTAAGCCAAAATCTCCTTGAACTCTATTTTACTATTTGGCTTACCATCTGGAAATTTTTCAATTTTCAAAATTTCTCCAGCTTTGACTTTGTATTGTTTTCCACCCGTTTGTATGACTGCAAATGACATAAAAGTTTTTTTAAATTATGCTGCAATATAGTTCTAAGGTATTTATAGTCAAGCTATATCGATTAAAATTTATCCTTTAAATCACGTAATTTTGAAAATTCTTCCTGATTTTTTGCCCTTAAAAAAATGTTACAATTCAATTCATCTTTTATTGTAGATGGCACAGAAGGAAAGCCACTATCCAATTTTTTTTTTATATTAAGAATCTTTTTATTAAGTTCAGAATTATTTTGATCAAATCTTTGACAAAAAATTGCATTATTCAATGTATATTCGTGTCCGAAGTACACGTTTGTTTCAGGAGGTAAAACTTTTAATCTTAATAATGAATTAAACATATCTTCGTAGCTTCCTTCAAAAATTCTTCCACACCCCAAAGAAAACAATGTATCTCCAGTAAAAACTGTTTTTTCGTTAAAAAAATGAAAGCATATATGTCCAGATGTGTGCCCAGGCACATGAATTACTTTAAATTCAAATATACCATCCTTCCAAATCTGATTATCTTTTAAGGGAATATCAATCATAGGAATTCTATCTTTATCATCTTCAAAGGCTAGGATTTTTGCGTCAAACTTACTTTTGAGGATATTGTTTCCATCAATATGATCACCATGATGATGAGTATTTAGAATGTATTTTAAATTTAAATTATTTTTATTGATATACTCTAATACTGGTTTTGCCTCGCCAGGATCTACCACACAAGCATCCAGATTTTTTTCATTGATTAACAAATATGAAAAATTGTCAGTAAGACATTTTATTATTTCAATTTTCATTTTACTTTTCTAGTATAAAAATTCCTAATTCAGAAAACAAATTTTGAAATTTTAAATTTTTTAAATTAATTTTAATATTTCTTTGCTTGCAATAATTTTCAAAATCCTTAATTGTGCACATATGCAAGTTTGGAGTGTTGTACCATTCGTTAGGTAAATTTTCTGTAACTGGCATTGTGCCTTTTAAAAGCAAATGAAGTCTTACTTTCCAGTGTCCAAAATTTGGAATTGATACAATTGCTTTTTTTCCAATTCTTAGTAGTTCATTCAATACATTTTCTGGATCTAAGAAAGCCTGTAAAGTCTGACTCAGTATTACAAAATCGAAAGAACTGTCTGGAAATTGTTTTAAATCTTTTTCTGCGTCACCCTCAATAACTGTTAAACCTTTTTCGACACATTTTTGAACATTTGATTTTGATAGTTCAATTCCTCTTATATCTTTACTGATGTTTTCAGTAATGTATTTCATTAATTCTCCATTTCCGCATCCCACATCTAAAATCTTAGAATTTTTCGTTATTAATTTTGCAATATTATGAAACTCTTTTTTCATGAAATTTTCTCATAAGATTTGTTTAAAAAATTCTTCACTGTGTTGAGGAAATCTGGAACATCAAGTAAAAATGAGTCATGTCCCTTGTCAGATGTAATTTCAACAAATCCAACATTTTTACCAATTGCGTTAAGTGCAATAACTATTTCTCTGTTTTCAGATGTTGGGTATAGCCAGTCTGATGTAAAAGATATGATAAAAAATTTTGTATTACTTTTTTCAAAAGCTTTTGATAAATTACCACCAAATTTCTTTGTTAAGTCAAAATAATCCATAGCTCTTGTGATATATAAATAGCTATTTGCATCAAACCTATCCACAAAAACTGAGCCTTGATATCTTAGATAACTTTCTATTTGAAAGTCAGCATCAAAGCTAAATTTTAAATCGTCCCTTTCTTGTAGCTTTCTACCAAACTTTTCTTGAAGACCTGCTTTAGACAAATAAGTTATGTGTGCTGCCATTCTTGCAACTGCAAGACCTTTATCTGGCTGTTTATTTTGTTCTTCATAAAATCCATCCTGCCAGTTCCTATCTGCCATTATAGATTGTCTACCAAGTTCATTGAGTGCTATGTTTTGCGCTGAATGACTTGCAGTACACGCAATAGGGATTGCAGTGTGTGCCTTATTTGGGAAGTTGGATACAAACTGAAGGACTTGCATTCCTCCCATAGATCCTCCTATAACACAGAATAATTTTTCAATTTTAAAATATTCTAGTAGGTTATATTGGGCATTAACCATATCATTAATTGTGATTACAGGAAAATTGGTTCCATACGGTTTGTTTGATTCAGGATTTATATTTTTTGGCCCAAAAGAACCCATGCAGCCGCCAATAACATTAGCTGCGATTACAAAGTATTTATCGGTATCAATAGCTTTACTAGGTCCAAGGGCGTAATTCCACCAACCATCTTTGTTTGTAATTGGATTTGTTCCTGAAGCGAATTGGTCTCCTGTTAGTGCATGAAAAACTAATATAGCATTATCTTTTTTATCGTTTAATTTTCCATATGTTTCATAAGCCAATGGAAAATCATTGATTGTCTGACCGCAATCTAGCTTCAATGGTTTTTTTATCAATAAGGTTTTTATTTTATCTTTTTCATTCATAATTTTTTGTGAATTGTGAGGAAAAAAAACTTATTTAGCGGTTTTTTTAAAGCGCTCGCAATTCAGTTAAATCAGCGCAAAATTCTTTTATAACATGTTACTATTTATGTCAATTATATCGCTCAGAGATTTAATTTTATTTAAATAACCAGTATATTATTTATATATATCATTATGCAAAAATTAAATTACAGAAAAATAAAGGTGCAAAGCTATGTTCCAGGAAAGTCGGCTATTTTTAAAAAAAAAAATGTTATCAAGTTATCTGCTAATGAATCTGCACTTGGTCAATCACCTAAATCCAGAAAGATAATTTTAAGTATAAAAAAACTGGATAAATATCCAGACAGCAAAACAAGAACCTTAAGGAGAGAAATCTCGCAAAAATTTAAATGTAATTTTGATCAAATTATTTGTGGCTCAGGATCTGATGAAGTCATACAATTATTATGTCAATTATTTTTACAAAAAAAGGATGAGGTTATTGTTCCTCAGTACAGTTTTTTGATGTATAGAATTTACAGCAATATAATTGGTTCAAAAGTTATTTTTTCGAAAGAAGATAAATTTAAAATTTCAGTTCAAGGAATTTTAGATAAAGTTTCAAATAAAACCAAAATTGTTTTTTTAGCTAATCCAAATAATCCAACAGGTACTTATCTAACAAAAAATGAGCTTCTAGATTTAAGAAAGAAGTTAAGACAAAATATTCTTCTTGTAATTGATGATGCTTACTATGAATACATGGTAAATAAAGATTATAAATCTGGATTAGAGCTTTTTAAAAATAAAAAAAATGTATTTGTTTTAAGAACATTTTCAAAAATATATGGTTTAGCTTCACTTAGAATAGGCTGGGGTTATGGCTCTAAGGAGATTATAAAAGAGCTTCTTAAAATCAAACCACCATTCAACATAAATAAAATTGCTGAAATGGCAGCTGTTGAAGCTTTAAAAGACAAATCTTTTATCTTAAAATCAGTTAAACATAACTTGAAATGGGCTTATAAGATTAAGAAGATTTTAGAAAATTATAATATTAAAACCAATAAAGTTTCAGCAAATTTTCTTTTATTAGATTTTGATAAATGTAAATATTCTGCTATTAAAATAAAGAAATCTCTTGAAAAAAAAGGAATTCTTTTAAGAAGTTTAGAAGCATATAAAATTAAAAATAAGTTAAGATTAACAATCGGAAATACAAGAGAGAATATTCTTCTTCTTAAAACTCTAGAAAAAATATTTAAAAAATGATTAATAAATTACTAATTGTGGGCTGTGGTTTAATAGGTTCATCAATATTAAAGAAAGTTTGTAAAAAAAAAATTGCTAAAAGAATATTTGTTTTTGAAAAATCAAAAGAAAATCAAAGAGCATTAAAGAAATTTAAGCTTAAATTTGAATTAATTAAAAGAATGGATAAAAAAATATCTGAATGTGATTTAATTGTTATTTGTGCTCCACTAAGTGAATATGAAAAAATTTTTTTAGCTTGCAATAAATATTCAAAAAAAAATATATTGATTACTGATGTTGGCTCTTCAAAGAAAGACATAATTACAAAAATTAACAGAATTAAAAGAAAAGATATTAAATGGATCTCAAGTCATCCAATAGCAGGATCTGAAGTATCTGGACCATTAAATGGATATGAAAATCTATTTTTAAACAAATGGTCGGTTATAATAAAACAAAAAAATTCACAAATCAAAGAAATGAAAAAAATATTGAAATTTTGGAAATTACTTGGTTCAAAAACTGTTACTATGGATGCAGTTCAACATGATAAAATATTTGCATTAACAAGTCATTTACCACATTTAATTGCTTACAATTTAATTTTGACAGCGACTAATTTTAAAGTTTTAAATAATAAAGACAATATTCTTAGATTTAGTGCAGGAGGATTAAGAGATTTTTCTAGAATTGCTGCTTCAAATGAAATCATGTGGAGAGACATATTTTTTAATAATAAATCAAATATGCTTAAGGTCATTGATCTTTTTATTAAGAATTTAAAAGTATTTAAACAGGATATAAAATTAAATAGAAAGAATTTAGAAACAAAATTGAAGAATTTAAAAAAAGTAAGACAAAAGATAGTTTTGTTAAAACAAGATACATCAAAACCAGATTTTGGCAGAATTTAAATCTAAAACTCTTTTATCAAGTCTCCAATCATGCTCTCATAATTTTTTATGGTATTAGAAACTTTTTTACTTATTGGTTTGTTTGCCTGATCAAAACTTAATGTTCTTATTATTCGTGAACTTTTGTGGTGACTCATAACATTTTCATCCCACTCTAAATCACAAAAATTTAAAATTTTCTCAATTTGATCTTTTGGATTTTCCAATAAACTTTCATAGTTAAGATTGAAAATATTCTCAGGGAATTCTTTTTGCCAGAATTTCATTGTATTTAGATAAAGCCTATAAAATTTAGTGATATCTTTAAAATCGTTCACAAACTTTGTTTTAATTGGAAAAAAATTTTTATAAATTGACCAACAATTATCCACTGGATTCCTCATGCAATTTATTACTTTAGCATTAGGGAATAGTTTTAAAATTAATCCTATATTAATAAAATTTAGCAATTCTTTGTCGGTAAAAATATGAGAAGTGTTATTCAGTTCCTCAATTAGTGCAAGATATTGATTTTTATATTTATTTATCAGGCGAGCATCAATTTTTTCTTCGTAAATTATTTTGTCAGCAATTTCCTGTATGTATGGTAACTCACCTCCCCCGAACACTTTTTTATGGGAGGCGAGTATTTGTTCAATTAGTGATGAACCTGAGCGTGGCATTCCAACGATAAATATCAAGCCCCTATGATCTCCAGTAACTTTTACTTTTTTATTCTTTTTGTAAAAACTAATAAAATTGTTTATTTTTTTCTTGTCTTGGTTAAAATTATATCTTGCTTCTTTCTTTAACAGGTCATTCCCTTTTTTTAAATATTTAAAAGCGCTTTTATAGTCTTTAATATCTTCGTAAGCTTTATGAATTCCATAACAAACATGGATTTTTTCTAAATTATTTAAATCATTATCATCTACTTTTTTCAACATTTCAATTAAGTGTGGATCGTTGTCCACGTACTTGTGTACTAAAGAATATTGGCGATCTGCATCTGTAAATTTTTTGTTTAATTCTAATATCTTTTTGCAATATTGTTTTGAACTCTCTTTTTGATTTGTAATTCTACAAATACCAACCAGGTTGAAAAGTGAAGGAAGCGCATCATTCTGAATATTTAAAACTTTTTTATAATATTCTATTGACTCATCAATTTTATAAGTTTCTCTTTTTAAATTTCCTAAATTATTGAGGATATGGAGGTGCTTGTTATCTATTTCTAAACCTTTTTTAAAATATTTTTCAGCTTCCGAGTATTTGTGCAACATATAGAAACATGTGCCTATATTATTCAAAAAATTGGGATGATTGGGATTAAGATCTAATGCTTCTTTCATAGTATCAATCGACTTTTCAATTTTGCCAGATTTTTGATAGGCGATACTTAATAAGTTAAAAAATAATTGATGTTTTCTATACTTAAGTACTTTATTACACCCTTTGATAACTTCTAAAAAATCACCACTTACAAATTTTTTGTAAAGTTTATCGTATTCTTTTTTTAATACTTCATCAGTTACTTTATTCATTTTATTCCAATCACTTCTAGCTTAGCAGTCTTTTTGATCAAATTTATTGTTTTTTTTATATCCATTATCACCACTTTTTTCTTTGGACCATAAGCATGTATCAATTTTTTTTTTGATAAGCATATAGCGACATGGCCTTTCCAAAAAACAATAGCATCCTTCTTAATTGACCTAAATTTTTTAAAATATTTAAACTGTGGACCTGTATCTCTTGGACAATAAAGATTATTGAATTTATAAAATAATTGAACTAGTCCAGAACAGTCAACCCCATCAAATTTTTTTCCTCCCCATTTGTATTTTACGTTTTTAAAAATAATTATTTTTTTAAATATTTTTTCTTTATAATTTATAGGAACAACATCAGATTTTTGTATCCAATAATTATCAAAATTTAAAAAATTGTTTTTTTTCGATTTGATTTGTAATAATGAAGCAAAACTTAGTTTCATCTTAATTTTTGAACTTTTAAAAGGTTTTGAAAAAACATTTGCTTTTAAAGAAGATACCTTATGAGTTGGTTTATGTGTAAACTCCTTAAATCTTTTTGGTTTTATAAATCCTACATATTTGTCATAATCTGTTTTAATTTTGTACCAATCCTTATATTTCTTTATAATTGAGAACTTTTCTCCATAGAGAATTTGAGAAGATAGTTTAGAATTTTTTTTTTTATCTTTGTATATGTTGATGGATGTATATTTACTAATCATTTATCTTTTACGGGTGCAGTTATACCTATCCAATATATTAAGAATAATACTGGCATTCCCAACAAAGCAGTAAGTATGAAATAATTACTATAACCCATAACGTCAACCCATGCACCAGAATATCCTGCTATAAGCTTAGGTAAAAATAACATGATTGAACTAAACAAAGCATATTGAGTTGCAGTGAATTTTATCGAGGTTAATCCTGATAAGTAAATTACAAAAGCTGCTCCGGCAAACCCACTAGAAATGTTGTCTGCAGTTATTACCATTATTAAATAATTGATATTTGCATCAACTGTCGCTAACCAAGCAAATAATAGGTTACTTAAAGATGCAATTAGGGCGCCTAAGAATAGTGCTGCCATTGTACCCTTTTTTGATGCAAAATAACCTCCTAACAATCCACCAATGATAGTTGCAAAAACCCCAAAAAACTTCGAGTAAGTAGCTATATCTTTTATTAAGTAGCCTTTTTCTAAATAAAATATGTTTGCCATCACACCCATAACTACATCAGCAATTCTGTAGAGAGAAATAAGCATTAGAATTATTAAAGCAAATCTTCCATATTTTTCTATGAAATTCTTCACTGGAGCAATATAACTTTCAGATATCATTTTTTTCTTAACTATTTTAAGTTTTGTCATCAAGACCAAAAAAAAGCCTGACACAAAAAAACAGAAAAACAACTTTAAACAAGTTAGTATAAAAACTAAAAAATTATTATCTTCAGTAGAGAAACTTATGTTTGAATAAAGATATATGAAAACTACAACAGCAAACAATATAGACAAAAAGAAAATCAAATGATTATTTGTTTTTTTAAAAATATTTTTTTTTACTTTTGGTTCATCTGAGGTTAGATTTGCAAATATACCAACCGACATAAATAAAGCCATTACACAATAAACTTTCTGCCACACAACTTGATCATAATTTTCTGATCCAAAATAAGACGCCAACCATAAACTACCAGCCCCACTTACCAACATTCCAATCCTGTATCCTGCAATATACATGGAGGATAGGTATCCCTGTTTACTTTGAGAAACTGACTCAATCCTAAATGCATCAATAATGATATCTTGAGATGCGCTAAAAAATGCCAAAAAAACAATAAATATAGCAGTTGTATAGAGATTTTTTTGTGGATCAGTAAATGAAGTTAGTATTAAAGACAAAATAATTAAAAGTTGAACTAACAAAAGCCAACTTCGTCTATGTCCAAATTTTTTAAAAATTGGTAAACTAAATTTATCTATTATTGGAGACCAAAGATATTTAAAAGCATATGCGAAACCTGCCCAACTAAATAGAGTTATTGTACTTCTTTCTATGCCAGCTCTAGATAACCAAACTGACAAAGTTGAGAACACTAATAATATTGGTAATCCAGAGGAAAAACCAAACAAAAGCATTTTTAATGACCTTTCTTTAAAGAAGTAATAAAAATTATTTGTCAATTAATTTCTCCAAAATGACGGTAAGAAAATTACTAAAATTGCAAAAATTTCTAAACGACCTAAGATCATTCCAGCAGACAAAATCCATTTCGATGCCGATGGCAAACTTGCATAATTACTATTAGGCCCGATTTCATTTCCCAAGCCGGGACCAACATTTGATATTGAGGATGCTGCTCCTGAAACCGCTGTAATAAAGTTTAAACCTGTAAGTGTTAACAAAGCAGATATCACGAAGAAAATTATTATATAAAGATAAATAAACGATATAATTGAAGCAATTAATTTATCTTGAACTATATCATTATTATATTTCAAATTTATAATTGCTCTAGGATATATTATTTTTAGTAATTGATTCTTTAAAAAGAAAAAGAGCATATGAACTCTAAATACTTTGATACCACAAGTGGTCGATCCCGCGCAGCCACCAATAAACATAAGTAATAAAAAAAATATTAAAGGAAAATTACCCCACTGATCAAATTCTTTAGTAACATAACCAGTCCCTGTTAATATTGAAACAACATTAAAGATAATTGATCTTAATTGAATTTCAAAAATATTTTTATTTACGATAGCTAAATAAATAAAAAGTATAAGAATTGAAAAAAATATTAGTTTGAAAAATAATTTAATTTGTTCATCTTTAAATATTATTTTTTTATTACCAGATAAAAATTTTATATATGATATAAATGGGATACTACCTAAAATTATAAAAACTATAGATACATACTCAATTTTTGCACTTTCAAAAAATCCTATTGATTGGTTATAATTTGAAAACCCTCCTGTAGCAATAGTAGTCATTGAGTGAGTAAAGCTATCAAAGAAATTCATACCACAAACTTTATAAAAAAATGCACAAAGTAAAGTTAAAGAAAAATAGATCAGAACTAATCTAAGCGAAATTTGCTTTGATTTTGGAAGTATTTTTTCCGAACTATCTCCACTTGAAATTTTCAAAAGCTGCATACCCCCGATATTCATGATAGGCATTAAAGTAATTGCCATTACAATGATACCAATTCCACCTAGCCATTGAAGTATTGCCCTCCAGCTTAAAATTGCCTTAGGAGTCTCAGATAAATTATTGATAATTGTGGCTCCAGTAGTTGTTATTCCAGACATACTCTCAAAAAAAGCATCTGTTATAGACAAATTTAAACCTGAAAATATAAACGGAATAGATCCAAATATTGCAACCCCAATCCATGACAATGCAGTGAGCAAGAAAGCTTGTTGGGTGCTTAAGCTCCTATTATGATCAATGTTTGCTAAAAAAAATAAAATACCAAAAGTAATTGTAATTATTGAAGATATTACAAAGGTAGAATTAAACTCATTATAAATTAATTGGACGGTAATAGGAGCTAACATTGAAAAACCTAATACAATCAACAATACACCTAAAGTAAAAAAAACTGTTTTATAATTGGACATTTTATTTGAACATTATTTTATGGAAAATAAATTTCAACATTATATGAATTTAAATATAAGCATAATATACAATAAACTCGATTTTTGATGAAAGAAATTAATAAACAAGACATTGAAAAGTCAAACTCATGGCCAATCGTTGAGGCAAAAAAAATTTTGAAAGAGAGAAAGTCTTTAATTGAAAAAAAAGGAAAGATAGTTCTTCAAACTGGTTATGGTCCATCTGGATTGCCACATATAGGAACTTTTGGCGAGGTGGCACGTACGTCAATGGTGGTAAATGCATTAAATTTATTAACAGACTTGCCTAAAGAAATTATTACATTTTCAGATGATATGGATGGTCTTAGAAAGGTTCCAGATAATGTGCCTAATAAAAAAATTTTGATTGACAATCTTCACAAACCTCTCACTGTTGTTCCAGATCCTTTTCAAAAGTTCGGTAGTTTTGGAGAACATAATAATGAAATGTTAAAAAAGTTTTTAGATCAATTTAATTTTAAATATAATTTTTTAAGCTCCACAAAGTTGTATAAAATTGGTTTTTTTAATGAAACTCTTAAAAAAGTGCTGGAAAATTATGATGGGATAATGAACATAATAATTCCAACGCTTGGTAAAGAAAGACAAAAAACCTATAGTCCCTTTTTACCAATATGTCCGAAAACTAATCAGGTTTTGGAAATTCCAGTTTTAGAGATAGATAAATCAAAATCGACAATAATATTTGATAATAAAGGAGAAAAATTAAACGTGAGTATTCTTGATGGTAAATGCAAACTTCAATGGAAAGTAGATTGGGCAATGCGTTGGTATGCTTTAGATGTTGATTTTGAAATGTATGGAAAAGACTTAATTGAAAGTGCAATCCTATCAACAAAAATTGTGAAACTTTTAGGTAAAAAAAATCCATCTGGGTTTGCTTATGAATTATTTTTAGATGAAAAAGGGGAAAAAATTTCAAAGTCTAAAGGTAATGGTGTTACAATTGAAGAGTGGTTAAAATATGCCTCTCCCGAAAGTCTATCTTTGTTTATGTATCAAAATCCAAAACGAGCCAAAAAACTTTATAAAGAAATTGTACCGAAAGCGGTCGATGAATATTTAGATTGTATAGAAAAAAGTAAAAATCAATCAAATAAGGAAATTTTATTGAACCCAGTTTGGCATGTTCATAACGGAAATATTCCAAAGGAAAACAAAGTTATGAGCTATTCAATGCTATTAAATTTAGTTGAGACAAGTAATACTAATTCTAAAGATGTTTTGTGGAAATTTGTCGAGAGATATACAAAAGACCTTAATAAAAAAGATTATCCGATATTTGATAAATTGATTGAGTATTCAATAATATATTTTAACGACATTGCCAAAAGTAACAAAAAATATAAAAAACCAAATAACGATGAAAAAAAAGCGTTACTAAATCTAATTAAGATGTTAGAGAATACCTCTGATAACCTTGAACCAGAAGATATTCAAACAAATATTTATACTGTTGGAAAAGAAAATGGTTATAAAGAAAATTTAAGGAACTGGTTCAAATTAATATACGAAGTAGTATTTGGAGTTGAAAATGGACCTAGGTTAGGTTTTTTTATAAGTTTCTTTGGTGTAAAAAACACTATTAAATTAATAAAAGAAAAAATAAATTAATGTTTTCAAAAATTAGACCTTTTATTTTCAAGCTAGATCCTGAGTTAGCGCATGATCTTGCAATTAAAGCACTAAAAACAAATTTAATTGCGCATGATAAAGAAAAGAATGAATTAGCTTTTAAAACTCAATTATTTGGAAAAGAAATTCCCAATCCAATTGGAATAGCTGCTGGATTCGATAAAAATGCAGAAGTTTACAATCCTTTATTTAAACTTGGTTTTGGTTTTGTAGAAGTTGGAACTGTTACTCCTTTAAGTCAGTACGGTAATCCGAAACCCCGTGTTTTTAGACTAGAGGAAGATTGTGCTCTAATAAATCGACTAGGATTCAATAATAATGGGGCTGATGATGTAAGATCGAGAATAATTAAAAAAAAACCTTTGGGGATGCTCGGAGTAAACATAGGACCCAATTGGAACTCAGAAAACAAAATTGAAGATTATTTAAATTGTTTTAGGAAATTTCATGAAATTGCTGATTATATTACAATAAATATTTCATCACCAAATACAGAGAATTTAAGAGACTTTCATAACAACGCAGAATTAAAAAATTTGTTGGAAAGTATTAATAGCGAAAGAGAAAAATTGAAAAGTAATATTCCAATAGCCATTAAAATATCACCCGATATTAATCAGAAAAAAGTCGAGGAAATCTGTAGAACAATTTTGGATTATGATATTAAAGCCGTAATTGTTTCTAACACGACAGATGGTAATCGCGATAGTTTGAAAAATCACAAGAAATTTCAAAAAGGAGGACTTTCAGGAAAACCTTTGAATGAAATATCCAATAAATTAATATACAATTTTTATAAAATATTAAATGATAAGATAGATATAATCGGCGTAGGTGGGGTAGACTCTGGTGAGGCAGCTTATCAAAAGTTTATACACGGGGCAAAGTTTGTTCAGCTTTATACAGGTATGGTTTTTCAGGGCCCAAAAATTGTTAGCAAGATTTCAGATGAGTTGAATTATATTTTTGAAACTAATAATGTAAAAAAATTAAGCGATATTATTGGAAAAATTTAAAATATCGACTTGACTGACAATAAAACTACATTTATACCACGTTAACCATCATGACAAAAAAATGTGAACTTACCGGTAAAAGACCTTTAAAGGGTCATAAAGTTAGCCACGCAAATAATAAAGTTAAGAGAAGATTTTTACCTGGTATCAAAAAGGTAAATTTTAAAAGTGATATTTTAAACAAAAGTTTACGACTAAATGTGTCAAATTCTGCTATGCGATCTATTGATAAAAAAGGTAGTTTTGATCAATTTATGAGAGAAGTTAAATCAAAATATTTATCAGATAGACTTAAAAAAGTTAAAAAAAGCATTTTACAAAAATCCGCATAATGAATAAAGTTTTTCTAACCCTTTCTTTTTTTATGGGTTTGGTGGTTTTAGCATCAAACTACCTGGTTCAATTTCCAATAAAATATTACGGTTTAGAGCAACTGCTAACTTATGGGGCTTTTAGTTATCCTATAGCTTTTTTAATTACAGATTTAGCAAACAGATCATATGGGAAGATTGCAGCGAGGAAAATTGTATATTTTGGATTTGTAATTGGAATTGGTTTTACATTATTTTTTTCAACTAATTTTGACGATTTAATATCAGTTAGAATTGCTATTGGATCAGGATCAGCATTTTTAGTTGCCCAACTTTTAGATGTACAAGTTTTCGATAAATTAAGAAAAAAGAAATGGTTTATTGCTCCATTAACCTCATCTATTATTGGATCTACAGTTGATACCTTTTTATTTTTTTCAATTTCTTTTTACGCTACTGGTGTTCCTTGGATTACTTTATCATTAGGAGATTTAGCGGTTAAAATATTTGTAGCTTTGATACTGTTAATACCTTTCAGATTATTATTAGGCACTTTAAAGCCTGTTTAAGGTTAAACTTTAGGCTCTTGTTGGGTCATGCAATGAAGAGCACCAAATCCCCAAATAAGTTTTGAACAATCAATCTCAACAATTTTTTTGTTTTTAAAGAACTTTTTAAATATTTTAACAACTTTTAAATCGCACTTATCATTAAAAATTGGCAGCAAAACAATCTTATTGCATATTAAAAAATTCATATAACTCGCGGGTACTCTAACTTTATCGAATGATATCGGTTTAGGCATTGGTATTTTTATTATTCTAAATTTTTTCCCATTTGAATTTTTTGCACTTTTTAAAATTTTAAGGTTTTTTTTTAAAATTTGGTAATTTTTATCCTTTTTATTTTTTTCGATTGCTGTCATAATAGTATTCTCTGAAACAAACCTACTTATATCATCAACATGTCCATGAGTATCGTCTCCGACAATACCTTTATTAAGCCAAATGAAATTATCTACATTTAGTAACTTTGACAATACTCTTTCATATGTGAGCTTATTAATTCCTGGATTTCTCAATTGAATTTTGCTTAGCAAGCATTCTTTAGTTAACATAATAGAACCTTTACCATTAACGTCTATAGCTCCACCCTCAAGTATAATTTTTTTATATCTATTTTTAATCTTTATTCTTGGTTCAATTTTTCTTATTTGAGTTTTTTTGTGAATAACAAGGTTAACTTTGTTATCTTTTTTAAAATTTTTATATTTTGACCATCCATTAAACTTGAAGTTTATAAAAATTTTACTTTTTGTTCTATTATTCACAAGATAAATGGGGCCAAAATCCCTAATCCATATCCTATCTGTTTGTATTTTAAGTAGTCTAATATTTCTTAATTTTGCACTAAAAAATTTAAGTATCCGTAATATTCTATTTTCTTTTTCATTTAATTTAATAATGAGATTAACTTTTTGTGTTTTTGAAATTATAGAAACTATTTCTGCTACTTTTTTCGGAATAGCTTCGAAAAGGTTCGGCCAATCTTTTTTGTTATAAGGCCAAGTTATCCAAATAGATTCTTGTTTTTCCCACTCTGCGGGCATTCTATATCCAAGATTGGATAAATTTTTATTCATCTTTTGGATTATTCATCAACCCCCTGTAGGCATCAATTCTTCTATCTCTTAAAAATGGCCAGTGTTGTCTAACATTTTCAACTTTTCTAAAATCAATATCACAAATTAATATACCTTCATTCTTAGAGTTAAGTTTTGAAATAATATTTCCACTTGGGTCAACAACAAAGGAATTACCCCAAAATTCGATTTTTCGTTTACCTTTTTTTTCAACTCCGACTCTATTTATTGCAGCAATAAAAATACCATTAGCTATTGCATGGGACTTTTGAATTGTAATCCAGGACTCTAATTGTGATTTACCGTACCTTTTTTTTTCATTTGGGTGCCACCCAATAGCGGTTGGATAAAATATTAATTCAGCACCTTTCAAAGTTGTAAGTCTTGCTGCTTCAGGAAACCACTGATCCCAGCAAATAAGTGAACCGATGTTTCCAAACTTTGTTTTTACTTTTTTAAATCCTAGATCTCCAGGTGTAAAATAAAATTTTTCATAATATCCAGGATCATCAGGAATGTGCATTTTTCTATATTTAGAAACAATTTTACCCTTCTCGTTAATTGTTAAATTTGTGTTGTGGTACATTCCAGATATTTTTTTTTCAAATAATGATATTATAAGAATGATCTTTAATTCACGTGCGAGTTCACAAAAAATTTTAGATGTTTTGCTGGGAATTTTTTCAGCTAATTTAAAGTTTGAATGATTTTCTGTTTTACAAAAATAGTTTGATAAAAATAGCTCAGGGACACATATTATTTTCGCACCCTTTTTTTTTGCTTCTCTTATTTTTTTTATAGAGTTTTTCAAATTAAAATTTTTGTTCTCTGAAATTTTAAGTTGAATTAAACCAATTTTGGTTTTTCTCGTCATTTTTGGTATAACTTTGTAAAATTCTTTCTTTCTCGACTTTTCCACTCTCCTCTGTGATAAGCATCACTAGCAATTAGAGGTAGTACACTGGTTGCTTCAGCAAAAACCATTTGCTCTTTTGTAATATCCACTTTTCCCCAAGAACTAGCTTCTTTCAGAGTAGAACTACTACATGCTCCATCTCTTGAATCTGCTACTGTTATTTGAATTGCATATTTGTGCATATCTACTTCTTTGCCTAATAATTCAGCACAAATAACTGTGTCTTGAATAAAATTTTTTGGAACACCTCCCCCTATCATAAATAGACCAGAATTTTTTGATTTAATTTTAATTTCTGTTAATTCTCTAAATTCTCTAATTGAGTCTATAGTAATGTGTTTCTCTGGATTTTTTTCTTGATGCATAACTAATCCAAATCCAGCGCTAGAGTCAGTAAAAGCAGGGCAAAAAATAGGAACGTTATTGTCAAAAGCTG
>CABXSF010000004.1 GCA_902514805.1 uncultured Pelagibacteraceae bacterium | reverse complement strand
ATTCCCATTTTGTTTGCTCTTTTTTTCAGTTCATTGGTGTCAAAAATAAACCTTCCTTGAAAGCCACAACCAAAAGTGTCTAATGCAGAGGCAGCCAAAACTCCCTCTGGTCCACCACCTATACCCAGAAACAAATCAATATTATGTTTTTCATCCGTTACTAATAGAGCTCCCGAAACGTCTCCATCTGAAATTAGTTTTATATCTATATTCAAAGATTTTGCTTCATCAATAATTTTTTTGTGCCTAGGTCTATCTAGAACACAAATTCTTAAACTTTCGAATTTTTTATTTTTTGAATCAGCTAAGTTAGATAGGTTTTTTTTTAATGAAAAATCTAAATCGATTGCATTATGATCTACACCTTTTGGATATGAAATTTTTTCCATGTATGACTCTGGGGCACTGAATAGATCATTTTTATTTGAAATTGCAATTACTGAGATGGCGCCGGGTAAATTATTTGCAGCAAAATTTGTTCCTTCTAACGGGTCAACCGCAATATCAAGTTCAGGTCCATTTTTGGTGCCAACTTTTTCTCCTATATATAACATTGGAGCTTCATCCATTTCACCTTCACCTATTACAATATTTCCTTTGATGTTCATTTTATTCAAATTTGTTCTCATTGAATTTGTGGCTGCTTCATCTGCAATGACCTTGTTGTTTTTTCCTAGATGGGGATAAACTGAAACAGCTGCTTCTTGAGTAATTTTTATTAATTGATCCTTAAGAACTTTATCAATATCCATCAAATTTTTTCTTGCTCTAAAGATGCTCTTTCCAATTTACTTTCAAATTCAGACAATCTTCTTTGTACTGATATAAGTTCTACAATAATTGGCCAGCTTCTTACTAAATATTGTAAAGAATTTTCCACTTTGTTAAATGCTCTTGCAATTTGTTGCACAAAACCGAGAGTAATTGCTCCAGTGACGATTGTTGGAGCTAAAGCTAAGTATGGAACAATGACCATTCCTTGTAAATAACTCCATTTTACTGCATTAAAATAAAGATAATGAAAATACATTTTAAAGTGTATCTTTCTAACGTTTCCGTACAATGAGTCTACATTACTTATACCTGCCCTCTTAATATTGTCTTCACCCAACACTAATTCTTTTCGATAAGCAGCCTCTTCTTTTTGTATATCATATTCTATACCTGGTAATTTGAAGCCAACAGCAGCAAGTAATATTGTTCCTCCTAAGGCAGAAATTATGGCCACCCAAACTAATGCATGATCAACTTCTCCAAAAAATGGAAGCATTGTTATTTGTTTTGATAGACCCCATAAAATTGGCAAGAAAGCAATTAAGGTCATCAAACTTCTCAATAATTCAACACCAAGCCCTTCCATTATTCTAGCAAATTTTAGAGTATCTTCTTGAACTCTTTGAGACGCACCTTCTGTCAATCTAGCCTTTGACCAATTCTCATGATAATAATCAGCCATTGCTGTTCTCCATCTAAACGTCCAATGACTTGTAAAGTAATCAGTAGCAACAGAAATTACCATCCACACTCCGGCAATTTTAGCAAAAGTTAAGAGGTATGATATGAATTCTTTTTCAGTTACTGAATTAGGTGTTGTTAATGCTTTTTGTAAAGTATCATAAAATTCACCAAACCATTCATTAATCATAACATCAAGTTGTACTTGATACCATGTAGAAATAAGGATTAATACGGATCCAAAAATACTCCAAGTTGACCATTTTTTATTTGTGAAGAATTTAAACATTTATTTTAAAAAATTATCTGCGTAAGATTTTTTTACGATTGATCTTTTATTTGGTTCAATCACTATGTAACTTATCTTATTTTTTTTAGCAAAATCAATTGCATCATCCTTTGAATTAAAGGTCATTTTAACCTCTGACAATGTATTTGATGAGCTTTGCCATCCCATCAATGGATTTATTTGCTCGTTATGTACAATATATTCCAATACCCATTCCTTGGTCTTCATTAAACCTGATTGCATTGAGCTTTTAGTAGGTTTATAAATTTTAGCTTTTTTTTTCATAATATGGTCGGGGCGGTAGGATTTGAACCTACGACCCTCTGGTCCCAAACCAGATGCGCTACCAGGCTGCGCTACGCCCCGAATTTGAATACTATTACAGTAGATATTAGCTTTTTCAAAGGATAAAGGAGCGCAAATTTAAAAGAAATTTAATAAAAATCTGGTATATAAGGCTTATGATTATTGATTGTCCTTGCTGTAAAAAAAAATTTAATGTTAAAGACGAGCTTATTCCAGATAAAGGTAGACTGCTCCAATGTGGTGAATGTGACCGAGAGTGGTTTTACTCAAAAAATATAAACACAATTAATGAATCTAAAGTTGAAATACTTGATGAAGAGATAGCTCAAGAATCATTTGGTATTATAGAAGATAAATTTGATGATGATTTAGTTGATGAAGATAAAGCAGTTGAATTAGAAAAACCTAAAACTAGTAAAAAACAAAAAACTAAACAAGTTAATTTTCTTAAGCTTCTTTTGGTTTTTATTATTTCCTTTGTTGCTTTTATTTTAGTAGCAGACACCTTTTTAGTACAGATTTCTGAATACATTCCTTTTGCTGAAAAATATTTAGACAATTTGTACCAGTCTATAATAGATATTTCTCTTTTTTTTCAAAATTTGATAAAATAAATCATGCTTAGATATATTTCCTCACCATTTAAATGGTTTTTCAAATTAGAAGCTGCAAGTGGTTTGGTTTTACTTATTAGTGCAATCTTAGCATTAATAATAAGCAATTCTGATCTATCTAGTCTTTATTTTGAAACATTAAACAAATATTTATTCATTGGTATAAACAACTTTGGGCTTAAATTATCTGTTTTGCATTGGATTAACGATGCCTTAATGGCAATCTTCTTTTTTTTCGTAACACTTGAAATTAAAAGAGAGTTTTTACAAGGTGAACTATCGAATATAAAACAAGCACTACTGCCAATCATTGCCGCTGTGGGTGGAATGGTTGTTCCTGCATTATTTTATGTAGTAATAAATTTTGGTGATCCTGAAACTATAAATGGTTGGGCTATTCCTTCGGCAACAGATATTGCATTTTCATTAGGTGTTTTATCTCTTTTGGGTAAAAGAGTTCCTTTATCATTAAAAGTTTTTCTTACAGCATTAGCAATTATAGACGATTTAGGCGCAATATTAATTATAGCCTTATTTTATTCTGGAGATTTAAATGTAATGTATTTATCTTTAATGCTAATAGCATTTATAATTTTATTAGTAATAAATAAATTTAACATAAAAGTATTCTTCCCGTATTTACTAATTGGTCTTTTGTTATGGGATTTCACACATAATTCAGGAATACACGCTACTATAGCTGGTGTTTTACTTGCAATGACTATTCCACACAGAAAAAAAGAAAAAGACTTTTCATTATTAATAAAGATTGAACATGCAATCAGTCCTTATGTTGCATTTGGAATAATGCCATTATTTGCTTTTGCTAATGCTGGAGTTTCATTAGAAGGATTATCTCTTTCATCTTTATTAGACAAAGTACCTTTAGGAATAGTATTAGGGTTATTTGTTGGTAAACAATTAGGAGTTTTTGTTTTTTCTTATGTATCAATTAAATTAAAGATTGCACAAATGCCAGGGAACTCAAGCTGGTATAATTTTTACGGTGTAGGCATACTTACTGGAATTGGATTTACCATGAGTTTATTTGTTGGAAATTTGGCATTCGTTGAGAATGCTCAATATATGGATGGAGTTAAGATTGGAGTTTTAACGGGATCCTTACTTTCAACATTAGCAGGATATTTTTTAATATTACTTACACCTGACAAAAGGTAACGTTGTGAAGAAAGTAACATTACTTATAATATTTATTATGATTTTTTTTTCTAAAAAAAACGTATCAGCTGATTACGATAAAGTATTTTTTGACTTCAAGATCAATAGTATTTCAGGTGAACAAATCGACCTAGGAAACTACAAAAATAAGATAATATTAGTAGTGAACACCGCCAGCTACTGCGGATTTACAAATCAATACAATGATTTACAGTCATTGTGGGAAAAATATAAATCTGATGGTTTAATTGTCTTAGGTGTCCCGTCAAATTCATTCAATCAAGAAAAGAAAGATGATTCTGATGTTAAAGAGTTTTGCGAAGTTAATTTTAATATAAATTTTCCAATGACAACTATCACTGAAGTCAAAGGTGAAAATTCTCATGAGATATTTAAGTGGGCAGAAAAAAATCACGGTAAATCTGCTATACCTAAGTGGAACTTTCACAAAATTTTGATTAATAAAGAAGGCAAGGTTGAAGAAACATATAATTCTTTTACAAAACCTATGTCAAAAAAGATTACCTCTAAAATTGAAAGTCTTTTATAAATTTATTTTCATTCCATCGTAAGCTGGTACAGTATTTTTTTTAAGCTTCTTTTTTAGTTCATTATAATCCAAATCAGAATGCAGATTAGTTAAAATAGCTTTTTTAGGTGAAAGAGTATTAATTAATCTTAGTGATTTATCTAAATTCAAATGTGATGGATGTTCTCTGTACCACAAACAATCAATTACTAAATATTTTAAATTTTTTAAGAATTTAAAGTCTTTTTTGTTTATATCACTTACATCACTTATGTAGGCCAATTTCTTATCAATAATATAGCAAGTACAGTCAACATTTCCGTGTTTTACTTTAAGAGATCTAATGTGAATTTTTTTTTGACCATCTTTAAAATAAAGATCTTTTTTAACAGAATTCATCTTTAAAGTTGCAGGATATTCACGAGAATTACTTTTAAAACAATAAGAAAAAGTTTTATTTAAATATTTCTGTGTTGGTAAATCTGCATATATATCGACAGGTTTCCTATTTTTTAAATAGAAAACTCTTAGGTCGTTTATTCCATGTGTTTGATCAGCATGCATATGAGAAAATAAAACTTTATCAATATTAGTGATCTTGTTATTTATTAATTGTTGTCTCATATCTGGAGAAGTGTCTATAATTATATTTAAAGACTTACCCTGAATTACTGCCGAACATCTTGTTCTTATATTCTTTTTATTGTTAGGATTACAATTACCAAAGTTGCCATCAGGTCTTGGAACTCCCATTGAACTTCCACATCCTAAAATTGTAAATCTCATGAATTATTTAGAAAATAAAGTATTAAAATTATTAGTGGTAAGCAATATCAGCTTATCTACCTCAATATTTCTAAGATAAGCAAGTTTTTGTGCGGTAAATTTGATGAATGAAGGTTCATTTTTTTTACCTCTATTTGGTTCTGGAGATAAGAAAGGACTGTCTGTTTCTATTAAAAGCTTATCTTCAGGAATTTTTTTAAAAGTTTCTTGTAACTCTGTTGACTTTTTAAATGTAATTATGCCGCTTGCAGAAAAATAAGCGTTTAATGGAACCAAATTTAAAGCAAAATCGGTTGATCCAGTAAAACAATGCATAAGAATTTTTAAATTTTTCTGATAATTCTTTTTAAGGATATCGTAGGTTTCATTCTCCGCATTTCTTGAATGAATAATTAGAGGTATTTTCAAATTTAATGCAGCTTCAATATGATTTTGAAAACTTCTTAATTGTGTATCTTTATCACTGTTATTATAATAAAAATCTAATCCAGTCTCTCCTACTCCGATAATTTTGCTATTCATCTTTACTTTTTTTATAATCTCGTCTTTTTCGATAAAATGATTTTTTGTTTCATGGGGGTGAATCCCAAAGGTTCCATAGATCATCGGATCTTTAGTAACAATATCAAGAATATTATCGAAACCGCTATTAGTAGTGCAAATAGTTAATAATTTTTTAAGACCTACATCTTTTGCTCTACTCAGTACTTCACTTAAATTTGATATAAGTGGTTCTCGGTCTAGATGGCAATGTGAATCTATCATTTTTTTATTTTCTCAAACAAGATACCTAACTTTATAATTTTTTTTTTATCTTTTAAATATTCATTATTACTTATTGTGTCAAATTTTATATCTTTTTCCTTAATAGAGAAAATATTCAGGACTTTTAAAGAAGTATTAGGAATAATTGGATATAATAAGATTGAAATTTTTCTAATTAATTCAAGAGACACGAAAACGATTGTGTTCAATCTCAAACTATCATTTTTCTTTGTCCAAGGTGCTTGATCATTGAAATATTTATTTGCTTTAAATAGTTGATTTATCACATACTCAACATAATAATTTATGTTTTGTTCATTAATTTGTTTTTCTATATTTTCTATATTTTCTTTAAAATCGTTAAGAATTTTGAGGTCTTCATTCGTAAAATCATATTTTTCTGGAACTTTAAGTCCAAGATTTTTTTCACAAAACAAAATAACTCTTTGGCATAAATTTCCATAGTTATTTGCTAAATCACTATTTATACAACTTTCTAATTTTTCCTTTGAAATATTCCCATCATTTCCAAAAGATACTTCTTTGAGTAAGTAATATCTCAATGCATCTAATCCATAGATATCAATTATTTCAATAGGATCTAAAATATTACCTTTAGACTTTGACATTTTTTCATCACCTGAGAGTATCCATCCGTGACCGTATACTCTCTGTGGAGGTTTAATACCTGCTGCCAATAAAAAGGCTGGCCAATACACTGCGTGAAATCTCAAAATATCTTTTCCTATAATATGAATATTAGCAGGCCAAAAGTCTTTATATAATTTTTCAGTTTCTTTTGGATAATTTAAGGCCGAAAGATAATTTGTTAAAGCATCAAGCCATACGTAAATAACGTGGTCTTTATTTGATGGAACTTTAATCCCCCAAGAAAAAGATTTTCTGCTAACAGATAAATCTTTTAATCCGCTTTTCACAAAACTAATTACCTCATTTTTCCGGCTCTCCGGTAATATAAATTTTGGATTTTCAGAATAAAATTTTAAAAGTGGTTCTTGCCATTTAGATAATTTAAAAAAGTAAGACTCTTCTTCAACCCACTCTACAGGTGATCCAGACAATTTGGATATTTTTTTTCCTTCTAGATCTTTAATTTCATCTTCATTATAAAAAGCTTCATCAGAAACGGAGTACCAACCTGAATATTTTGAGAGATAAATTTCCTTTTTTTTTTCTAAAATATTCCAAAGATTAGTTACAGCTGACGCATGCCTTTTTTCTGTGGTTCTTATAAAATCATCATTAGATAAATTAAGTAATGAAGATAAGTTTCTAAAAGTCTTACTTATTTCATCACAGAACTTTAAAGGATCTTTGTTAGATTTCTCAGCGGCTCTTTGTATTTTTTGGCCATGTTCATCAGTTCCAGTTAAAAAAAAAACTTTATGACCTTGAATTCTTTTTAAACGTGCAAAAAAATCAGCTACTATACTTGAGTAAGCATGCCCCATGTGGGGTTTTGCTGAAGGGTAATAAATTGGTGTGGTGATATAAAAGTTATCTTTCATTTACAATTATATTTTTAATTTCTATTAAAGATGAGTCTTTGTCTAAATTAAATTTATTCATTTTATTCATTTTATTTATTGTTTGTTTAAAAGATTTATAGTCATTTTCAAAATTATTACGTGAAAGAATTTTATTATAGAAATATATTTCAATAAGTGTTTGCAAATTTTCAATTATAAAATCATCCTTAAGATAATTTCTTTTATTAAAAATATAATTTAACACAAAATTAATATCTAAATCATCTAATTCAATTTTCTCCTTATTAATAAAATCACATAAATCAATATAAAATTTAGGTGAAAGATATCTAATCTTAAAATCAGACGATAGACCTTCATAAAAATTGCCGTCTATAACATTATTAATAATTTTTTCTTTTTCAGTCTCAGTTATAAAAAAATTAAACTTTAAACATCTTGAATTAATAGTGCTGATTAACTTTTTATGAGAATTGTGAATTAGAATAAAAAACAAATTTGTTGATGGCTCCTCTAAAATTTTAAGTAAAGCGTTTGAGGCGTTGATATTCATTTTTTCAACATTATTAATAAGCACAATCTTTTTTTTATTAGAAAAAGAAGTTTTCGACGAAAAATTCAATATTTCTCTTATTTTTGAAACTTCTATAAATTTTTTATCAGTACTGTCTATTAAAAGTAAATTTGGATGTGTATTGTTTGCAACAAGTTTATAAGATTTGTTATTAATATTAATCTCAGTATCTTCAAGATTATAACTACCCTCCTCATCCTGTGAAAATAAGTAATTTATTAAATGAAAAGCAAAAGTGGATTTACCTATTCCTTTATTGCCAGAGAAAATCAATTTATTTGGTAGTTTATTTCTCAATGAAAGGTTAGCTAATTCTTTAAAATTGTCCTTAAAAGATAGTAATTTATTTTGGGTTAAAGGTGTCATTTTATTTTAATTAAAGAATTTAATTTTTTTTGAATAATTAGTTTATTTCTATCTTTTGTCTCATTAGAGTAGATCTTAAGATAATTTTTTTTCGTTCTTGATAATTTCAAAAAACCACTTTGGACTTTAAGATAAAAATTTTTATTAAATTTGTCGTATCTATTTTTTTTTCGCTTGATCTTTTTACGAATATTTTTCTTTTGAACTATATGCAAAAATGTAAAATCTACTTTAAAATTTCCTAATATAAATTTATTCAATAAATTAATAATATTCTTATCTATACCAAAACCATAATGTTGATATGCTATTGTAGAGTCTACAAATCTATCAATTAAGATTACTTTTTTTTTTAAATTAGGTTTAATTATTTTATGAAAATTTTCAGATCTAGCAGATAAATATATAAGTAAATCAGTTTTCTTTTCAAAGTCAGATTTATTTGATAACAACAATTTTCTTAATTTTTCTGAATTTTTAGATCCACCTGGTTCTCTAAGTTTAATATGCTTTATTTTTTTCTTTTTTAAATAGTTTGATGCAGCTTTTAAATGAAAACTTTTACCCGATCCATCAATACCTTCGAAAACAATGACTTTGTTATACATCGCCCCATATCAAATAATTTATAGAGTGAATTATTCTAGAGAAGATATTGACTCTTTTGACTTTCTCAGTCGCATAAACTGTGTACTCATCAATTAAATCCCCTTTGTAAGAAATCTTTAATAAGCCAATTTCTTGATCTTTTTTGATAGGTGCTTTAATAGGACCATTATATTCAACAATTGCTGACAAGAATTTTTTCCTGGCTTTTGGAAAAGTTTTGTAGATATCTTCTTTTACATAACCACCAACAATATCTTTTTTTCCAAGCCAAACATCTAAATCTATAAAATTCTCATCTTTTTTTGCAATTTCAACAGTATCAAAATTTGTTAAACCCCAAGTTAACAATCGTGTCGATTGCCTAGATCGTTCATTTTTAGTTTCAAAACCACTTCCTACAGCAATAAGTCTTCTTTCTCCTCTTTGTACTGAGCTTGCTAAAGAATATTTTTCTACAGCTAAATAACCAGTTTTAATACCATCGGCTCCTAAATTTTTGTAAAGAAGAGGATTTCTATTACCTTGTGTAATTGGATCTCCACCAGTTCTATCCCATGTAAATTCTTTCTCCTTAAAATATTCATAATAAACAGGATAATTTTTAATAAGATAGTTAGACATTATTAAAATATCCTTAACTGTAGAATAATTATCAGGATCATTAATGCCTGATGAATTTGAAAAATTTGTATTAATCATTCCAATTTCAGATGCTTTTGCATTCATTAGAATAGCAAATTCCTCTTCACTACCCGCAACACCCTCGGCTAATGCAACGCAAGCATCGTTACCTGATGCAATAATTATTCCTTTTAACAGGTCTTCCACACTTACCTCATCACCAACCATAATAAACATTGATGAATATCCAGATTGAGACAATCTCCAAGCATTCTCAGACACCATCACCTTATCATCAAGTGAAAGATCTCCACTTTTTAATAAATCAAAAACTATTATTGATGTCATTATTTTTGTCATTGAGGCAGGATAAATAACGCTATCTGTTTCTTTTTCAAAAAGTATTTCACCAGATAGAAAATCTTGTAAAATAGCGGTCCTAGCGCTTATATCAAAAGCTGCTTTAGTGGGCACCACTAAAATAGCTAAAAGCAAATTAAAAATTATAAGAATTTTTTTAATCATTTCTAATTAATTCAATATTTTCAAAATTTAAATTATCTATACTATTATAAGCTGATTGTAGAGTATTAATATTAGAATAAGGGCCCAATAATACTTGGTGCTTAGTGTCATTTATTGAAATTATATTGATATTTTTAAGTGAAGTCTCGTTTTCGATTCTTTTTTTGAGCTCTTTAGCATTTTTTAAAAAATAAAACTCCGTGATTTTTATTGAATAATTAAAAGATCTTCTATCGTCTAATTCATTTGATTTAGGTGTACCGATTTCATTTATACTTATTGACTTAACTGGAGCTTTATTAGCAACTTTTTTTTCTTCATCAAAGGTTTTTGATTTTTTGGCAATAAAGGTTTTATTTTCTCTAATTTTACTAATTTCAACATATGGTTCTTTGAGTGAGATGTCGAGTTCATCAAAAATTCTTTTTGAAAAAATTGAATTATAAAAAAAGAGATTTTTATTTTTTGTTTTTACTACTGCATTTGTACTTTTGTTATTTAAAAGATTAATAATTCTCACTTTTGTGCCTTTTGATAAAGTATTATGAACTATCTCAAGGCCCCTATCATCAAGGGGTTTCCTTAGTAATTTTTTTTCAATTAAAGATTCATCGTATAAAAGAACAAATCCTTTATTTGAAAATATGTTTTCACTATATTGAGTACTTTGAACTGTACAACTTGTCAAAAAAAGCAAGATCAACAATAAATTTTTATAATTCATCTTTAAATTTATCCTTCAAAGTGCAAACAGCTAAGGCAAATCTTAGTGACCTATTCCACTTTAAAATTTTTTCATAGTTTGAGAATACAATATATGCAGGATTAAGAGTTTGACTTCCAGGAATAATATCTACATCTGGTGTGATTATAGCAACTTTTTCTTTATCGTTTACAATATCAGATAAATCGTTGTTAATAAATTTTTTGTAAAATCTAAAATTTTTTTTATGTTTAATATTTCTTGCTGATGAATTTAAAAATTTAGAAGGAATATTATCCTTTAATTCAACACGATAAAAACAATGGTTGTTCTTTTTCCAACCTATTTTTTTCATATAATTAGCTGCAGAGGCAAATGAGTCTTCTACATTTTTAAGTTCAATTACACTATTTTGATTATAATCAATTGCATAATTAGAAATCGTTGATGGCATAAACTGAAAATTTCCGAATGCACCAGCCCAAGATCCATACAAAATATCTTTATTGATTTTTTTATTATCAATTAATCTTAATGCTGTAATTAATTCTTTAGAAAAAAATTCAGATCTTCTTTTATCATAGCTTAAAGTTGCAAGAGACGATATAATATCCATTTTACCAAGGTAAGTACCGAAGTTTGTCTCAATACCCATTAGAGCAAGTAAAAGTTCTTTTTCTACTAAAAATTCCTGATCAACTTTTTCTATAAGTTTAGAATTCTTTTTATATATTCTTTTACCTTTAACTACCTTTTTTTTATTTGATCTCTTGCCCACATAAGTTTTGGTGTCTTCATAAAACTCAGGCTGGTATCTGTCGTATTCAATGACCTTGGGTAAAAAAATAGCTTTATCCATAACAACATCAACGGTTTCTTTGCTTACTCCAGATTTTACAGCCTTGATCTTGAAGTTATCCAACCATTGGTTAAAAGATTCATCTGCAACAACGGTTTTAAAATTTATAAGAGAGATTAGTATTAAAAGAATTAATTTAGTATTTTTCATATAAATCTTTTAAATAAATTATTACAGCAATCCATATAATAGTAAAACTAAAGAATTTTTCATAAGAAAAAAGCTCATTATAGTAGAAATAACCCAAAAGGAACTGCAGAGTCGGTGTAATATAGAATATCATTCCAGCAGGCCCTAAACCAGAAAGTTCAACTCCTTTAACATAAAGGAACAAAGGAATTACTGTCATTGGTCCCGCTAATAAAAGCATAAACATCAAATTTAAATTTTCTAAAGAGAAATCGTTTTGACCATTTTTAAAAATAAAATAGAAAACAATTAAAGACATGGGCAATATGTATAAACTCTCTATTAGTAAACCAATGTCTGTATCGACATTTATTAATTTTCTTAGAACATTATAAAAAGCCCACGAGAAAGCTACTATAAGACCAACCCAAGGAACATTATTAAAATTTCTGAGAAGAATAAAAATGGCAACACAAACTAGAAAAATAGAAATTCTACTTTTAAAACTTATTTTTTCTCTAAAAAAAATATTTCCACATAAAACACTTACAATTGGCATTATAAAATATCCAAAAGATGCATCAATGATCTGGTCATTCGATACGGCATAGATCCAAACTGCCCAATTAATAAATATTAATAATCCAGAGAAAAAAAGTACTAAAAGATTTTTTTTATTTTTTAAAATTTTGAAAAAAATACTCCATTTTGAAAAAAATTGAGTAGTTATAATAAGCATGACTGCAGTCCAAATACATCTATGAATTACTAGCTCTATATGTCCGATAAAAGAAAAATAACTAAAATAGATTACTCCAACCGCACCCCACCAAAAAGATCCTAAGCTACTAAATAAAATTCCTTTATTAAATTCTTTTAAGTTCATAAAAAAGGAAATTTATATTCCATTATTGATAAAATAACTCCATTTAATTCTTGAATTTTAATATTATACTTATAAAAACTAGCTCACGGAGAGATGGCTGAGCGGTTGAAAGCACCGGTCTTGAAAACCGGCAAAGGGGCAACTCTTTCCTGGGTTCGAATCCCAGTCTCTCCGCCATTATTTAAATTTTTGAAATTTATCAATAATGTGTAAAATTTTTTCATCTTTATAATCGATTAATGATTCTTTCTTTTTAATAGAAATCAATGTTTCATCATCCATATTAACAAATGAGTCTAGAGTTTTTAGGAAATTCTCATCCAAATCGTTAATCAACGATTTTACAAAAGCTGTCATTAGTATATCCATTTCTTTTGTCCCTCTATAGGAAGCCCTGTATATAATTTTATTTTTAAGATCTTCTTTATTAAGAGTCATGATATTATAACTACACTATGTCTTCATATGAATATTTGCTATCAGATATAAGTACCATAAAAGGTATAGGAACTAAAATAGGAAAATTATTTCGAAAAAAGAATATTAACACAATATTTGATCTTCTGTGGAATTTACCTAGAGATTTTGTGGATAGATCAAATGTTTATCCAATTAACGAATTGCAAGTAGGAAAAACACAAACCGTAACAGTTGTTGTAAAAAAATATAACTTTCCACGTATCAGAAACTTGCCTAACAAAGTGATATGTGAAGATGAAACTGGAAAGCTAGATTGCATCTTTTTTAATAGTTATGAGGGATATATTAGAAAAATACTCCCACTAAACGCAAAAGTAACTATCAGTGGTAAGATTGGTTATTATAATAAGAAATATCAAATAACCAACCCTACTCATTTATCTGAGGATCCTAATTCTGTTAAAAAAATTGATAAAAGTTATAGTTTAACTGAAGGCCTCAATAACAAACTTTATAACAAAATCATTCAAGAAGTACTAAAAAATATACCAAATTTAGATGAATGGTTAGATAAAGAAACTCTAAAAAAATTTAATAATATTTCTTGGAAAAAAGCGGTATTAGAACTTCACAATCCAAATAATATTAACAAAAAGGGTAATTTTTTAGAAAGATTAATTTTTGATGAAATCCTATCTACTTTTTTAATTAATTCAAAAATAAGAAAAACTATTAAAAAGTTTAAAAAAGAAAAAAAAATATTTGATAACGATTTTTCAAACAATATTCAAAAAAGATTAAATTATGAGCTTACAAATGATCAAGCAAATGCATTAAGTGAAATAAACAAAGATTTAAAATCTGAAGAAAAAATGTTCAGACTTTTGCAGGGAGATGTTGGAAGTGGTAAAACTATTGTGGCATTAATTTCCTGCCTAAATGTTGTTAATAGCGGTTATCAGGTTGCTTTTATGGCACCTACAGAAATTTTAGCATATCAACATTATAAGTTAGCTCAATCTTTAATAAAAGATAAAATAAAAATAGGTTTTTTAACATCTAAAACTGATTATTCTGAAAGGAAAAAAATAATTAATGAATTAGAAACAAGCAAATTAAATATACTTTTTGGTACTCATTCTGTTTTTCAAGAAAAGATAAGTTATAAAAAACTTGGGCTTGTCGTAATTGATGAACAACATAAATTCGGAGTTAAGCAAAGAAAGAAATTATCCGATAAAGGTGGCAAAAATTGTGATGTATTAGTAATGTCGGCAACTCCTATACCCAGAACAATGATTATGACTGTGTTTGGAGATATGGATGTAACTGTAATAAAACAAAAACCTAAAAATAGAAAGCCAGTTAAAACTTACAGTAAAGTTGATTCAAAACTGAATGAGATAATTGATTTTACTAAAAATCAGATTAAAAAAGGTAATCAAATTTTTTGGGTTTGTCCTCTAATCGAAGAGTCAAAAAAGGTTGATCATCAATCGGCAGTTCAAAGATACAAAGGTCTTCAAAAAATTTTTAAAGATAGAGCTGGCCTTTTACATGGCTCGCTTGATAAAGCTGATAAAGATAAGATATTAAATAAGTTTCTAAACAGAAAAATTGATATTCTAATTTCAACAACAGTTATTGAAGTCGGTATTGATTTTCCAAATGCAAATGTGATCGTAATAGAAAATTCAAATAAATTTGGATTATCTCAACTTCATCAACTTAGGGGAAGAGTTGGAAGAGGTGATAAAGAGTCATTCTGTATTCTAATGTTTAAAAAGAATTTAAGTAAAAATGCTCGGAAACGGATAAATATTTTAAAAGAAAATAATGATGGGTTTAAAATATCAGAAGAAGATATGAAATTAAGAGGTTATGGTGATTTACTAGGTTTTAAACAAAGTGGAATTCAGAGTTTTCGACTTGCAGATCCTGTTTTAAATGAGGATCTTTTTTTACTAGCTGAAAAGGAAGTTAAAAAAATCGAAAGGGACAATATGGATTTCGATAAATTTAAATCTTTACTCAAACTGTATGATAGAGCTGATATTTTAAATGATATAGTTTAATTGTCAGCAGGATCTGAAGTACCAGCAGACACAATAAATTTTGAAGCTTCTTCAAAAGTCATATCAAGATAAATAACCTCATCTTTTGGAAACATTAATAAAAAACCACTTGTGGGATTTGGTGTTGTTGGAACAAATACATTGACTAAATCTTTATTAGTTTTTTTGCTTATTTCTCCTTTATTTTCTTTAGTAGCAAAACCAACAGCCCATGATCCCTTTTTGGGGTATTCAATTAGAACAACACTTTTTTTGTTATCTGATTTACTTGTAAAACTTTCTGTCATTTGACCAATTGCAGAATAAATAGTTCTTAAGATTGGAATTCTTTTAAAAAGATCATTAATTAAATTTAAAATTTTTTTTCCAAAAAAAGATAAAGAAATACCACCAACTATAGTAATAAAAATAACAGATAATAAAATTTCAAGCCCCGGTATAGAAAAAGGAAGATAATTATTTGGATTTATTTCATTAGGAATCAATTTTGAGGATACCTTTATTAAAAATAAAGTCAGATACAAAGTAAAACCAATTGGCACTAATACAACAATACCAGCTATAAAAGCATTTCTTAGTTTTGAAGTAATTGATGATTTTTTTTTCATTAATTATAAGATGAATATATTACAAAACATAAAGCAATTATGAATAAAAAAACTAATATTTTATTGTTTAAATTCATAAAAAAACTATTAAAACATAATACTTAATTTAATTTAAATGAATAGAAGAAAATTCCTAAATATAGTCGGTTGTTGTAGTTGCAGTTATATTATTAATTCTTGCGCATCAGTGCCAATTACTGACAGAAAACAGCTTAACTTAATACCCGAGGCAAAACTTAACGCACAAGCAGCACAAATTTACGAGAAAGTAAAAAAGAAGGAAAAATTAATTACTGATGGACGTAATTTGAAAGAAATTAAAGAAATTGGAGAAAAGATGGAATATGCGATTAGTGAATATTTTTATCTAAATAATATTAAAGATCCAACTGTTAATTTTCAATGGGAATACATATTGATTGATAATAAAAAAGTTACAAATGCATGGTGTATGCCTGGAGGCAAAATTGCTGTTTATACTGGAATGCTAGAGGTGACTAAAAATACAAATGCATTAGCTGCAGTTATGGGTCATGAAATTGCTCACGCAGTAGCAAAACATTCAGTTGAAAGAGCCAGTCGTAGTGCATTACTTCAAACAGGCACTCAACTCATTGATATATTTTCAGGAGGAAAACTTTCACAAGTGAATAGAGCAACTGGTATGGATACTGTTGGTTTATTAAAACAAATCGGCATTATGAACCCATTTACAAGAAAACAGGAAACTGAGGCTGATTATCTTGGTCTTATTTTTTCATCTTTATCTGGTTATGATATTAGAGAAACAACAAAATTTTGGGAACGAATGAAGGAAAAAAATAAAGGTAAAGAACCTCCAGCCTTTATGAATACTCATCCATCTTCTCAAAAAAGAATAGAAAATCTTGACGGTTGGATGAATGAAATTATTTTAGATTATCCACCAATAAAAACATAATGGTGAGCCGTGTTGGACTCGAACCAACGACCCATTCCTTAAAAGGGAATTGCTCTACCAACTGAGCTAACGGCCCAAAATTAAATTCTTATAGTTTTTTTTTTCAAATAATCAATATGTTATAATTACAACTTACCAATGTATTCATTAAAAAAATGGTCAAAAGTTCCATTATTTATGTTAATTCTTATTTCATTCATTAGTTCGTGATAAAAATTTATATTATGAAGGGTTAAAAGCATTGAGGCAAGTATTTCGTTAGTATTAAATAGGTGATTTAAGTAATTTTTTGAATACTTGTTTAAACTGAATATTTCACATTTTTCGTCAATGGGTTTTGTATCATTCTGGTACTTGGAGTTTTTGATATTTATTGGACCATTCCATGTAAAAGCTAAGCCAGTTCTACCAGATCTAGATGGTAATACACAATCAAACATGTCTATCCCCCTTTTTATTGCGCCAAGAATATCAGAGGGAGTCCCAACACCCATTAAATATCTTGGTTTGTCTTCAGGTAAGAATTCTTTAATACCGTCTAATACTTTAAACATTTCACTTTGTGTATCTCCAACAGCTAAGCCACCTAAAGCATATCCATCGAACCCTATCTCAATTAGATCCTCTAAAGATTTCTTTCTTAAATCATCAAATAAACCACCTTGCACTATTCCAAAAAGTCCTTTTTGAGGATTTTTTCCAAAAGATTTTTTTGATCTTAGGGCCCATTCTGTTGATAAATCTAATGAATTTTCAATAGTTTTTCTATCAGTAGTTTTTTTAGGACACTCATCCATTACCATAACAATGTCTGAATTAAGTTTTTTTTGAATTCTTATACTTTCTTCTGGACTGAGGGTGTACTTTTTTCCATCAACATGAGAATTAAATATTGCTCCCTTCTCTCTATCGATTTTATTTAATTTGGAAAGAGACATTACTTGATATCCACCCGAGTCAGTTAAAATCGGTAATGGACAATTCATAAATTCGTGCAATCCTCCTTGAAGCGCCACCCTTTCTTCACCAGGTCTTATCATTAAATGATATGTGTTAGATAAGATTATTTGACTTCCAGCTTCAATTAAGTCTTCTATAAAAGTTGCTTTTACTGTAGCTTGAGTTCCCACAGGCATAAAAACAGGAGTATCAATGTTGCCTCTGGAAGTGATAATTGTTCCTGTCCGGGAAAATTTATCTTTATTTTTTACTTTAAAAGAAAAATTTTTTAAATTCAATTTACAATGATTTAAAACTAATTATCTTATCAGGATTTGAGACTGAACCATTAGGTCCATCACCTCTTTTAATCTTATCTACAAATTCCATCCCATCAACAACTCTACCAAAAACAGTATATTGTCTATCAAGGTGCGGGGCGTCTTCAAAACAAATAAAAAATTGACTATTAGCACTGTTTGGTTCAGAAGATCTTGCCATAGATAAAATACCTTTTACATGGGGAATATCATTAAATTCTGCTTTTAAGTTTGGTAAGTCAGAGCCTCCTGTGCCTGCTCTATTTAAATCAAAATTATCTGAAGATGAGTTACCAAATTGGACGTCGCCAACTTGAGCCATAAAGCCATCTATAACTCTATGAAATACGACATTGTCGTAAAGACCTTTATCGGCTAATTCTTTTATTCTTTTTACATGATTAGGTGCTTTGTCTTCGAATAGTTCAATTTTTACATCTCCATCTTTTAATTTAAGTATCATCATATTTTCCTCTGCGTTTAAGTTAAAATTAAATATTAAAAATAATATTAAAAAAAATATTTTATTCATAAAATTTATTTTTTAAAGATTTTATTACTGTTTTAGTGGTAAATTTTCGTATGTCACCATTTAATTCAATAATTTCTTTAACAAATTTAGATGAAATAATTTGGTTTTCTGGATCTGACATTAAAAAAACAGTCTCAACCGAATTATTCAACTTTTTATTCATTCCTGCCAATTGAAATTCATATTCAAAATCGGAAGTAGCGCGTAAACCTCTAATAATAACATTTGATCTCATCTTTCCACAAAAATCAGTGGTTAAAGTCTTAAATGATGTAACATCTATTTTTTTTTTACTGAATTTTAAATCACTAAAAAGAGCTTTTTTAATAAGTTGCTCTCTTTCTTCAGCATTGAAAAGATAGTTTTTTGTATTACCATCAGAAACAGCTACAATTACTTTATCAAAAATATTTAAAGATTTTTTAATTAAATCTATATGTCCAAATGTAATTGGGTCAAAAGTTCCAGGGTAAATAGCTTTTTTCATTATATTAAGTTATCATCAATTTTGATTGCTGAAACCACTTTTTCATCACCAGATAACTTAATAATTCTTACACCTTGAGTATTTCTTCCTGCAGTTCTTATTTCTTTAACTGCCACCCTTATTACTCTACCTTTATTAGTAGATATCAATATTTCATCTCCATCAAAGACTGGAAAAGAAGACGCAACATTTCCATTCCTAGATGAGTTTACTATACCAATAATTCCTTTTCCGCCTCTATTTGTAGTGCGAAATTCTTTGTCATTTGTTCTTTTTCCAAATCCATTCTCAGTTATTGAAAGTATGTATTTGCCCTCAGCTTTTCCATTTTTGTCAGATTTATTGTCAATTTTTTCGACTATTGATAAAGAAACAATCTTATCTTTTTCTACCAAATTTATTCCTTTAATACCCTTAGAAGATCTACCTTTAAATAATCTTAATTTTTTTGACTCAAATCTAATGCATTTTCCATTTAAAGAACTGAGCATTATATCTTGATTTTCTTTACAAATTTTAACGCCTACTATCTTGTCGTCATTATCTAGCTTCATTGCAATTTTACCAGCTGTATTTATATTTAAAAAATCTTCTAAACTATTTTTTCTTATTTTGCCTTTAGCTGTTGCAAAAATAATATTCAAATCTTTAAATTCTGATTTATCTTCAGGTAAAGGCATAATCGAGCTGATTGATTGGTGATTTTTTAATGGCAAAATATTATATAAAGATTTGCCTCTTGAGCTAGCTGATCCTTCAGGTATTTTCCAAGCTTTAAGTTTGTAAACCATTCCCTGAGTTGAGAAAAAAAGAACAGATGTATGTGTATTTACAGATAAAGTTTGAACTACAGAATCTTCATCTCTAGTTTTAATTCCAGATTTTCCTTTACCGCCTCTTTTTTGTTTTTTGACGATATCGAGTGCACCTCTTTTAATATATCCTTGTAAAGTAATCGTTATTAATACAGACTGTTTTTGAATAGTTTCTTCGATATCATAGTTAAGGACCGCATCAATTATTTTTGTTCTTCGTTCAACTGAATATTTTTCTTTTATTTCATTTAATTCGTTGCTTATGACTTTTAAAAGTTCTTTTCTAGAGTTTATTATTTTTTTAAAAGAAATTATAAGATTGGCTAATTTCTTTAATTCAACTTCTATTTCATTGATACCTAAGGCGGTAAGTTTTTGAAGTCTTAATTCTAATATTGCCTCAACTTGTTTTAAGGAAAGAGAATAAGTATATTTATTTTTTTTATTATCAAGTAATTTTATTAATTTTTGAGATGATTTAATTTTCCATGAAGTGTTTAGTAAAGAATTTTTTGCTTGTTCTGGATTTTTTGATGATCTTATAATCTTAATTACTTTATCTATGTTTTCAACTGAAACAGATAAGCCAATTAATATATGAGCTCTATCTTCTGCTTTTTTAAGATCAAATTTTGTCTTTTTAACAACAACATCTTCCCTAAATTTAAGAAAAGAATCTAGAAAATCTTTAAGATTACAGTTTTTCGGTTTTCTATCTACTATAGCTAATGTATTAAAACTAAACGAGGATTCTAATGAAGTATATTTATAAAGTTGTCTTTTAACCGTTTCAGGTTCTATATTCCTTTTTAGATCAATTGCTACTCTTATGCCTTCTCTATTTGACTCGTCTCTTATATCGCTAATTCCCTCTATCTTTTTATTTCTAATTAATTCAACAATTTTTTCGTTTAAGACAGATTTGTTGATTTGATATGGTATTGAGTTGATAACTAGTCTCTCTTTACCATTTTTAAGTTGCTCTATTGAAACATTCCCTCTTACTTTAAAAGATCCTCTGCCAGTTTTATATCCAGTTTTAATAATATCTTTACCAATTATTGTTCCACCTGTTGGAAAGTCAGGACCTGGTATATGTTTCATTAATTCATTTATTTTAATATCTTTATTTTCTATAAGGGCTAAAGTTGCATTGATTACTTCTGATAAATTATGAGGTGGAATGCTAGTTGCCATTCCAACAGCAATTCCTCCAGCTCCATTTACCAGTAAATTTGGATATTGAGCAGGCAAGACTTCAGGTTCTTTTTCAGTTTCATCATAATTACTTTTAAATTCCACAGTTTCTTTATCTATGTCATCTATTAAATTTTGAGAAATTTTTGCTAATCTAGTTTCTGTGTATCTCATCGCGGCAGGAGGATCACCATCAACAGAGCCGAAATTTCCTTGGCCATCAATCAAAGGTAAACTCATTGAAAAATCTTGAACCATTCTAACTAATGCATCATAAACAGCCTGATCACCGTGGGGATGATATTTACCAATTACATCACCAACTATTCTTGCTGATTTTCTGTATTGTTTGCTCCAATCAAAACCACCTTTATGCATTGCATAAATAATTCTCCGATGAACTGGTTTCAAACCGTCTCTTATGTCTGGTAAGGCTCTACTTACAATTACGCTCATAGCGTAAGAAAGATAAGATGAGCTCATCTCATCATACATTTCAATAGGTTTTATATTATTCTTTATCTCTGTTTCTGATTTATCCATAAAGATTAATTAAAAGGGAATATCATCATCTAAATCGTTGTCAGGTGCTTGAGACATCTCATTCTTATTTTGAGGTGCATTTGCAATTGATGTTGAAGAATTATTTCCCCCAAGCATTGTTAGAGATGAATTATATCCTTGTATTAATATTTCTGTAGAATATTTATCTTGGCCGGACTGTTCGTCTTTCCATTTTCTTGTAGTCAATTGGCCTTCGACATAAATCTGAGCACCTTTTTTGAGATACTGTTGAACAACATTAACAAGTCCCTCATTAAATACAACCACACGGTGCCACTCGGTTTTTTCCTTTTTTTCACCAGTGTTTTTATCTTTCCAAGATTGGCTAGTAGCAAGACTAAGTCTAGCGACATTTTTTCCATTAACCATCTGTTTTATCTCAGGATCTGCACCTAATCTGCCAATTAAAAGTACTTTATTTAAACTTCCAGCCATATTATTTTACATTAGTTATATCACAAAAAAGATTTGATTATTAACTTTATTGAGCTAAAGCAAATAAAAAAATGAACAAAAAGATAGTTATTAAGGGCGCAAAAGAACATAATTTGAGGAATATCTCTGTTGAGATTCCTAAAGATAAATTTGTTGTCATAACAGGTTTGTCGGGCTCTGGAAAGTCTTCATTAGCATTCGATACCATCTATGCTGAAGGACAAAGAAGATACGTTGAAAGTCTTTCAGCTTATGCGAGACAGTTTTTAGACAAAATGAAAAAACCTAAAGTGGATTTTATTGAAGGATTAAGTCCAGCGATTTCAATTGAACAAAAAAATACATCAAAAAATCCAAGATCTACTGTAGCAACAGTTACAGAAATTTATGACTATATGAGAGTTCTCTACGCAAGAATTGGAACACCTTACTCACCTTTTACAGGTAAAGAAATTAAATCCCAAACTGTTTCTCAAATTGTCGATAAAATTTTAGAGTTACCAAAAAAATCAACTATTTTCTTATTCGCTCCAATAGTAAGAGGTAGAAAAGGAGAATACAAAAAAGAAATTTTATCATACAAAAAAAGAGGTTTTAGAAAAGTAAAAGTTGACGGCACACTCTATGACATTGATAAGACTCCAGACTTAAATAAAAAATTGAAACATGATATTTATATTTTAGTCGACAGAATTGTAATAAATTCTGATTTAGGAAATAGACTTGCTGAAGGTATAGAAACGTCATTAAATTTAGCAAATGGCCTTTTATTTGTTGAGTATCAAAATGAAACATTGCCTGCTAAATTTAGAAAGACAGAAAAATTAACATTTTCTTCAAAATTTGCATGTCCTGAAAGTGGTTTTACAATCGAAGAAATTGAACCAAGATTATTTTCTTTCAATAGTCCTTATGGAGCTTGTGAGGAATGTGAGGGTATAGGTATAAAACTCAACGTTGATCCAAATCTGGTTGTCCCTGATGATAAAAAAAGTATTGCTCAGGGTGCTATTCAACCGTGGGCAAAAATAACAACCCTTTATTATGCTCAAACATTAACTTCCTTAGCAAAACATTATAAATTTTCTATGGATGAAAAATGGTCAAAATTACCAAAAAAAATAAAAGATATAATTTTATATGGATCTGATGATGAAGAGATAAAATTTTCATATGATGATGGATATGAAAAGTATTCCCATAAAAAAACCTTTGAAGGAGTAGTAAATAACTTAGAACGACGTTATTTGGAGACCGATAGTGATTGGAAAAGAGAAGAAATTTCTCAATATCAATCAGATACAAAATGCGATATTTGCAAAGGTCACCGACTTAAAGATGAAGCGCTTTGTGTAAAAATTGATGGCAAACATATAAGTGAAGTAACTGAAAAATCTATAAACGATGCTAAAGAATGGTTCAATAATTTATCAAAAAAGCTTGATCAAAGAAAATTTAAAATATCAGAACATATTCTTAAAGAAATAAATGAGAGGCTAAATTTTCTTCTAAATGTTGGTCTTGATTACCTAACATTGTCAAGGGAGTCAGGAACTTTGTCTGGTGGTGAGGCTCAAAGAATTAGACTTGCATCACAAATTGGTTCAGGCTTAACAGGAGTTCTATATGTGTTGGATGAACCATCGATTGGTTTACATCAAAAGGACAATGTTAAATTAATAAATGCTTTAAAAAGATTACGAGATTTAGGAAATACAGTTATCGTTGTAGAACATGATACGGAAACGATTGAAAATGCAGATCATATCTTGGATTTAGGGCCTCTAGCGGGTAGTAAAGGTGGTGAAGTTGTTGCGGAGGGTAATCTAAAAGATATAATTAAAAATGATAATAGCATAACAGGAAAATATTTATCCTCTAAATATTTCATTCCAATTCCAAAAAAGAGAAGGTTAGCAAAAAATGGAAGATTTTTACAAATTAATGGAGCGTCTGGGAATAATTTGAAAAATGTTGATTTAAAAATTCCATTTGGAACTTTTACTTGTGTAACAGGAGTTTCTGGAAGTGGAAAATCTACTTTGGTGTTACAAACACTTTATAATGCTCTTAATTTATCTTTGAACAATAATAAATCAAGAAAGATACCGATGCCATTTAAAGGATTTAAAGGTATCGAATTAATTGATAAAGTAATTGACATTGATCAATCTCCTATTGGAAGAACACCAAGATCTAATCCAGCTACTTACACTGGCGCTTTTGGACCAATTAGAGATTGGTTTACCAATTTACCAGAGTCAAAAAGCAGAGGTTATAAACCTGGAAGATTTTCTTTCAACGTAAAAGGTGGAAGATGTGAAGCATGTGAGGGTGATGGTGTAATAACTTACGAAATGCATTTTCTTCCAGATGTTTATGTAACATGTGATGAGTGTAAGGGCAGCAGGTACAATAGAGAAACTCTTGAAATAAAGTTCAAAGGAAAAAGTATTGCTGAAGTTTTGGATATGACTGTTGAAGAAGGATGTGATTTCTTTGAAAATATTGCTACTATAAGATCAAAATTGTTAACGTTAAAAAAGGTTGGTTTAGGCTATATAAAGATCGGCCAACAAGCTACCACTCTTTCTGGTGGTGAGGCTCAGAGAATTAAATTGGCAAAAGAACTATCAAAAAGATCTACGGGAAGAACAATTTATATTTTGGATGAACCTACAACCGGTTTACATCAACATGATATTAAAAAATTATTAGAAATATTACACACTTTCGTTGCAACGGGTAATACAGTTGTTGTTATTGAGCATAATTTGGATGTCATTAAAACTGCTGACTACGTTGTTGATATGGGTCCAGATGGTGGTGTTAAAGGTGGACAAGTAATCGCAGAGGGAAAACCTGAAGATATATGCAATACAGAAAAGAGCTACACAGGTAAATTTCTTAAGGCTTTGCTTAACGGAAAATTTAAAAAAATTGCATAATCAAACAAAATTTGTTAATTTAAAATTATGATTAATATTTTAAGCTCATTATCAAGAACTATCCACTACTCTCTAGCTATATCGGTATTATTGTTCGTTGCTTTATTTTTCCTGAATGGTGGTTTTGATTTTGATTTATTATTTTGGAGCTGGTTATTTAGATATATTCACGTGCTTGTTGGAATAATGTGGATTGGGTTATTATGGTACTTCAATTTTGTTCAAATTCCTAATATGGCTAAAATTCCTGATGAACAAAAACCAGCCATTAGCAAAGTAATTGCACCCTCTGCACTATTTTGGTTTAGATGGGCTGCTTTTGCAACAATCGTATCTGGTTTAATATTGTCATATCTCAATGGATATTTACATGATGCAATGACACTTGGAATAGGATCAGGTGGCGGTAAAAGTACTGCGATTGGAATAGGAATGTGGCTAGGATTGATTATGGCTTTTAATGTTTGGTTTGTTATATGGCCAAATCAGAAAAAAGCTTTAGGAATGGTCGAAACGGATCCAGAAAGCAAAGCTAAAGCTGCAAAAACAGCAATGGTTTTTTCAAGAACTAATACTTTATTATCTCTGCCAATGTTATTGTCCATGGTAGCAGCACAAAATTTATATTAATTATCTTCCTTAAGAACTGTTTTTTGTGAAACTTTAAAAAAAACTAAAAGTGGATTTGCAATAAAAATAGATGAGTAGGTTCCTAAAATAACGCCCAAAATCATAGCAAGTGAAAAACCTTTTAATATTTCACCACCAAATAAAAAAATTGAAACTAAAGCCAATAATGTCGTTGAAGATGTAATTATAGTACGTGATAAAGTTTCATTTATTGATAAGTTGGTAAGATCGAATATCTTAATATCAGAGTATTTTTTAAGATTTTCTCTCACACGGTCATAAATTACAACAGTATCGTTCATTGAATAACCAACAATAGTTAAAACAGCCGCCACTATTGATAGATTTATCTCCAAATTTAATGCTGAAAAAATTCCAAGTGTAATAATAACGTCATGAAACAGAGCAGCTATTGCACCAACGCTGAATTGCCACTCAAAACGTATCCAAATATAAATTAACATTGCCATTAAAGATAAGCATATAGCAGTAACTCCTGCTTTTAATAATTCTGAACTTACCTTGGGCCCTACATTTTCAACTCTTCTGAAAGAAAAATCTTGAGTTAGTTCTTGTGAAAGATTTCTTTGTAAATTTTTAACAAACTGTGGATCATTAAGTTCATCTCTTTTGAATTTTACAACGAAATCATTATCACTTCCAAAATTTTTGATTGAAATTTTTCCTAAATCTAATTTATTAAAACTAGATCTTAAAACTTCAATGTCAGGTTTTTCATTCTCAACACGTATTTCAATTAAAGTTCCACCTTTAAAATCAACACCATAATTTAAACCTTTAAATACTAGAAAAATAAGTGAAAGTAATATCAATGTAATAGAAAATACATTTAATGACTTGTAATAATTATTAAATTTATAATCCGATTTCATTTTATAGTTATTTCATTATGCTTATTATTTTTAACGTAAATAGACGTAATTAATCGTGCAATAAAAAAAACTGAAAATAGAGTTGTTAATATTCCAATACATAGCGTAATTGAAAAACCTTTGACAGGTCCTGACCCAAAAATAAATAGAATTATGGCTGCAATTATTGTTGTTATATTTGCGTCCAAAATTGTAATTTTTGATTTTGAGTATCCATTATCAAAAGCAATTAGATTATTTTTCTCTTTACTTATTTCTTCTTTAATTCTCTCAAAGATTAAGACATTTGCATCCACTGCCATTCCAACAGTTAAAATTATTCCAGCAATACCTGGAAGAGTAAGGGTTGCTTCTAATAATGTTAAAATACTAATTAGTAAAATCAAATTAATAATTAGGGTAAAATTTGCAATGATACCAAAAATTCTATATTTTAATGTCATGAACCCGATGACTAATAAAAAGCCAATTATGAGTGAAAGTATACCTGCATTAATAGAATCTTGACCTAAATCAGGTCCTACTGTTCTTTCTTCAATTATATTTAATGGAGCTGGCAAAGCACCAGACCTCAAAAGTAAAGCAAGGTCTGTTGCTGATTGAAAAGTAAAACCTCCACTTATTTGTCCAGTTCCACTCGCAATTACTTCCCTTATTACCGGAGCACTTATTATTTGACCATCAAGAACAATAGCAAGACGTGTGCCTATATTTCTTTTCGTTGCTTGAGCAAATCTTTTAGATCCAACCCTATCAAGTGTAAAACTTACAACTGTTTGATTATTTAATGTGTCCATCCGCGGACTCGCATCAACTAAATTATCTCCACTCATAATAACTCTTTTACTTAATAATAGTTCTTCACCCGTTTCTATTAATTTAAGTTTTTCGGTTCCAAAAGACTCGTTCGAACTTTTTGACTCAAATCTAAATGCGAGATCTGCAGTTTTACCTAATAAAGATTTAATCCTGTCTGGATTATCAAGACCTGGGAGCTCAAGCAAAATTCTATCATTACCTCTTTTTAAAATATTTGGCTCATTAGTACCAACCTCATCAACTCTTTTTCGAACGATTTCTATTGCTTGATCTAATGATGCATTTTTGATCAGGATAATTCCATATTTACTAAGCTCCAGATTAAAAACATCACCATTAATCTTCACATCAAGTTGGTGAGCTTTATATTGAAAATAATAAGGATTGATCGTACTTTCTTTGTTGCTAAATATTTCACTAATCTTTTCAACATCATCTTTGGAAACTTTAAGCTTAATTAATTTGTCATCAAGTTTTAAACTTAAAATTTTTATTTTATTTTTTTTAAAAAAATCTTTAATCTCTAATAATTTTGATTGTAGTTTTTGTTTAATTACTGGTTCATTATCAAGTTCTAATAATAAATAAGAACCACCTTGAAGATCTAAGCCTAATTTAATTTTTTTTTGTTTATCTAAATCTAAATCTAAAAAATTTGATGATGAGACAATCACCATAAAAAAAGTGAACAATACTATCAAAGTGATCTTCAGTTTTGAAAAATATAACACTTAAAATTATTTTTTTTGGTCAGTATTATTTATTAGGGCTTGAATACCTGTAGATTTGATAACTTCAACTTTAACATTATCAGTTATAGAAATTTCTGCTTTATCGCCGTCAATAATTCTCTCGATAGTACCTATTATTCCACCAGAGGTAATAACTTTGTCACCTCTTTTTAAGTTTTCAACCATCAACTTATGTTCTTTAACTTTTTTTTGTTGTGGTCTTATTAAGAAAAAATAAAAAATAACAAAAATTAGTATTAAAGGTATTAATTGTGCAAATCCTGATTCAGACATAATAATAAGTTGGTTTTTATACTATTAGATTAATTAACACAACTCCTAATTAGATGTGATTTTATCAATATTATCCATGTATGGTTTTAATACGTCAGGTATTATAATTGATCCATCTTTGTCTTGATAATTTTCCAGGATCGCAATCATCGTTCTTCCAATTGCGAGTCCACTTCCATTTAATGTGCCTATAAAATTTTTTTCATTTTTCGAATTTTTATATTTGGCTTTCATTCTTCTAGCTTGAAAAGTTCCGCATGTTGAGCAACTAGAAATTTCTCTATATTTTTTTTCTGAAGGTACCCAAACTTCAATATCGTAAGTTTTTTGAGCACTAAAACCCATATCTCCTGTACATAGCTCTACAATTCTATAAGGCAGTTTCAGTTTATCTAAAATTCCTGATGCACATTTGGTCATTCTATCTAACTCCTCTTCACATTTTTGAGGCTCTACTAGGCTTACAAGTTCAACTTTATAAAATTGGTGCTGCCTAATCATTCCTTTTGTATCTTTACCGTAGCTACCGGCTTCTTTTCTAAAGCAAGGAGTAGATGCTACATATCTTAAGGGTAATTCTTTTATATCAAGTGTTTTTTCTCTTGCCATATTAGTTAAAATAACTTCTGCAGTTGGGATTAAAAATTTTCTATTATTATCATCAATCTTAATTTCAAATTGATCAGATTCAAATTTAGGAAGTTGTCCAGTGCCGAACATAGTATCAAAATTAGCCAGTAATGGTGGAGATACCTCCTCATAACCATTTTCTTTTGTATGAACATCAATCATAAAATTTGATAAACCCCTTTCTAATTTTGCAAGTTTGTTTTTTACAAATACAAATCTTGATCCCGAAGTCTTTGTGGCAAGATCAAAATCAAGCATGTTTAGATTTTCACCTATTTCATAGTGAGACTTAATTTTAAATTCACTTTCCTTAATAGAACCTTTTTTTTCAACTTCTTTATTTGAAGCTTCGTCCTTACCCTCTGGTACACTTGATAATGGTGTATTAGGTATTGATGATAATAACTCATTTAATTTTTGACTTATTGACAACTGCTTTGTTTGAAGCGTGCTTATTTTGTCAGTAAGTTCTTTAGATTTTTTAAATAAGGATTTATCCTTACTTTTTGATATAGTTTTTTTTTCAGATTCTAATTGCTCTTTTTCTTGAATTAAAGACCTGTTTTCTTTATCTATATCTAAAATTTTATCAAACTTTACATCGACGTTTCTTTTTTTTATTTGATCTGAAAATTCTTTAAAATTTTCTCTAATTTCTTTTATATCATGCATTTTCTTCTACTTTTTTTTCAATCATTCTTACCGAAATTATAGATAATTCATATAAAATTAATAATGGAATCGCCAAACCAATTTGTGTGATTGGATCAGGTGGAGTAAGTATTGCTGCAGCTGTAAAAATAATAATTACAACATACTTTCTTCTTGTTTTAAGGAACTCAGAGTCTACAAAACCAACTCTTGCTAATAATGACAACACAACAGGTAATTGAAAACTTAATCCAAAAGCAAAAATTAATTTCATAACTAGTGAAAGATATTCATTCACTTTAGCTTCAAGTTGTATTGGTAATGATGTGGTTATACCAGTGCTTTCAAATGATAAGAAAAATTTAATCGCTAAAGGCATAATTAAATAATAAACCAGCATTCCACCTAATAGAAATAAGATTGGAGTTACAACTAAGTAAGGCATAATTGCAGATTTTTCATGTTCATACAAACCTGGAGCAATAAATTTCCAAATTTGAATTAATATAAAAGGACTGGTAAAAAAGAATGCAGTAAAAAAAGATACTTTTATGTAGGTTAAAAAAGTTTCTTGTAATGCTGTAAAGATTAATCTTCTTTGAATTTCACTATTCTTTACAGCTTCGGCATAAGGAGCTACAAGAAAATTATATATTTCTTCAGAAAAAATATAACAAATGACAAATAAAACTAATAAACAAACAAAAGATTGGATTAATCTTTTTCTTAATTCAGTCAAATGACTAATAAAACCCTCGTCTTTATTTTGACTCATCTTTCTTTACGTCTTTCTTTTTATCTTTGTTTTCTTTATTCTCGTAATCAAGAGTATTTTCCTCAAGATTGGAAACTTCTGATTGAACGGCGCTAATATATCTTTTGATTGAACCGAACCAACTTCCAATTTTTTTTAAAACGATTGGAAAATCTTTTGGACCAATTATAACTACTGCTAGACCAATTATTAACAGTAATTCAAACCAGCCAATTTGTGGCATTGATTATTCTTTATTATTTGGATCTTGATTATTAGTTTGATCGTTATTTTCAGTGACGTTTTTTGTCTGATCCTCAGTTGGATCTTGTGCCATACCTTTTTTAAAACTTTTAATACCTTTAGCTACATCACCCATAAGACTAGAGATTTTACCTCTACCGAATAGTAAGACTACTAGTATAACAACTACTGCAATTTGCCAAAAACCTATACTCATTAGTTATTTATAGCTCGTTTATTAATAATTTAAAAGTAATAATTTACTTATCATCGTTTTCTTTATCTAACGTACTACTTAGCATATCGTCTATTTCGGTATAAATATTTTCTTTCTTTTCATCTTCTTTCTCTTGATAAAATTTGCCTGTTCCAAAAATCGCAGAATCAATATTTGAGCTGTCGATTAGGCCTGCAGAACTTAGCTCCTCTATTGTAGGCAAATCAGATAATTTTTTAATATTGAAGTGGCTTAAGAAATCATCTGTTGTACCATATTGAATTGGTTTACCTGGTACATCTTTTCTACCCATAGGTTTTACCCAATTTAATTCCATTAAAATATCTAAAGTATTTACTCCAAAAGCAACTCCACGTATTTCTTCAATCTCTGCTCTAGTAACTGGTTGGTGATAAACAATAATAGATAAAGTTTCTATTGATGCTTTGGATAATTTTTTTTCAACTTTTTTTTGTTGAGTCATTAATGAAGATAAATTTGATGAGGTTCTAAAAGACCATTTATTAGATATACAAACTAAATTAAAACCACGATTTTCGTAAATTTTCTCTAGTTTTTTTAAAATTTTTTTAACATCAACTTTTTTATTTAATCTTGCTTCAATACTTTCAATTTCAAGTGGTTCTGAAGCTGCAAACAGGACTGCTTCAACTTCTCTTTCTCCGTTTGTTAAACTATTTGGAAAATTTATTATATTGTTATTTTTTTTTTCATTTTTCATGTTTTTTTAATAAATATGTCATCAAATATTTTCTCTTGTTTAATCTGTAGATTTCCTTCTTTTACTAGTTCTAAAGAACCAGCAAAAAGACCGGCTATGCCAGTTTTCTTCTGATCTTTAGATTTCATAAAATTCTCTGGATATAATGCATTTATATTTTTCCAGTCATTTAAGTTATTAAGAAATCTTTTAATTCTGTTTATTCCATCTTCTGTAGTAAAAACTGGAAGTTTTGGAATATTAATTTTTTGGAAATCCTTCTGCATATAAATAGTCGAATAAGATTTAAGTAAGTCATATAAATTTACTGAGTATTTTTCACTATATATAGATTTAATCTTACCTTTAATCCCTCTCATAAAGATGTCTCTTCCTAATCTTTTTTTCTTAAGCATTTGATCTGAAAGTAGTCTGATTAATTCTAACTTTTTTAATTGTAGTTTTAATTTTTCTGCTACTTCATCAACTTTAAATTCATCTTCCTCCGTTTGTGGTAATAAAAGTTTCGATTTTAAATAAGCTAACCATGTAGCCATAACTAGATATTCTGAGGCAATATCTAAATTTAATTTTTCAGCTTTTGAAATATATTCAAGAAATTGATCTGCTAGTTTTGTTATCGATAGATCCTCAATTTTTACTTTTTGAGATTTAGCTAAATCCAACAATAAATCAAGTGGACCGCTAAACTGATTTAAGTCTACGTTAAATGCATTACTTTGATTAATCATTACCTACTAATCTATAATATTTTAAAGTCTTTTCGATTATAAATTTATTTAATTTTTTTGAATTTTCAGCAACTTTAGTCATTTCTTTGATTTTTCCGTTACAATGGAGAACTAAATCACAACCTGCAGTAAATGCTTTAATAGTATTTAAAGTAATATTAAATTTTAATGCTTTCATCGAAATATCATCACTAATTATTAAATTCTTAAACTTTATCTTTTTTTTAATAATACCAATAATCTTTGATGAATGGGTTGCAGGATTATTTGAATCAATTTTCTTGAATAAAATATGCGCTGTCATGGCAAATAATGATTTTTTGTTTTTAAAAGTTTTAAAATCATTCTTCATTAAATATTCATAAGTTTTATCTACAATAGGTAATTTTAAGTGGCTGTCTGATTTTGCTAATCCATGACCAGGAATATGTTTTATTACAGTTGCAATACGCGCTTCTTTAAAATGTTCTATTGTTTTTTCGCCAATTTTATTAATTACATTTATGTCTTTCGAAATTGCTCTAGTGCCAATAACCTTTGATGTAAATGGTCTGGAGATATCCAAAACGGGTACCGTGTTAATGCTAATCCCCATATATCTTAACAAATGACTAATTTGTTTGATGTAAGTTCTTAGATAAAGCAAAGACTTGGTCTTATCTTTTTTATAATTGTCACCAAAGTATTTTGCAGGAAAATGACTATTGTCAATTATAGATCTAATTCTAGTTACCATGCCACCCTCTTCATCTATTAAAATTGGATATTTTGGATCTTTAAAAATTTTTTTTATATCTTTGGTAAGTTTTTTAGTCTGATCAACTGATTTGATATTTCTTGCAAATAAAATTACACCCCAAGGTTTATATTTTCTCAAAAAAAGTCTTTCTTTATTTGTTATTTTAGTCGAGCTTAATCCAACTATAAAAGCTCTTCTTGATTTAAGATTATTCATTTAAAAGTTTCCAGAATGAAAAAGGTTTCGTCTTTTCGTTTTTATCATCAACGTAAGTAATTATATCTTGAGTGTCATTTTTTAGTATAGGTATATTTTGATCATCTATACTTAAGTTATTGTTGATTTCGTTGACAGTTCTATAGTATTTTTTCTTATGTTCATCCGATAAATAGTATTTAATTGTTAGGAAAAAAAATATTAAGATAAAAAATATAATTAGCACATATCTTAATTCTTTTATCATTACATATTTTCCGGTGTATCAACACCGATAATTTCCATTCCATTTTTTATCACTAATAGAATACAATTTAACAAAACTGCTTTATTGGTATCAATTTTCTTGTCCTTATCTAAAAATCTGAAATCTTCACTATCTCTTCCCATATTCCAGTATGAATGAAAAATAGATGCTAATTGATACAAGTATGTGGTCAGTCGGTGTGGTTCTAATTTATTTATAGAAGTTTCTATACATTTTGGCCATTCTGAAAGTTTTCTTATAATCTTAATTTCTTCATCGTTAAATTCAAAATTTTTATCTAAATTTTTATAATCGTTATTAATTGGTGTTTTTGAATTTGAAAAAATTGAACAAATTCTAGCATAAGAATATTGAACATAATACAAAGGATTGTCTTTTGATTTAAGTTTGACCTTTTCAAAGTCAAATTCTAATTCAACATCACTCACTCTACTTAACATAATAAATCTAGCTGCATCTTTTCCCACTTCGTTTATTAAATCTTCAAGAGTAATATAATCACCTTTCCTCTTTGACATTTTAAATGGTTTATTATCTTTAATAAGTTTTACTAATTGAGTTACTTTACATTCAATTTTTTGCTTACTTTTTGATAAAGCATCTACAACAGAACTTATTCTTTTAATGTAACCGGCATGATCGGCTCCAAGAATATTGATGAGTATATCAAAATTTCTACTGATCTTATTGTTATGGTATGCAAGATCTCCAGCGAAGTATGTCCAACTGTCATCACCTTTTTTTAAAGCTCTATCTTTATCATCACCAAATTCTGTTGATCTAAATAATAATTGATTTCTAGTTTCAGAAATTTTTTTCTTCTCTCCTTGAGGTGCCTCAATTTTTCCTTCAAAAACTAAATCTTGCTCTTTTAGTTTTTTTAAAGCTTTTTCAACTTGTTTATTTCCGATTATACTTTTTTCACTTACAAAGTTATCATGAACAATACCTATCTTCTTTAAATTAGACTTTATGATTAAAAGAGAATTTTCAATACAAAGTTTCTGTAATTCTTCGAATATTGGTTCCAACTCATCAAACTTATCAATTTTAGAATTTGATATAATATTTTGTGCAATTTCTTTTATGTATTCACCAGGATAAAGATTTTCATCATCAGGAAATTTTTTTTTGTGTTTTAATTCTAAAATTCTGTAAAAGACCGAATGAGTAAAATTTGTTATCTGATTACCGTGATCATTTATGTAATATTCTTTAGTAACATTATGATTATTAAATTTTAGTAGATTTGAAAGGACATCACCGAATACGGCTCCTCTACAGTGGCCTACATGTAATGGTCCAGTTGGATTAGCTGATACGAATTCAACTAAATATTTTCTAGTTTTTTCATTTTTATTTGATCCATATTCTTTTAATTGGACAATTTTTTCTAAAAAAGAGTTCCAAAATTTCTTTTTAAATTTTAGATTTACAAATCCAGGATTTACAATTTCAAAGTTTTCTAAATTATCGTCTTTACTTAAAAGTTTTGATACATAATTTTCATATATATCTTTTGGTTTACTTTTATTAATACCTGACAAAACCATACAAACGTTTGTTGAAATATCGGCATCAAACTTGTCAGGTGGAACCTCCACACTGATACTATTAGTTTTTTCTGGGATTTTAATTGCTCCTTTTTTTTCAAAATCTTTAAGACCTTTTAATAAAGAGCCGTGATAATAATCAAATATATTCATCTATTTTAATTCTTCATATAAATTTATTGCATAACGATCTGTCATTCCGGATATAAAATCTGCAACTGATCTGGATTTATTCTGATCAAAATTTTGTATGGAAAAATTATTGTTAGTATTACTGTAAAGTTTTTTAAATAAAAAATTCACAATTTTTTTTCCTTCATTATTTCTTTTTTGAACATCTTTATGGTCATACATATTTTTTCTTAAAAAACTTCTTATATTGTTATCAATATCTTTGAGTTTATCTGAAAATTCGACCGTCTTTTGCTTATTATCCAATACATTATTGAGCTTTTTAATCTTATTTTTTTTTATATTCTGAATAGTGTTATTTATTATGTCTTTTACCATAAGGTCTATAGAGTCTCTGATTATTTGATGTATCAAAACTTGTAATTCTATCTTTTTTTTATCTTTGTATTTTTTATATATATCTTTAAAGAAATTGATTTCCAATAATTCTTCTAATGTGAATAAGCCTGCTTTTAGACCGTCTTGTATGTCGTGATTGTTGTAAGCAATGTCATCTGCGATATTTGAAATCTGTGATTCTAAACATGAAAATTTATTTAATTTAAACTTATTTTTTAACGATTTTATTCCAATAATATTTTCTAATTTAGACAAGTCTTTGATCGGTCCATTATGTTTTATTAGACCATCTAAAGTTTCAAAAGATAAATTTAAACCATCAAAATCAATATATTTTTTTTCTATAAACATTACTATTCTTAGGGTTTGTAAGTTATGATCAAAACCTCCATGGTTGCTCATACAATCATTTAAAACTTCTTCACCTGCATGACCAAAAGGGGTGTGGCCTAGATCGTGTGCTAAACTTAATGTTTCAGCCAAATCATCATTAAGATTTAAGTATTTAGATATTGATCTTGCTATTTGAGCTACCTCTAAGGAGTGAGTCATTCTTGTTCTATAATGGTCACCATCAGTATTTACAAAAACTTGGGTTTTGTGCTTTAACCTTCTAAATGAAGCGCTATGTATGATTCTGTCTCTATCTCTTTGAAATGGGCTTCTATATTTACTTGTATTATCTTTGAAAAATCTTCCTTTACTTTTAAAAACACCTAATTTTTTGAAATTATTCATACTTTAAAAAAGAAAATATATTATTATATTAGTAATAGCTCAGTTTTATTATGAATAAAGAAATTATATTTACAGATAATGCTATAAAACAAATCAATTATCTCCTTGATAAAAAGGAAAAGGGTTCTTTTTTTAGAATCGCAATTAAAGGTGGTGGTTGTTCGGGTTTTCAATACGATTTTTCATTCGATAAGGTTAAGAATGAAGATGATTTAGTTTTTAACAATATTTTAATCGACAAAACTTCAGCTGACATGTTGCAAGGGTCGGAAGTTGATTTTTCTAAAGAACTTATTGGTCAACAATTTAAGATTAACAACCCACAAAGCAAGTCATCTTGTGGTTGTGGCGTGTCTTTTTCTCTTTAATGTTAATTTCCTCCTGGAATGTTAATTCGGTAAGAGCCAGAATTGATAATATAAAAAGTTATTTGGTAAAATACAAACCAGATATACTATTAATGCAAGAAATTAAGACTGAAGAAGTAAATTTTCCTTTTGATGTATTTTCCTCTCTTGATTACGAAAGCCATGTCCATGGTCAAAAAAGCTACAATGGCGTTGCTATAATTTCCAAGAAAAAATTAGATAACATCAAAACTGATATAATTAAAGATAAACTAAAACAATCTAGAATTATATCTGCTGAGGTTGAACATAAGAAAAAAAAGATACAATTAATCAATATATATACGCCTAATGGAAATCCAGTTGATACACCTAAATATGAATATAAAAAAAATTGGTTAGATGATTTAATTAAAAAGTTAAAATCTTTATCAAAGACAAACAAAAATATAATCTTAGCGGGAGATTTCAATGTAATCCCTGCAGCAGAGGACGTTTATAATCCAAAGAGTTTTGAGGATGATGCTTTGTATAGACTAGAAATAAGAAAAAAATTTAGAGAGATGTTGAGCTTAGGTTTCAGTGATGTTTACAGACATTTTAATGAAACAAAAGAGGGATATACATTTTGGGATTATATGAGAGGAGCTTGGCAAAAAAATAATGGTATGAGAATTGATCATTTTTTGGTTTCAAGTTCAATTATAGATAATGTTAAAAAAATTAATATTAATAAAGACCCTAGAGGAAGAGAGAAACCCTCTGATCATACTCCAATTGAAATTGAATTAAATTAATTAGCAGCCTTTAAAAGATTTAGCCATGTTGCTGATTAAATCAAAATATAAACTTTTACCTGGATTTAAAGTAGCGCCCAAAGGATCTAATACCCCTGTTTTAATATTTGTATCTTTTGCAACTGCATTAATAATATCTGGGTTGAATTGTGGTTCTGAAAATACACATGTAACTTTTTCGTGCTCAATTATTTCTCTTATTTCAGATAATTGTTCTGCTCCAGGTAGAACATCTGTGTTTACTGTAAATGCTCCTAAAACATTTACTTTAAATCTTTTTTCAAAATACTGGTAAGCGTCATGAAAAACTATAGATTTAAAATCTTTATTTAATTCAGACTTAACTTGTTTTACTAATTTGTCTAAATCTTTGTTCGCCTTTTTCAAATTCTCTTTATAAATCGACTCATTTGCTTGGTCATTTTCTATTAAATGTTTTGCCATTTCTTTTAAGATTTTTTTAGCGTTTAAAGGATCTAACCATATGTGTGGATCAAACTCACCATGTGCATGACCTTCATGACTGTGATCGTCATGTCCGTCTTCTTTATGTTCATCTTTGTCATGATCGTGATCGTCATGACCGTCTTCTTTTTTAGCATGATCATCATGATCGTCTTCTTTGTGTCCATGATCATCATGACCTTCAAAAATATTTCTTTCTCTAAATTTTAATTTATTTATTCCTCTGATTTCCATTAATTCAATTTTTTCAGCTTTTTTTGCAATCGAACCAAGAGGTTTAACTAAAAAACTTTCAATATCCTCACCTACCCAAAATATAAGATCTGCTTCCTGAAGCATTTTTGCATGAGATGGCTTCATAGCAAAACCGTGGGGTGATGCGTAACCATCAACAATTAAGTCAGGTTTTTTTACTCCATCCATTAAGTAGCTTGCAAGTGAATGGATGGGTTTTATTGATGCTACAACTTTGATTTCAGCGTATGCTTGAGAAAATAAAGTTAAAAATGATAATGTAATAATTAAAGGTAGTTTTTTAAATTTTTGCATAATTTTTGTGTTGTTATAATATAACACTATGTAATAATATAACATTACAGAGTCAAGAGATAAAATGGGTTTAGAAAATAAAATTTTAGTAAAATTAAAAAGTGCAGGTTTTCGCTTAAACGATAAATGGTTAGTTCAGGGAGTATCCTTACAAGTTGAAAAAGGTAAAATTGTAACTCTAATTGGACCAAATGGATCTGGTAAAAGTACTACCGCAAAGATTGCTTTGGGAATTTATAAAAAAATTGATGGTGAAGTTGAAAAATACACAAATAAGATTGGATACGTTCCACAAAAGATTTCAATAGATTGGACGTTACCTCTAAGAGTTAAAGACTTTATGATACTAACAGATAACCTTGATGATAGGACTATTAGTGAAGCATTGTCGTTAACAGGAGTAATCCATTTGAAAGATAAAAATTTAGGAGATTTATCTGGAGGTGAATTTCAAAGAGTCTTACTTGCAAGAGCAATATCAAAAAAACCTGAGTTATTAGTCCTAGATGAACCCGTACAAGGAGTTGATTTCACTGGCGAGATTGCTTTATACGAATTAATCAAAAAAATTTCAGAAGATTTAAACTGCGGTATCTTATTAATCTCGCACGATCTACATACTGTAATGAGTGCTACCGATCATGTTGTTTGTTTAAATGGTCATGTTTGTTGTTCTGGATCTCCAATTGATGTTGCAAAAAACAGAGAGTACAAAGCTTTGTTCGGTGAGCAGGCATCGCAGACACTATCTATTTATGAACATAAACACGATCACATTCACACCAGTGAAGGAAAGATTAAAAAGAATTAAATGCTAGATGATTTTTTTATAAGAGCTTTATTTGCTGGAATTGGAGTTGCTTTGGTAACCGGTCCTTTGGGATGTTTTGTAGTATGGAGGAGATTATCCTATTTTGGTGATACATTAGCTCATTCTGCTTTACTTGGTGTAACACTTGCTTACTCTTTAGAGTTTAACATTGCATTATCCGTCTTTATAATCTCAGCTTTAATAGCTCTAATTTTAATTAACCTTCAAAAAAGGACTAATCTGCCGGGTGATGCTTTACTGGGTCTTTTGGCGCATTCGTCATTAGCTGTTGGACTTGTTGTAATTGGTTTTTTATCTTTCATTAGATTTGATGTAATGGGACTTTTATTTGGAGATATTCTAGCGGTTAATGTGAATGATATAATTATTATATGGATAGGTGGAGCTATAATATTATTAGTTCTTAAATTTATTTGGAAATCTTTATTTGCATCTACTGTAAACTATGAACTAGCTGAAGCTGAAGGATTAGATCCAGATAAAGCTAAAGCAATATTTACAATTTTAATGGCCGCAATAATTGCTATTTCAATCAAAATGGTAGGATTATTATTAATAACTGGAATGCTTATCATACCAGCAGCAATGGCAAGAAATATTTCAAATAGTCCACAACAAATGGTTCTTTTTTCAGTAATTGGTGGCTTGCTTTCTGTTATTATAGGACTGTTTACATCTTTAGAATTCAATACAGCTTCAGGTCCATCTATAATTGCTGCTTCTTTATTTCTATTTATACTTTCTCTACTTAAAATAAAACAATCAATCAAATTGAAAAACTAATGGGTAAATGATAAAATAAATTATGCAAAGACAGCAAAACTTAACAAAAAACCAAAAAATTGTTTTAGATATTATTGAAAAATCTACAGAACCATTAAAAGCATATTCAATATTATCGAATGTTAAGAAGAAAGGTATTAACGCCCCTCCTCAGGTCTACAGAGCTTTAGATAAATTAGTGGATATGGGAAAAATACATAAAATTGAAAGCAAAAATGCTTTCGTTGCCTGTCAAAATTCAAATTGTAAAGTTTCAAAAGCTGCAGCATTTTCAATCTGCGAAAGCTGTGAGGAAGTAACAGAAATTGATAATTCAAAAATATCAAAATACTTAAGTAGTTTTGCAGATAAAATCGGTATGAAATACAAAAAATATAATCTTGAATTTTTTGGTCTGTGCAAAAAGTGTAAGTAAATATTAAGAAATAATCAAAAATCTATATATTGCAAATTAAGGAGGAAAATATGTTTGTAAAAAAATACCTTAAATGGATAAGCACATTTCTAGTTTTAGTTGGCATTCTTTTAACTAATCTAAATATATATCCACTTAATATATATTTTCATGGATTAGGAGTTGTAGGCTGGACAGTTGCTGGATTTTTATCGAAAGACAAAGCTATAATGACAAATTTCGGCTTACAAATACCACTATTTTTAGTTGGCATTTATTCAGTTGTATTTTAAAGATTTTCTAGACATCTATTATATATAGTCTATGAAAGACCAATCCCCGTATTGATTCTCAAACAAATAAATTTTCACTGTAGTAAAAAAAATTTCATAGTTTAAACAATACTCAAGTCATGAATCGATGGAACCGAAAACAATAATATAAAGGGAGAAAAAAATGGAAATGACTTTGATTTATACAGTAATTGGCTTTGGCTTTGCTGGATATAGTGTAATAGGAAACGACTCAATTCAAACATTAGGAACTTTCATAGCATCTAAACAGAAATGGTTTAAATGGTATGTTTTAGCTTCTGCAGCATCTTTTGTAATGATACTTGCTTTAGCATGGGGTTGGTATAGCTACAATGGAGACATATCGTACGGAAGGCTGACTCGAATTCCTTATCAGGAAATTCAATGGTATCATGCTGTTGCACCAGCAATACTTTTAGTTCTTACAAGAGTAGGTATTCCGGTATCAACAACTTTTTTAGTGCTTTCAGCTTTTGCTTCGACAGTAGTTTTGGAGAAAATGCTCATGAAAAGTGTTGTGGGTTATGGATTAGCTGCAATGGTTGCTTATGTTTGTTGGATAGTGGTTTCCAAATTTATTAACGAAAAATTTGACGAAGTAAAAGGTGATTTTTGGATTTCTTTTTGGAGAAATTCTGTATGGGTAACATCAGGCTGGTTATGGTGGGTCTGGTTATCACATGATGTAGCTAATATAGCTGTGTATTTGCCAAGACAATTAAGTATTGAGTTATTAATTATTGTGATGGCTTATTTCACGATATTGTTATTTTACATCTTTTATATTCAAGGAGGACGTATTCAAACAGTAGTTTTAGAAAAAACTGGTACTAGATACGCTCGGTCAGCAACAATAATTAACGTTATATATGCTGCAGTCTTATTTTATTTTAAAGAACTTAATGACCTTCCAATGTCGACAACATGGGTATTCGTTGGTTTATTGTGTGGTCGAGAGCTTGCAATCGCTACAATGAATAGGGACTATAAATTAGGATATGTCTTTCCATTAATTGGAAAAGATTTTCTTAAAATGGTATTTGGCCTAACCGTTTCAGTAGGTATAGTTCTTGCAATTCATTACGTGATAATTCCAAATAATTGGTTTTAAAACTATTAATTCGGTCGTGTATGAGTTATACACGGCCGGACAATTTTTAATTTGACTTTTGTTGTTATAAATACTTTAAATAAATTTATGTCTTTTGAATTACCTAAATTAGATTACAAAAATAACGCATTATCACCAATAATGTCTGAAGAAACTCTTGATTTACATCATGGGAAACACCACCAGACATATATAACAAATCTAAACAATTTTATTAAGGATACAGATATGGCTAATAAATCTTTAGAGGATATAATTATGGAAAGTTCTAAAGATAAATCAAAAGCTGGTATTTTTAATAACGCAAGTCAACATTGGAATCATAATTTATTTTGGAAGTGTATGAAACCAAAGGGTGGTGGAAAAATACCATCTAAGTTAGAAAAAAGAATTATTAGTGATTTAGGAAGCGTTGATCAATTCAAAAAAGATTTTATTCAAGCTGGTACTACACAATTTGGTTCTGGGTGGTGTTGGTTATCAATTAGTAATGGAAAATTAGTTGTTACTAAAACTGCGAATGCTGCAAATCCGTTAATTGAAAATATGAAACCAATATTAGGTTGTGATGTTTGGGAGCACTCATATTATGTTGATTATAGAAATAGAAGACCAGAGTACTTGAATAACTTTGTTGAAAAATTAATTAATTGGGATTACGTTGAGTCTCTCTTAGATTAATTCTTAACTCTTCCATAAACATCTTCAAATCTTACAATATCAGTTTCTTTTAGTATCGACCCAATTTGTGCCTCGATAATCTTTACTGGTTCATTATAAGGATTGGCTATTCTATGTATGGCTCCTAAAGGTATAAAAATTGTTTCACCTGGTTTTTTAATAAAATATTGTTTGTTTAAAGTAATTTTGGGTTTTCCTTGTGTTACAACCCAATGTTCAGATCTATGATAATGTTTTTGAAGACTTAAAATACCTTTTGGTTTTACATACAATTCTTTAATTAAGAATTCTTTACCACTAAATAAGTTTGTATACCTACCCCATGGTCTATAAAATACATTTTTCTTTTTAAAGTATTTATTTTTGTTCTTTCCATACATTTTACAGATTTCTTTCCAACTACCTAAATCCGACCATGGAATATCAAGCTTGATCGCATTGATATTTTTAGTTTTCTCTAGTATCGCATAGTCAAAAGATTTTGCTGTAGCTTTAGAAAATGCTTGTTTGTTTAAATAATACACATTGCTTTTATATTTAGCTTTTATTACAGCTTTGTTACAGTTTCGAAAAATATTAGGCTGATATTTCTTAAAATTATTAATAATTGAGTCTTTTCTCAAAAAAAACATCCCAGAATTCCAATATCCCTTTTGTTTAATTACTTGTTTTGCCTTCGATACTTTTGGTTTTTCAATAAATCTAGTGACTTTATTAATGTTCTTTTTTTTCATGGTAATGAAATATCCATACTCACTAGAAGGGCTTGTGGGTTTTATTCCAAAAATAAATATATTTTTTTCGTCTAAATTTGACTTATTTTTATTAATAGCTGTGATTAGTTTGTTTGGCTTTTCAATTAAATGATCTGCAGCAAAATACATTAAAGGCTGATTATACGGCACATCTTTAATCAGTGCTGATGCTAAAATTGCTGGAGCAGTATTCTTTTTCGCTGGTTCTAAAATAATCTTATATTTCTTAATTTTACTTTTTTTTAAGGCCTTTTTTACATCCCTAAGATATTTTGAATTAGTGCTAATAATTGGATAGTCAAAAACTTTACTTTTAACTCTTTCAAAAGTTTTGTTAATTAAAGTCCAACCGCCAAAATCTATGAACTGTTTTGCTTGATGTTTAGATTTTTTAGGCCACAGTCTAGTACCCGCTCCTCCGCATAGAATAACTGGTCTAATTTTCATTAAATATCAGCGTATGTTCTAACCTCTTCTTTTGCTCCAGGGTGCGTAGGTGCACCTAGATAAGCTGGACCAACTGTTTGTGCATACTTCCAAAGTGTTCCATTACCAAAATTAATTTTCTTTGGTTTCCATTTCTTTCTTCTTTTCGCTAATTCTTTTCTAGATAAACGAACATTAATTGTACCCTTCTTAGCATCTAAATCTATGATATCTCCATTCTTAAGTAAAGCTATTGGTCCTCCAACTGATGCTTCAGGTCCTACATGACCTATACAAAATCCTCTCGTTGCACCTGAAAATCTTCCATCAGTTATAAGTGCAACTTTTTCACCTTTACCTTGTCCGTAAATTGCTCCAGTTGTTTGAAGCATTTCTCTCATACCTGGACCACCTTTAGGCCCCTCATATCTTATAATTATAATGTCACCGTCTTTATATTTTTTATTTTTTACAGCTTTATAAGCAGCTTCTTCTGTATCAAAGCATCTTGCTTTACCTGTGAATTGTAATTTTTTTAACCCAGCAACTTTTACAATTGCTCCATCGGGTGCTAAATTTCCTTTTAAACCAACAACACCTCCATCAGGAGACAGTGGTTGGTTATGTGTTCTCATAACTTTTTGATTTTTATTAAACTTAACGTTTTTTAAATTTTGTCTCATTGTTTTACCTGTAACTGTCATACAATCACCGTGTATGTAACCACCATCTAATAAAGTTTTTAAAAGCATTGGAACTCCACCTGCTTTCCACATATCTTTTGCAACATATTTTCCACCAGGTTTTAAGTCTGCAAGATAAGGTGTTTTCTTAAATATTCTTGCAACATCCATTAAATCAAATTTAATTCCTGCTTCATTTGCAAGTGCAGGTAAATGTAAAGCAGCATTAGTTGAACCACCTGTTGCAGCAACAATTGTAGCAGCATTTTCTAAAGATTTTTTTGTAACAATGTCTCTTGGTCTAATGTTTTTTGCCAATAAATTCATTACTGCCTTGCCACTTTTTAAAGCATAAGAATCTCTTTGTGTGTATGGCGCTGGTGTTCCAGCTGAATACGGTAATGCTAATCCAATGGCTTCAGATACACATGCCATAGTATTTGCTGTAAATTGTCCTCCACAAGCTCCAGCACTTGGGCAAGCCTTAAGTTCTAGTTTTCTCAATGCATGTGCTGACATTTTTCCTGAAGAAAACTTTCCTACACCTTCAAATACATCAACAACTGTTACATCTTTTCCATTAAATCTACCTGGCAATATTGAACCACCATAAATAAAGACACTTGGTACATTTAATCTTACCATTGCCATCATTAAGCCTGGTAAAGATTTATCACATCCTGCAACGCCAACTAAAGCGTCATAACAATGTCCTCTAACAGTTAATTCAGTTGAGTCTGCTATTACATCCCGCGAAATTAACGAAGATTTCATCCCTTCATGACCCATTGCTATTCCATCTGTAACCGTAATCGTACAAAATTCTCTTGGTGTGCCTCCTGCTTGATGAACTCCTTTTTTAACGGATTGCGCTTGTCTCATTAAAGCAATATTACAAGGAGCTGCCTCGTTCCATGTTGAAACAACACCTACAAAAGGTTTTGCAACATCTTTTTCCGTTAAATCCATTGCATAATAAAAGGATCTTTGTGGAGCCTTATCGGGTCCTAGAGATGTGTGTCTACTTGGTAATTTCTTTTTATTAAATTTCTTCATTATAAGCCTTTTATAGTGATTGATATTTTATCAATATCTTTTTTAAGATTACTATAGTTATTTTTTTCCTGATCAACAATATTTTTTGGCGCTCTTTCTACAAAACTTTTGTTAGAAAGTCTTTTTGATATCCCATCTAACTCACTTTGGTATTTTTGTTGCCTTTTTAGAAGGTTTTCTTTGATCAGAGAGAGATCGATTGATTGATCAAAATATATCTTAAAAATATCCCCTTTGATGACTAAATTTGCTGATGCCTTATCTTTATCAGTTTCTAGGAAGCTATTTATCCTACCAAGTTTTTTTAAAACGGTTTGATTTTTTTTGATAAATAACTGATCGTTTTTAGATAGGGTCGAAATAGACATATCTACAAAAGAACCTGGGCTCACATTTAATTCATTTTTAAATGCTCTAAGTTGGCTTATTAAATTGATTATATTTTCTACTTCCTTAATTTGTTTATCTTTATTTGCTTTTTTATTCGACCAATTAGCAAACATTAGATAATTTTTTGTTTTATCTAGCTTATTTTTTAACCATAATTCCTCTGTAATAAATGGAATAAATGGATGTAAAAGAATTAAAATTTGTTTAAAAACATAACTTAGGGTCTGTTTTACCTCTAAAATTGATGACTTTTCTTTAGAATTCAAGATAGTTTTAGATAGCTCTACATACCAATCACAATATGAATGCCAAACAAATTGGTAAATGTTTCTTGCTGCTTCATCAAATCTATAGTCATTTATATTCTTTTCAATAAGTTTACTTACCGTGTTTAACTCTGAAATAATCCATTTATTAATATTTAATTTTACTTTTGGCTCCTTTTTAGACTTTGAAAAATCACACTTATTCATTACCAAAAAGTTGTTTGCGTTCCAAAGCTTATTTAGAAAATTTCTATAACCTTTAACTCTATCTTCAGATAGTTTTACATCTCTTCCTGGTGATGCCATTGATAACAAAGTAAATCTTAGTGCATCTGCACTATATTTATCTATCAATATTAAAGGATCAATTACGTTACCTTTTGACTTAGACATTTTTTGTCCCTTTTCATCTCTTACCAATGCATGTACATAAATTTCTTTAAATGGTTGTTTGTTTAAAAACTCCATTCCAAACATCATCATTCTGGCTACCCAAAAAAAGATAATGTCAAAACCAGTTACCAAAACTGATGTTGGATAAAACTTTTTTAGATATTCGCTTTTATTTGGCCACCCAAGAGTTGCAAAAGCCCATAACCCTGATGAGAACCATGTATCTAAAACATCTTCATCTCTTACTAATTCTACATCTTTCTTGTATTTTTTTTTAGCTAGTTTTTTTGCTTCGCTATAGTTTGATGCTACAAAGATTTTTTTATCTGGTCCATACCAAGCTGGTATTTGATGACCCCACCAAAGTTGTCTTGATATACACCAAGGTTCAATATTATTCATCCATTGGAAATAAGTCTTCGACCAATTAGGGGGAAAAAATTTTGTTTTTTTATTCTTTACAATCTTCTTTGCTTTTACTGATAGTTTTTTTGCATCTGCAAACCATTGCTCTGTAAGATATGGTTCAATAACAGAGTTAGATCTATCCCCATAAGGAACTTTATTTTTAATATTTTCTTCTTTAATAAGTTTATCACCAAGTTCATTTAATATTTTTTTTCTCGCTTCGAACCGATCTAAACCTACATAATCACTAGGTGCATTTTCATTTATCTTCCCGTCCTCTGTGAATATATTTATTATCTCTAATTTATTTCTTTTACCCACATCATAGTCGTTAAAATCATGTGCTGGAGTAATTTTAACTGCACCAGAACCTTGCTCTGGATCAGCGTAATCATCTTGAATAATTTTTATTTTTCTCCCTGTTATTGGTAAAACTACATTTTTACCTACTAAATTAGTGTACCTTTCATCTTTAGGATTAACAGCAACTGCAGTGTCTCCTAGCATTGTTTCTGGTCTTGTTGTTGCAATAGTTATAAATTCTGAACTATTTTCAATTTGATAATTGATATAATAAAGTTTTGAATTTACTTCTCTTTGATCAACTTCTAAGTCAGATATAGCTGTTTTTAAAACAGTATCCCAGTTAACTAATTTTTTAGATTTATAAATAAGACCTTTGTTATAGAGATCTATGAAAACTTTAATAACTGATGCAGATAAATTTTTATCCATTGTGAAAGCATTCCTGGACCAATCACATGAACATCCAAGTTTTTTAAGCTGATTAATGATGATGTCGCCATATTCCTTTTTCCAATCCCAAACTTTTTTGATAAAAGCCTCTCTACCAATGGATTGTTTATCAATATTTTCACTTTCAAGCTTTCTTTCGACTAAAGCCTGCGTAGCAATTCCAGCATGGTCTGTTCCCGGTTGCCATAAAGTTTCAAAATTGTTCATTCTATGAAATCTTATTAGTAAATCTTGAATAGTATTGTTTAATGCATGACCCATATGCAGACTTCCAGTGACATTTGGAGGTGGAATTACAATAGAATACTTTTTTTTATTTTTTTTGGGTTTAAATAGACCTTTTTTTTCCCAATAAGAGTAAATCTTATTTTCTACTTTAGAATGTGTATATTTTTCAGAACTCATTGGTGTTTATAGTTTATAATTCAATAAACGTATTTAACAATAAACAAATTCTGATTGAATTTGATGAAATATTTCATATATAAAGATCTAATAAATTGTTCTATAATCAAATTTATCGGTAACGTGGCGGAATGGTTACGCAGAGGATTGCAAATCCTTGTATCCCGGTTCGATTCCGGGCGTTACCTCCAAAAAAAAGAGTTGTTTTCAACTAAAAAAAAAGTAAGTTTTGATTTTTACATTCCTCGGTAGCTCAGTTGGTAGAGCAGTTGACTGTTAATCAATTGGTCGCAGGTTCGAGTCCTGCCCGAGGAGCCAAATTAACCAGTCTTTTGTATTCCAACGTTAAGTGATTGTAAATTTTTGCTAAATTTAATTTTTTGATCGTTAGTCAGTTCAGAATATACCTTAACTAAAAAATTATAGTTCACGTTCATATGACCTTCTTTAATTTTATCAGCATTAATAAGGTATTCTGAAAAATCTTCAAAAAAATAATTTATCGGAACTTTTAAATAGTTCGACAATTGAAGTAATCTTATAGAACTTACTCCATTTGTGCCTTTTTCATATTTTTGAATTTGTTGGAATGTGACGTTGATTGCTTTTGCTACCTTTGTTTGTGTAAGACCTAGTGCTAGTCTTCTTAACTTAAGTTTGTTACCTAAGTGTTTATTAAAATTATCTTCCATTAAGACCCCTCTTAAAAAGAAAGATTGAACTCTATCCTAGAGGTTTATGCAAGTGGAAAAAAAATTTTTTTTAAGTGATTTTGAGGCTTGACTTATTAGAAAAGCTCTAAATTGCTTTTAAGAAATATAAGAAAATACAACATTTTTAGCATGTCTGGCATGCAAATTTTATAATATTTGACTTAAGAAAAGTTTCGTTCTGTCACTTTTTGGGTTTGCAAAAAATTCTTTAGTAGTATTTTTTTCAACTATCATACCTTCGTCCATAAAAATAACTTCATCAGCTACTTCTTTTGCAAATCCCATTTCATGAGTTACAACAATCATCGTCATACCACCTTTTGCAAGGTTAACCATAGCATCTAAAACCTCTTTAATCATTTCGGGATCAAGTGCAGAAGTTGGTTCATCAAATAACATTATTTTAGGCTGCATACATAAGGCTCTTGCAATTGCTGATCTTTGTTGTTGACCTCCAGATAGTTGACCTGGAAACTTATATGCTTGGTCAGCTATTTGAACTTGCTCTAATTGTTGCATTGCAAGTTCCTCTGCTTGCTTTTTTGGCATCTTTTTTACCCAAATAGGTGCTAAAGTGCAGTTATCTAAAATAGATAAGTGTGGAAATAAGTTAAATTGCTGAAAAACCATACCTACTTCAGCCCTGATTTGTTCAATATTTTTTGTATTTTCACTAAGTTCTGTTCCATCAACTATAATTTTTCCTTCTTGATGCTCCTCTAGTCTATTAATACATCTAATTAAAGTTGATTTACCAGATCCTGATGGTCCACAGACTACAATCTTTTGTTTTGCTTGAACTTCTAAGTTAATATCTTTTAAAACTTGGAAATCACCAAACCATTTATTAACATTTTCAATATTTATTATAGAGGAAGACATTATCTTTCGGTTTTATATTTTTCTTCAAGGTTATAACTATATTTGCTCATTGCATAGCAAATTATCCAGAAAATTATAGCTGCAAAAATATATCCTTCCATAGCAAAACCAAGCCATTTTGGATTTGTTTTAGCTAAGGCAAGCATTCCTGCAATTTCAGCTAAACCAACTACAAATATTAATGGTGTATCTTTTACCAATGCTAAAAATGTGTTTGCAATTCCAGGTATTACTAATTTTAAAGCTTGTGGTAATATTACAAAAATATGCATTTTCCAATATCCCATTCCTAAAGATTTTGCTGCATCATATTGACCTCTGGGTAATGCTTGTAAACCACCTCTGATAACCTCGGCACAATATGCTGCTTCAAATAAAGTAATAGCTATGATTACTCTGACTAATTTATCCATAAAGAAATCTTCAGGTAAAAACATCGGAAACATCACTGATGACATAAATAAAACTGTTATCAATGGAACTCCTCTCCAAAATTCAATGTAGCCAACAGAAATATATCTAATAGCTGGCAAATTAGATCTTCTACCTAATGCTAAAATCATTCCAAGTGGAAAACAGAAAATTAAACAAAAAAATGAAACAATAAACGTTAATGATAACCCACCCCAAGCACCAGTTTCTACCCAAACTAAACCAAATGATCCGCCTGAAATTAAATAATAAATTATTAAGAAAGCAATAATTGGATAGATAATAACATAGTATAAAGCTAAGTATTTTTTTAAATTTTCTTTAAAAAAGTAACCAACGAAACCAAGTCCAATTACTAATAAAAATGCAGAATTTATTCTCCAATGAAGTTCATTAGGATACATTCCATACATAAATCTTTTAAACCAAACTTTTATATAAGTCCAACAAGCACCTGTGCCTGTACATGCCTCTTTTGTATCACCAGATATATTGGCATCTAAAACCATCCAACTTAATGCTGGAGGAAAAGCTTTTAAAATAGCAAAAGTTATAAATAGTGTGAGAAATGCGTTAAAGTTAGTTGTATTTACATTCTTATTAAGAGAGTCTAAAAATTTATATCCACTATACTCCATTCTCAAATAAGACAAGCCTAAAAAACCAAGAATTAAAGGGAAAAAGATACTTAAATTTCCTGGTAATGAACCACTAATATTAATTCTAAAAAAAGAATTTAAAAACACATCAAGAATACTTAAGATTAATAAAGCACTTCCAATATAAATATTGGTCATTTGGTTTTGACTTTTAATTCTGTTTAAACTTAAATTCATATTTTTATTTTTCTTTAATTTCTATTCGTTTATTGTACCAATTCATCAGTGCAGCGATCGCTAAACTTATAGACAAGTAAGTTAACATCGTAATACCAACAATTTCGATTGCTTTACCTGTTTGCATAAGAGCAGTACCTGCAAATACTAAAACTAAGTCTGGGTAAGCAATGGCGGCAGCTAATGATGAATTTTTTGTTAAATTCAAATATTGATTTGTTGTTGGTGGAATAATAATTCTTAAAGCTTGAGGCATTATCACTAATTTCAAAATTTGATTAGGGGTTAGGCCTACAGAAGCAGCTGCCTCTTTTTGACCTTTGCTAATACCTTGAATTCCAGCTCGCACACATTCAGCCACAAAAGTTGATGTATATAATGACAAGGCAAGCACTAAAGCAATTAATTCAGGAGGCAGTGAAATACCACCTTCGTAAATAAATGATGTTTTAGCTAATTGTTTTAAAACAGGAATTTCAAAATCAAGGGTTACTCCGCCAATTAAAAATGAAAGTAATGGTAAAATAGTAATTAAAGCTAGTGATATGTAGAAAACTGGTAATTGTTTACCCTCTTTTTCTTGGATTTTTTTTGCATAAATTCTTATAAAAATAATACCAACTATTGCAGCTATCAAACATGACATAAAAACGTTTAAATTTTCCCAAATCATTGAAGGAATGTAATAACCTTTAATAGTCATGTAAGTTACGCCGAACCAAGGTTCTGCATTTTCTGGGAGAGGTAGTGCTCTTAATGCAGCATAATACCAAAAGAAGATTTGTAATAATAAGGGTATATTTCTGAAAAATTCAACATACCAGGCTGCTGAATTCTTAATTAAAAAATTTTGCGATAATCTAGCAATACCAATTATAACGCCTAATATTGTACAAATTATAATACCTAAAAAAGAAACTAAAAGTGTATTTAACAAAGCTACTACATAAGCCCAAAAGTAAGAGTCTTGGCCGTCATAATCCAACAAAGTGAATTGCATATCAAAAGAAGCCTCTTGTGATAAAAAACCAAATCCAAAATCAATACCTCTATTATCCATATTGACTTGAGCATTTATTGTAAAAAAACCAAATACAAAAACTACGAATAGGATGGTTAAAAGTTGGGGAAGAATTCTTTTAATTTTATTATTCATTCGATTGTATAATAAAAAAAAGGGCTAGATAAATCTAGCCCTTTTTAAGTATTTTAAGATGTATTATCTTGCTGGTGGAACGTATAAAATTCCGCCTTTTGTCCATAATTGATTTGGACCTCTATCTGGTAAAATACCTGTGTCAGCTATATTTCTTTTATAGCTTTCACCGTAGTTACCAACTTGCTTAATAATTCTTAGGTTCCACTCATTATCTAGACCAAAAGCAGCACCCATCTCACCTTCTGCACCAACAAGTCTTTTGATTTGTGGGTTATCAGAAGTTTTCATTGAGTCAGCATTTGATGAGGTAATACCGTACTCTTCTGCTTCGATCATAGTATTTAGTGACCATCTTACGATATCTTCCCAAACAGCATCACCTTGCCTTACAACTGGTCCTAAAGGCTCTTTAGAAATAGTTTCTGGCAGAACAACGTGATCATCAGGTGATGATAACTTCGTTCTTTGAGCGGCTAATCCTGATTTATCAGTTGTGTATGTATCACATCTTCCTGCATCATAAGCAGCTACGACTTCGTCTGCTTTTTCAAATGCAACTGGTTCATAAGAAATCCCTCTAGAATTAAAGAAGTCTCTCATGTTTAACTCAGTTGTTGTACCAATGTTAGTACAAGCTGATATACCGTTTTTAAATTGGCTTGTTGAAGTAATTCCAGAGCTTTTTCTTACCATGAAACCTTGACCATCGTAAAAGTTTACACCTACGAAAGTAAGACCAATGTCAGCGTCTCTAGAAAGTGTCCAAGTAGTGTTTCTTGCTAATATGTCAATTTCACCTGAAGTAAGTGCTGTAAATCTCTCTTTTGCACTTAATGGAGTGAATTTAACTTTGTTAGCATCACCTAGTACAGCAGCTGCTACTGCTCTACATACGTCAACGTCAATACCTGTCCAATTTCCAGATGCATCAGCATTTGAAAATCCAGGTAGACCTTGAGAAACACCACATCTTACAAAACCCTTCTTTTGAGTGTTTTTTAGAGTTTTTGACTTTTTAGCTATTGCTTCTGTTGTGAATGCAAACAGAACAGCAATCATAGCAAACAAAGAAGTCAATTGTTTTAAGTGTTTAAACATATATTTCCTCTTTTAGTTATTTATTTGTTAACAAATAATTCAAAATTATTTTTGAATTAAATTTAGTTAAGCACTTTAATAAAAATTGATCAACTATCTTTGATGTACAAATTGACGTATTCTCAAGCTTATAAGTATCTATTATCAACCATAGGTAGAATAGTGGCGCGCCCTGAAGGATTCGAACCTCCGACCCTCGGTTTAGAAAACCGATGCTCTATCCAGCTGAGCTAAGGGCGCATAATTATTATTAAATATAATACTTAATTAACTTTTAAAAAAGAATTTTTTCAAAATAATTAAAATTGATAACAATTCAACTCTGCCGATAATCATAAAAAGAATTAGAGAAAACTTTGAAAAAACACCTATCTCGTAAAAATTAAAATTTTCTAAATTCGTTAATGAGGAATTAACGGTATTCATAAGAGTTAAAATTGATAATTTAAAAGATATTTCGCTGCTTATTCCAGAAACTGTTAGGAATAACGACAAAATACTTAGAGAGATTACAAATATTACAACTGATAAAAAATATTTATTAAAATCCTCGCTTTCAAGATGAAAATTAAAAAATGGCAGTTTGTTTGAATAAACATTTTTGGGTTTAGCATGTGATACAACTTCATTAATTGAAAACCTAAAAAGTAGAAAAATCTTAGAAAATCTAAGACCTGAACTAGTCGAAAAAAAAGACCCGCCTATTATTATAAGAATAATAAAAATAAAAGTAAGATTTTCTGGTACATCCAACGAAAATCCAATATTTGATATAGAGCTACAAATTGATAAAAAAAGGATAGAAAAATTATTGTTATAATTAAAAAAAATAAAAAAGATTGTAGTTAAAAATAAAAGATAAAATAAAAGATATAAATCCTCAAATAGAAAATTAATGTTTTTCTTTTTAAAAAAAACTAAGTTATAAAGTAAAAAAAGACTAAAAAAAGATAAAAGCATTGAAATTGAAAGAGCTAATTGTTGAAATTTACTATCTATTATCAAATTAAGATTATTGTCAGGTAAAAAGCCTCCAGATGAAATTAATGTTAAAGATAGATTAAAAGAGTCAAATATTCTTATTCCTGAAATTGATAGTAACAAAAATATTACAACGGTCAATATCAGGTAAATAAAACTTATCTTAAATGATTGTTTTAATGTTTCACTGCTATTAAAAGAAATAAAATTTGTTAGCGATTTTTTTAAATTTGCATCAAAAATGTCTATTAATAGAATTAAAGAAATTAAAAAATATAATCCACCAATCCACTGAGTAGATGATCTCCACAATATTAAACTTTGATTAAGATGTTTTAAATTTTCAAATACTGTAAAACCAGTTGAGGTAAAACCTGAAACAGATTCAAAATACGCATCAAATAAGCTTAAATTATTTAATATTAAATAGTAAGGTATTGCTAATAATACCGGTATGAGTAAATAACCAGTAATTACTGTTAAAATTTTTTCAAATATAGATGTTTTTTTTAAATTTTTTTTTTTAAAGAAAATTAGAGAACCAAAAAAAAGTGTAATTAAAAAAACGAAAAAAAAACTACCAATATCTAAAAATAAATCAAAATAATAACAATAAATAATATTTAGAAAAGATAGGAATGATATAAACAGGGAAAATATGCCAAGATAAAGCTGTGAAAAATTTAACATTTAGATCGAACTAATTCTAAATAAATTTTCTACAACTGTTAACTGATCCCTTTTAGCTAAAAAGACAACTATATCTTTTTTTTTGAAAGTGAATTTTGAGGACGGAATTATTATATCGTTCTTTCTTAATACAGCTCCTATTCTAATGTTATCTGGAAGGTTTGAGTTTTTTAGTTCTTTGTCAATTAGTTCGGAGGAGTCAATTATCTCTGCCTCTATCACTTCATATTCACCATTTGAAATACTATAGGCTGTTTCAATTGTTCCTTTGTGGACATGTTTAAGTATGCTTGAAACTGTATTCATTCGTGGGTCTATTAAGTCATCTATTTTTAGTGAAGACTGGAGAATTGAATAGTTTGGTTTGTTTATTAATGCCATAGTCCTTTTGTCTTTCGAAAATTTTTCAACTAAAACACTAACCATTAAATTATCTTCATCATCATTTGTTAAAGCTAAAACCGTTTCAGAGTCATCTATATTTGCCTCTTTCAACACATCTTCCTCAAGTCCATTACCATTGATAACTAGAGAATTATTAAGTTCGTTTGCTATATATTCGGCCCTTTCTTTGTTTTTTTCAATGATCTTTATTCTTGCCGACTCAAGAGAGTTTTCTAAGTTTTTTGCTAAGTTGAAACCTATATTACCTCCTCCAATAATTAAAAACTTATTAGAAATCTTTTCGTTGTGACCAAAAGCATCTAATGTTAATTGCATTTGAGATGAATTTATTATTACATAAGCTTTATCATTAAGTTTTAAAACATCATTTTTTTTTAAAATAATAAATTTTTCTTCCCGGACAACACCAAGAATATTTGCTTCAAGTTTTGGAAACTTTTTAGTAATTTTGTTCAACTCTATATCTATTAAAGGACATTTTTCATTCACATCAATTTCTAGTAGACGTATTTTATTATCAGCAAATGGCACATTATCAATTGCTCCTGGCGCTTCTAATTTTCTTTGTATTGACTTAGCAATTTCGACCTCTGGTGAAATTATTACATCAATAGGCAGATTCTCTTTATTGTATACTAAAGAAAATTTTGGGTTTAAGTAATCTTGAGACCTAATTCTAGCAATTTTTTTTCCGATTTTGAAAATTGAAAATGCAATTTGACAAATCAACATATTTATTTCATCATTTCTAGTAACTGCAATTATCATATCAGCGTCTTCGGCATTAGCTTTTTCAAGAACGGATGGGTATGTAGCTTTGCCGACTATAGATTTAACATCCAAATCATCATTAATTTTTTGAATATCCTCACTCGACTGGTCTATAACCGTTATAGAATGGTCTTGTTCACTTAGGAGTTTAGCAATCGTATAGCCTACTCTTCCTGCGCCACAAATTATTATATTCATTAATTTAAGTCCTTAACGCCTAAACCTTTTAATTTTCTATGAAGAGCCGATCTTTCCATGCCCACAAATTTTGCTGTTTTTGAAATATTTCCACCAAATTTCTTCAATTGAGTAGTCAAATATTCTTTTTCAAAGATTTCTCTCGCTTCTTTTAAGGGAACAGATAAATTATTGTCTTTGACTGTTTCTAAACCACCCTGTTTTATGGACTCTTTAATAATTGTCTTAATTTTATTCTGGTCATTATTTGACAATATAGCAATTCTTTCTATCAGATTTCTTAACTCTCTTACATTTCCAGGCCAATGATGATTAATCAAATATGAGTCTTCCTTATCAATATTGAGGTCCTTAAGATTATATGCTTTTGATATAGTTTTAGAAAAATACTCAATTAAAAGAGGTATATCACTAACTCTACTGCTTAGTGGTTCGATACTAATTTGAAAAACATTTAATCTATGGAATAAGTCCTCCCTAAAATTCCCAAGTTGAGTCTCATTATTAATGTTTTTACTAGATGTGCAAATTATTCTAACGTTTACTTTAATATCGTGATTGCTATTAATTCTTTTAAACTTTTGATCAATTAAAACCCTCAATATTTTTGATTGTGTTTCAAGAGGTATTTCAGAAATTTCATCTATTAACAGAGTTCCTCCAGAAGCCTTTTCAAGAGAACCGTACGTAATTGAGCCATTATCTTTTTCTTCTCCAAAAAGTTCTAGCTCATATTTTTTAACATCTAATAATGCTCCATTTAAAATGATGAATGGACCTTTGTTTCTTTTTGAGAGTTTATGAATTTTTCTAGCTATCAATTCCTTACCAGAGCCTGTTGGTCCGTATATAAATATTCTGCTTTCCGAATTTGAAAGCTTCTCTATTTGTTCTTTTATTTTATCAATATTTTGACTATTTCCTATTAAATCAAATGAGTGAAATAGTTTGGTTTCAAGAACTTTATTTTCATTTTTTAATTTAAAGTTTTCTACAGCTCTTTTGACAAAGTTCATTAATCTTTCTTCATCAAAAGGTTTTTCTAAGAATTCAAATGCGCCGGATTTAAGAGATTTAATAGCCATTTCGATATTTGCGTGTCCTGAAATAATTATTACTGGAATATCTTTATTTTTGTTTTTTATATGACTTAAAAGTTCAATACCATCATTGTCTCCTTTATCAAGTTTCACATCTATAATCGCAACATCTGGTAATTTTTTATCTATTTCTTTTAATGCTTGATTATAGTTTGCGGCAATTCTAGTTTCATATCCTGCATCAGAAATTAAATCCTTAAGGATATTTCTTATATCTGGATTATCATCAATTATTAAAATTTCAGTTGCCATATTTTGGTAACAAAATTTTTATTTTTGCTCCCTCTTTTTGTGAGATAAATTCAATAAATCCATTATGATCGTTCAAAATTTTTTCTACAATAGATAAACCTAAACCACTACCTTCTTTTTTAGTAGTAAAATAAGGTTTTGATAAAATTTTAGGGTCTTTATTTGTAAAACCTGTACCATTATCTTGTACTACAATGTTTATATAGTCATTAATTAATTGAATTTCTACATCGATTTTCTTTTGAAAATTACCCATTTTTTCATGTTTCTCTTTAAGACTTTCTATTGAATTTTTAAACAAATTAATAAAAACTCTATTTAATTGTTCAATATCGCTGTTTACATAATGGACTTCTTCTGAGTTAAAATTAATAGTTATATTCTTATCGTTAGTTCTCATTAAATTTACAGTGTCTTTAATAATTTTGTTTAATTCATTTTTTTTAAAAATAGGTTTTGGCATTCTTGCAAAGTCAGAAAACTCATTTACAAGTTTTTCAATAAGTTTTATTTGTTTATTTATTGTTTTAATTTTTTCCAAAAATGACTCTTTGTTTTTTTCATCAAATAATTCTGAATATTTTTTTTTTAGACTGTCTATGATGAGCTGTATTGGTGTTAAGGGATTCTTTATTTCATGTGCAATTTTTCTAGCTACACTTTCCCATGCTTCATGTCTTTCATTAGCTATAAGTTTATTTTGTTGATACTTTAATCTATCAATCATCTGGTTAAAATTTTTATTTAGAACTTCTAGCTCTTTGTCAGTTTTAATTTCTGGTACTTTTGAATCCAAATTACCCTTTCCAATATTAGTCGAGGCAGAGATCAAGTTGTTTATGGACAAAAAGAATCTTGATGAAAATCTTATTGCTATAGAAATTGACAAGAATAAAAGAAGAGTAACTATAATTATATAGATAATAGCAAATGAAAATTTAATCCCAGTTCTTTTATCCTGCACAGTATAATAAAAATCTAAGGCCTCGCTTGACTCAGTTAAATATTGAGATATTTTTGGATCTAAATATTTGATTATATAAATGTAAGTATTATCAAAATTAGCTAGCTTCATTAACGCTGCAGAAGTATTCTTATATGCATTTAATATTTTCAGTGGTCTTTCATCATTAAGCACCATCTTTAATTGTTCTGAAGATGGTGGTATGTATTGGATCTGATTTCTATCAGACGACATAAGCAACTTACCAGAATTATTAATAAGAAAAATTGCATCCAATTTTCTTACTAATTTTTGAGAATTTAAATAATTTTCAAATCTTTGTTTATTTTCATTGTAAATAGAAACGTTCTTATTCAAATCGAACGCAGCCAAAACAATATCAGACTCAACTTTGTTTCTAACTGTGCTAACATAATTAACAGCTAATTGATAAGAGTTACTTACTGCAGTAGTAATTTTTTTATCAAAATACTTTTCAAGTGCAAAAGAAAATAAAAATAAAGAAAAAACAGATATCAAGATAGATGGTATTAATGTGAATAAAGAGAAGAAAGTTATATATTTCCTATTTGCTCTTGATCCCTCTATTGCTATCTCATTTTTGATAGAATTTTTAATCTCAATAAAAATTATAAAGAAAAAAACTAATAATAATAAAATATTTGATATTAATAAATATTGTAAATTCTCGTCTGTAAGTTCAATAAAACTCTTATCAATGAAAGTTAAAAACGTTAAAAAACCTAGAAATAGTGTAATTACAAATATTATAATAATAAAAATATTTTTTCTTATAAATTTAAGCATAATAATGTAGTACTTTAAAATTCATCATAATATATGAGTAATTGTTTTATAATATTAGCAGCTGGAAAAAGTAATAGATTTATTTCCAAAATACCAAAACCATATATTAAATATAAGGGTGATATACTAATTAATCATTCTATAAATAAGGCAATTTTATCAAAAAAATTCTCTAAAATCGTTGTCGCAATCAATAAAGGTCACAAAAAATACATAAAAAGATTGAGTAAAAACAAAGTTCATTTTATAGAGGGAGGAAAATCTAGAGCTGATTCTTCTAGGTTATCTTTAAAATATCTGTCCAAATTTAAGCCCAAAAATGTATTGATACATGACGCTGCAAGACCAAACTTTTCAATAAAATTAGTAAATAAACTCTTTAAAAATCTTAAAAAATATGATGGGGTTGTCCCAGTTTTGAAGACCACAAGTTCTATTAAATTAATTAGAAATAAAAAAATTTTAAACTTAGATCGCAACAAAATTTTTTTATCACAAACACCACAAGCTTTTAATTTTAAAAAAATATTCGACCTTCAAAAAAAAGGAAATTCAAAAATAACTGATGACGCTTCATTATTTATAAATAATCTAAACAAAATAAAAATGGTCAAAGGCGAAGAGGAAAATATTAAAATTACAACTAAAAATGATATCAAAGAAAAATTAAAATACTATTTTGGTATTGGTTTTGATGTACATAGGTTAGTAAAAAATAAAAGAATGTACCTAGGTGGACTCAAAATTAATTCAAAATTAGGAACATTAGGACACTCTGATGGTGATCCTGTTCTTCACGCAATAACTGACTCAATTCTTGGTGCTTGCAGAAAGGGTGATATAGGACAAAAATTTTCAGATAGAGATGCGAAATTTAAAAATATAAGATCAACAATTTTGTTAAGTAAAGTTATTAAAGAAATAGAGGAAAGTGGATTTTTTATTAATAATCTAGATATAAATATAATAACTCAAACTCCAAAAATTAGTAAATATAAAAAAAGGATGATTTCAATGATATCTAAATTATGTAAAATTAAAAAGGATCAAATCAATATCAAAGGTAAAACAGCAGAGAAACTTGGTGTAATAGGAAAAGAAAAAGCTATTGCTTGTGAAGTGATATCTTCAGTTTACAAATATGAATAAAAAAATTGGAAAAATGATTGTTACGATGTTTGGTGTTGGTCATATAAAATATTTACCAGGTACTTTTGCTTCTTTAATAACAGCTTTGATGTATTATATTTTCTATACGATTAAAATAAATTATTTTTTGTTAATATTTATTAACCTATTTTTATTTATTTATTCGGTTTGGATGATTAATAATTTGGAAGGTGAATTTAAAGAAATAGATTCAAAAGAAATCGTAATTGATGAATTTTTGGGTCAATCCATACCAATTATCTTCTTTTATATAATTTTTTATGAAGGATCTGTATCGACTAACTTTTTTTTTATAATTGTTTTTTTATCTTTCATTGGGTTTCGTTTTTTTGATATCTTAAAACCTTATCCAATTAATTATGTGGATAAGAATATGAAAAATGGTTTTGGTGTTATTTTAGATGATCTTATAGCGGGTTTCTTCACGCTTATAGTTTTATATATCTGCATAATTTTTTATGGTCAAATTTAGTAAATTAATAAAGAAATTAAAAAAGAAAAAATTAAAGATTAGTTTTGCTGAGTCTTGTACTGGTGGATTAATCGCTCAATCTATTACCTCAATAAGTGGAGCTTCAAAGGTATTTAATTTAAGTGTTGTTACTTATTCAAATAAATCTAAAAGTTCAATTCTTAATGTTCCAAAAAAAATAATTAATAAATTTGGAGCTGTAAGTGAGGAATGTTGCCTAAGTATGGTAAAAAATTTAGCAAAAATAAGCAAAAGTCAAATAAATGTGTCTATTACTGGAATAGCTGGACCTAAGGGTGGCTCTAAGTTTAAACCAGTGGGTCTTGTTTTCATTGGAATTAAATATAAAGGTAAAAACAATATTTATAAATATTTGTTTGCGAATAAAACAAGGAGATCTATTCAAAATGCAAGTGCAAAAGCCGTGGTAAATAATTTATTAAACCTTATTAAATAATTTCTCTGCCCTACTTTGGAACGCATCAGCAATTTTATCGAGACCGTATTTAAATGATTTATTCATAAAAATATTTAAGAATTTATTTTTTAATTCAAAATCCAGATCAAAAGTTACCTCTGTAAAATTCTCTTTTTGATCAAATTTCCACTTGTTTTCCAAATATTTTAAAGGTCCTTCAATATTTTTTACGTAAATAATACTCTCCTTTTTATCAAATTTAACATTACTCTTATAAGTGTCTTTAAAAGGACCTTTGCCGATTGTTAAGTCAGCCTCGATATATTGGAAATTACCCGCAGACTCATCTTTATATATGTGAGCATTTAAACAATATGGAATAAATTTTGGGTATTCTTCAATATTGAGAACAAGATTGATTAAATCTTTTTTGGAACAATTAATGTTTCTCTTTATCGAAGCTTTTGGCATTAGAAGTTATTCTATTTTTTTTCAATTTAGCAAAGTCTTCGTCTGCATGATAAGACGATCTTGTTAGTGGAGACGAAGATACTAATAGAAAACCTTTTGCTTTAGCGATAACTTCTAAATCTTTAAATTCACTTGGATCATAGTATCGTTGAAGTGGAAAGTGCTTAACAGATGGTTGTAAATACTGTCCAATTGTTAAGAAATCAACATTAGCAGATCTTAAATCGTCCATAACTTGTAAAATTTCATCCTTTGTTTCACCCATACCAACCATTATTCCAGACTTGGTAAAAGTTTCCTGATTTATTTGTTTAGCGTTTTTTAATAGTTCAAGAGATGAAAAATATCTAGATCCAGGTCTTACCTTTAAATATAAACTCGGAACAGTTTCGATATTATGATTAAAAACATCTGGCATTGCTTCCAAAACTCTTTTGTAGGCCTCTCCCTTTCTTAAAAAATCAGGAGTTAAAACTTCAATTGTTGTTTCTGGATTAGCTTCTCTTGTAGACTTGATAGTTTCATAAAAATGATTTGAGCCACCATCTTTGAGATCATCTCTATCAACAGAGGTGATTACTACATGACGCAAATTTAATCTTTTAACCGCCAAGGCTATTTTTTTTGGTTCAAAAGGGTCCAATTTTTCTGGTCTTCCAGTTTTAACATCACAAAAAGCGCAGGCTCTTGTACAAGTGTCCCCCATAATCATAAAAGTTGCATGTCTCTTGCTCCAACATTCAGTAATATTTGGACAATTTGCTTCCTCACAAACTGTAACTAATTTTTGTTGGTTGACTATACTTTTTGTAAGAAAAAATTCTTTACTGTTTAAAAGTTTTGACTTAATCCAAGCTGGTTTTTTTTTAATTGGATTAATTTGATTTTTTTGTTTTTCTGGATGTCTTACTTTATTCATTTTCAATAATATAGGTATTCTCACCTTTTTTTCCAACTACAAATTTGTCCCTTATTAAAATTTCAAGGTAATCTTTGTCTAAATTCTCATCAATTAGACTATTAATTTTTTTCACCTTTGTTATTTCATTAGTTAAAAACAGTTTTTTCTTTAAAAGATTTTCAAATTGATCTTTTTTATCTAGATACGCAAATAAACCTCTGTTACCCCCAAGTAAATTTAAAGAAAAATAAATAATTAATATTATTGGAAGTATGAATATAATTTTTTTTTTAATAACGTTTATCATTTTAATTTAGCCATATTATTACTTTTTATAAGGTCAGCTTCTATTCTCAATAACTGATTAAATTTTGCAACCCTTTCTGATCTACATAATGAGCCAGTTTTTATTTGATTTGAATTAGTTCCAACTGCTAAATCAGATATAAATGTATCCTCTGAGTCGCCTGATCTATGAGAAATGATAGTTGTATAACCAATATTTTGAGCAAATCTTATAACATCTAAGGTCTCAGAAACTGTACCTATTTGATTTAACTTAATTAAAATAGAATTCGATGATTGATATAAAAAACCCTTTTTCAATCTTTGAAGATTAGTTACATAAAGATCATCACCTACGATCTGTATTTTTTTTTCTTTTTTATGCAATTCAGACCATGATTTCCAATCGTTTTCTGCGAAAGGATCTTCAATAGATTTTATCTTATATCTTTTAATTATTTTTGAGTAGAACAATATTGTATTTTTGTATGAGATATATTTTTTTGAATCTATTGCGTATTTATTATTTTTAAAAAGTTCATTTGCAGCAACATCTAAACATATTGATACATCTCTTCCGTTAACAAAACCTGCCCTTTTTATAGCATTCGAAATTAATTTTAATGCCTCTTCATTTTTTGAAATCATCGGGGCGAAGCCACCTTCATCTCCAACAGATGTAGATAAATTTTTACTGATAAGTAATTTTTTCAAGCTTTGTATTACTAAAAAACAAATATTCATTGCCTCACTAAAAGTCTTCGCTTTATCCGGTCTAATCATAAATTCTTGAATTTTCAAACCATTATTAGCATGAGCGCCCCCATTGATGATGTTCATAAGTGGAAAAGGTAACTTAAAATTTTTTTTAATCAAAAAGTTTTTATACAATGGTATTTTTTTCATCTTTGCTGATAATTTTTTAACAGCAATAGAAACAGATAAAATTGCATTTGCACCTATTTTATTTTTTTGCTTTGTTCCATCTAATTTTATAAGAATTGAGTCAATCAGTTCTTGATTATGAACATTTTTATTTAGAATTTTTTTTGAAATTATTTTATTTACATTTGATACAGCAGAAAAAACACTTTTTCCTAAATACTTTTTATTTGTTACATCCCTTTTTTCAAATGCTTCATATGAACCGGTCGATGCGCCTGAGGGACAAATGGCTTTTGAAGAAACCTTTCCACAGAATATTTCTGTTTCGATTGTTGGTATGCCTCTACTATCAAATATTTGCCTTGAAACTACTTTTGTAATTTTTGACATTAAATAATAATTTAGTTTTTAATTAGTTTATCAATCTCAAGTAATTTATTTACCAAACTGTCCATTTCATTCAATGGAACCATATTTGGACCATCAGAAGGAGCATTATCTGGATCTTGATGCGTTTCAATAAAAACAGCAGCTATTCCAACAGCGACTGCCGCCCTAGATAAGTGTGAAACAAATTTTCTTTCGCCCCCACTTTTATCACCCATTCCTCCCGGTTGTTGGACTGAGTGGGTAGCATCGAAAACTATAGGATATCCTGTTTGTGCCATTATTGGTATTGATCTCATATCAGATACTAATGTGTTATAACCAAAGCTCGCTCCTCTTTCTGTAATTAAGATATTACTATTTCCTGTATCTGATATTTTTTTTACTACATTTGACATATCCCACGGGGCGAGAAATTGACCTTTTTTAACATTAATAACTTTATTTGTTTTGGCGGCAGCTACTAACAAATCAGTTTGTCTACATAAAAAAGCTGGAATTTGAAGGACATCAACATGATTTGCAACAATAGAACATTGTTCTGCATTATGAATATCAGTAAGAATTGGAACATTTATTTTTTTTTTTATTTTATCAAATATTGGTAAAGATTTTTCTAAACCAGCACCTCTTTTGCTTTTAAGACTAGTTCTGTTAGCTTTGTCGAAAGATGTTTTATAAATAAAACCTATATTATATTTTTTAGAAATTTCTGATATTTTTCCTGCCATATCAAGAGCATGCTGCTCGTTCTCAAGTTGACATGGTCCTGCGATTAAACATATCTTTTCTTTATTTGAAATTTTTACTCCATCACAATTAACTGTAATATTTTTCATTATTTATTTTTTGCAGCTCCAATAAATGATGAGAATAATGGATGAGGTTGTAAAGGTCTAGATTTAAATTCTGGATGAAATTGAACTCCAATAAACCAAGGGTGATTTTTAATTTCAACAATTTCTGGTAAGCTGTTGTCAGGAGACATTCCTGAAAAATTTAAACCGTGTGTTTCAAATTTTTTTCTCAAATTGATATTAACCTCATACCTATGTCTATGTCTTTCTTTAATTTGATCAGACTTATAAATTTCTTTTATTAAGGAATTGTGTTGTAATTTAGCTGGATAAAGACCTAATCGCATAGTCCCACCTAAATTTTTCAAAGTTCCCTTAATTTTTCTTCCATTTTTGTTCCATTCTTCAATAAGGCCAATTACCGGGTAGCAATTTTTATCAAACTCACTAGAGCCAGCATTTTTAATTTTTAGCACATTTCTAGCAAATTCAATTACTGCCATTTGCATGCCGAAACAAATTCCTAAAAAGGGAATTTTTTTAGTCCTTGCATAATTTATACATGCTATTTTACCTTCAGTACCTCTTTTTCCAAAGCCTCCAGGAATTATTATTCCAGAAACATTACTTAATTTTTTTTGAACATCTGATATTTTTAATAAATCTGATTCTATTCTTATCAAATTAATCTTTACATTATTATAAATGCCCCCGTGAACAAGGGCTTCATCTAATGATTTATATGCATCCTTTAAATCCACATATTTTCCAACAATTGCTATGTTTACAGTCCTAATATTTTTGTTTGTTACAATTTTAGTTACCTCTTTCCATGGTTTCAAATTAATTTTTTTTCTCGGCTTAATATTGAAATATTCAAGGACTTGTTTATCTAATCCCTCATTAAAGAAACTTATTGGTGCTTCATAAATTGTTTTAACATCTACAGTCTCTATAACCCTTTTGATTGGTATATTGCAAAACAATGAAATTTTTTTTCTTTGATCAAGAGGTATAGATTGTTGTGATCTGCAAATAACCATATCTGGTTGAATTCCAATGCTTCTTAGCTCTTTAACAGAATGTTGTGTAGGTTTAGTTTTAATTTCATCAGAAGATTTTAAAAATGGAACTAATGTTAAATGTATAAATAAAGTTTTTTCTTTACCTATATCGTTAGCAAATTGTCTTATAGCCTCTAGAAAAGGCAAGCTCTCAATATCACCAACTGTTCCTCCAATTTCACAAATAACAAAATCCTCATTTTTAATACCATTTTTAATAAACTCTTTAATTCTATTAGTTACATGTGGAATTACTTGAACAGTTTTTCCAAGGTAGTCACCCCTCCTTTCTTTAGCTATGATATCACTATAAATTCTTCCAGTAGTAATATTATCATTTTTTGTTGAAGATATATCTGTAAATCTTTCATAATGACCTAAGTCTAAATCAGTTTCAGCTCCATCATCTGTTACAAAAACCTCACCATGTTGAAATGGACTCATTGTTCCTGGATCAACATTTAAATAAGGATCCATTTTTCTTACCCTTACTTTAAAGCCTTGTGACTTAAGTAGATAAGCTAGTGATGCTGATGATAAACCTTTTCCAAGTGATGATACCACGCCGCCAGTGACAAAAATATATCGCGCCATGGAAGTATGTTATAAGCTTTTTTTTGTAAAAATAAAAGAATTAATTATTATTTTGAGGTATTTTTGGAGCGTCTTTATCTGAATTTTCGTCCACCGAATCAATTAATGATTTTTCAGGACTTAATTTTTGATTCGATAAAATGGTCAGCCCTAAACTACAAATTATAAATAATGTTGCTACAATAGCGGTGCTTTTGGTCAAAAAATTGCCTGCAGTTTTGGAAAACATATAACTTTCTTGTGATACACCAATTCCTAATGCGCCACCCTCTGATTTTTGAAATAAAACAAGAATTACTAAAATGATAGCAAGCACAATGTTTATTGTTAGCAAAATATTTTCCATGAAGATTAATTATACGTTTTTTTTACTATATCAATAAATTTTTTAGAGTTTTGTGAAGCTCCACCGATTAAAAAACCATCAAGACTAGTTATTTTTTTTAAATTTCTTATATTTTCAGGATTTACAGATCCACCGTATAAAATTTTTGGTAATTTTCCTTTAAACTTTTTTTTAATGAATTCAATCGTTTGTTCAAGTTCATTGATTTTAGGAATTTTTCCAGTACCAATTGACCAAACGGGCTCATAAGCAACAAATATATTAGACTTTTTTTTTATTTTTTTTAGACCGAGTTGAATTTGTTTTGATAAAATTGACTTTGTTTTTTTTCTTTTTTTTTCAGCGGACGTTTCTCCAATACAAAAAATAACTTTTAATTTTGCCTTGATAGCACTTTTAATTTTGAGATTAATGAGTTTATCTGTTTCACCCTTTTTTCTATTTTCTGAATGACCTAAAATTACGTAATTAGCTCCGGAACTTTTAAGCATTTTTGAATTTACAAACCCTGTGTGTGAACCATAATCCTCACTTTCATGACAATTTTGACCTCCGATATCTATTAAACATTTTTCAAACTTCTTTAAAAAAGAAGAGATCAAAGTGTAAGGAGGACAGTAAATTAATCTTCCTTTATTAATTTCTTTAGATTTTGAAAATTTAATTACTATATTCAATGTATTTAATGATTTTAGGTTTCCATACATTTTCCAATTAGCGACGAAGTACATAATTTTATTTGTCATATTTCTTTTTTTAATCTATAGATTTGTTTTTATAGATCAATAAATTATCATATATAATGTTAAATAAATTTAAAAATTTCTCGAAAAGTAAACTTGGAACAGTCATAGTATTTATTTTTGCTTTACCTTTTGTATTTTTTGGAATGGGCAGCATTTTTCAAAACAAAGATACAAATAACATTGCAAAAATTGACAATTTTAGTATTTCAACTAAAGATTTTACAAATCATATTAGTTCATTAGGTATCAGCTCTGAAGTAATAAGAAATAATCTAGATCAAAATATTCTGGAAGAAATCCTAAGTGATTTACTTGCTAAAAAGTTTATTGATTTAGAGATTGACTATTACAACCTTGCAATTTCAGACAAACATTTAGTAAAAATTATAAAGAATAATAAAAATTTTTTA
>CABXSF010000003.1 GCA_902514805.1 uncultured Pelagibacteraceae bacterium | reverse complement strand
TATGAAAGATGGTGCGTTAGACTCTGTTACTAAAGAATTAATTTATGTTGCTGTATCAATTACAAACAGCTGCAACTATTGTACTAGATCACATACTTTTGCTGCTAAAAAAAAAGGTGCAACTGATGAAATGATAAAAGAAATGATAGATGTGGTTGGTATTGCTAATCAAAACAATAAACTTGTTGAAGCGTATCAAGTTGAAGTAGATAAAATATATAAATAAGCTATGACGAATATTTTTGGATATATATACCTTTTGTTAGCCGTAATATTAGGAATTACTTCTAATGGCTATTTAAAAACTACTAATGGATTTACAAATCTGGTACCGACTACAATGTGTATAGTTACAATAGTCCTCTGTATTTTTTTTCTAGCAAAAGCAATGATGACGATACCTGTTGGTTTTACCTATGCAACATATGGAGGTTTAACTATAACTGCTGTAACTATATTTGGAATATTAAAATACAATCAAGTTCCAAACATGTATGGAATTATTGGAATATCTTTGATCATCATTGGCGTGATACTAGTAAATTTTTTAGGCAAAACAAACTAAATTTATTTAGTAATTTTATCCACAAAGTTTTTTGTAATTGGGCCAACAAACAAGGCGGCCACGATTGCAATTGGAAGACTTACCACCCAAGCTTTTAAAAATCTATTAAGGTATTCACTGTCCATACCAGTATTAATGTATGTGATTATCAGCGTCATCATGAGGCTCATTCCAAACCCCATGATTAAAATAAACAATAAATTAGAATATTTTTTTGGAAACATTAAATTGTTAGGGTAACTTCGTAGCTCCAGTTTCCTGATGAATTATTTTTTCATCGCGTTGAACATGCTTAGTGTATCGTCAAAAGTCATCATGGTGATCATTTTTCCACTATCGCTTACTTCAAAGTAATGACCAAACATTGTTTCCATACCATCCGCTGACCCTTTTACTCTTACAAAAACTTTATTTCCTTCGCTAATCATTTCAATAGGTTCAACTTTGAAATTTGACCATTTTTCTGGAATTTTTGAAAATGCTCCCATCATTGCTTGTGGACCTTTGTGAACTCCTGACAAAGGATGTACTCCTTCTTTTCCTGGGAAAGTCCATGTAGTGTTTTCATCTACCAACTCTTTAAAAAAAGTCTCCATATCGTGTTTATTAAAAAGATCGTAACCTAATTGTATTCTTTCTTTTGCGTTCATTTGCTTCTCCTTTTTGTTTAATTATTACACATAAATTTTATCAGCCAAACCATAACAAAGAACCGCACTAATAATTACTAGAACTAGTGGAGCATATATTCCATCGTTTCTAGTTTTCTTGGTTAATCCAGTCTTATCAATTTTTAAAGAATAAAAGTTTGTAGCTAATATTGAAACATTAATAATAAAAACTAAGTTAAAAAATGCCCAAGTAGCCTCTAAACCACCTGGTCTTACAAAAGCAATATAGATTGCCATCAAAACAAGGGCTACCATAAAAGCACCACCAAATCGTGTCAGCAAAGTAGCTGTCTTATCTACGCCTCTACCTTTAAGAAATTTCTTAGTATCAAAGACCAATTGGTAAGCGTAAGCACCAACTATTATAAAGTGAGCTAAAAAAATTATTAAATAAAAAGCGTTTCCAAATTTATCGATCATAAATATCCTATGAGTTGTAGTCCATTACTTGATCTGTACACTCAACAAACTTATGTGGAGTAAAAAAATCGTTCATTTGACCTAATTGATTAATAATTGCTTCCTCATCTTTACCCTTCCACCAACAGAACATTTCCATTGTATCACCTGGAGTATTCCAAGTCATCTGACAAGCAGCATTATCGCTTTTCATACTTTTAACAATATCTTCCACCTTCATTGAAGCTACTGTTTCAGTAAACTTCTCTTTCATCTCTTTAGATTTGAAAGTGTGTGTTACCATATAGTTTTTCATATTTTCTCCTTTATTTTATAGATTTATTTTAGATAGTTCATATAACTGAGCGCTCTCTACACACTCAGCATAAATTGCTTTTGCTGTAGGATTATTTCCATTTACGAATTCTTTCATTCCAGCTTCATTATGAACATTAACTTTGAACAACAGCCCACTTTTATCGGGTATCATAGCCCCAACAGTTTTTTCTGGATAAGCAACACTTTTTCTGACACTCATACCTTCATCTGATTGCATCCAACCCATGAAAGTTTCTAATTTAGCCTCTTTAAGTTTAAGATACACTAACATTTCCTTTTCCATTTTTTTCTCCTTTCAATATTATTTTCCTGGTTTAATTACGCTGTTAGCTGCATTTGCAGCATTACTAAAAGCTTTATTATAATCAATTACCTCATGAACCATTAAATCATCCATAAGGCCGGAATTTTTAAAAGCTATTTTTAATGCAACTGCCTGTTCGTATTCCCCTTCAACGCAAGAAATTACATCAAATCTACCTCTTACCCACTCGTAAGAAATAAGTTTTAGACCGGCCGCTTCTGTTGCCTTTTTTGTAGAAGCAAATCTATCTGCCGTTGGCTCATTTTGCATTCTCTTCATTAGTTCAGCACTTATCTTGCCTATTAAATAAAATTTTGCCATTTTTTTCTCTTTTCATTAAAAAGTTTCATTATACCCCTTTAATTATAATTAAATTACCTTCAGAATTTTTTTGGCGAAGTTCTTTAACTGGTTTATATAAATCAGAATTATACCACTCCAAAGCTTTTTCGTAAGTAGGAAATTCAATTATTACATTTCTAGTGTAATCCCATTTACCTTCCAATGAGGTATATTCGCCAGCTCTAATAATATATTTCCCTCCATAGTGCTTTATAGTTTGCGGGACTTGTTCTGCGTAAATCCTAAAGCCCTCTTTGTTTGTCATATTAATTTGAGCAATTACGTATCCGCTCATTTATTAATAAAGAGTTTGAGCGACTTTCTTCACTCGCTCTTCGCCATTTGGAATAGTTGTTTCTAAGAATTTATGACACTTATTAGTTAATTTCTCATTATATTTTGAGCCGTAATGTTTATCGACAGCTTTATTCACACCTTTGTCCCAATCAGCTTCTTTAATACCAATTTCGATTGCATATGTTTTCCAAACTTTTACAGCTGCCATGGATTTTTCCTTCATACCGTATTCAAATTTTTCTCCGGATGGCAAAAAGTAATTAGCCATGTAAATTCCAACACAATCCCAAGCTTTTTCTTTATCTTTTTTGTTTAGGTCAGCTAACGCCAATGAAAAAATAAATAAACTCATCAAAATTATAAGTAAAAGTGAGAAAAAATTTTTTTTAAATAGTTCGTTCATGAGCTTAAATAATAGAATTATTTAACTACAATATTTTTATTATGTAAAAGATTTAATAAAATGTGCGCTAAAAAAAATTAAATCCAAGCGGGAATCGGAAGACCTTTTTCTTGCAAAAACTTCTTATTAAACAGCTTGGAGTTGTATTTATCTGATCTGTCACAAAGAATGGTAACGATTGTTTTACCTGGTCCTAATTTTTTGCCAAGTCTTATAGCACCAGCAATATTTACCCCACAACTTGTACCTAAACTTAGTCCTTCATTTTGAATAAGGTCATAAATGACAGGTAAAGACTCTTTATCTTCAATAGAGAAAGCACCATCAATTTTTGCCTCAGCAAAATTTGCTGTAACTCTACTTGATCCTATCCCTTCAGTAATAGAATTACCTTCGCCTTTCAACTCTCCATTTTCAATATAGTTATAAAGTGAAGATCCGGCTGGATCTGATAAATAAATTTTAATATTTTTGTTTTTTTCTTTTAAAAAACTACTTACACCAGCAATTGTTCCTCCCGTACCAGACGAGCAGACAAAACCATCAACCTTTCCGTCTGTTTGCATCCATATTTCAGGTCCGGTGGTCTCGTAATGTCCTTTAGAATTGGCGGTGTTATCAAATTGATTAGCCCAAACCACACCATAATTATTGCTACTCTTTAATTCATCAGCAAGTCTACCTGCTACTTTTACATAGTTACCATCATCTTTAAAAGGTTTTGGTTCAACAAGTCTTAAATCTGCACCCATATTTTTCAACATGTCTTTTTTTTCTTGGGTTTGATTATCATTCATCACAATGATTGTTTTATATCCAATTGAATTACCAATAAGACAAAGACCAATACCAGTATTACCTGCTGTACCCTCAACAATAGTGCCACCCTTCGAGATTAATTTTTTTTCTTGCGCATCTTTTATTAATGCTAAAGCAGCTCTATCTTTTACAGATCCACCTGGATTTAAATATTCTGCTTTACCATATATATTACATCCAGTAATTTCTGATGCTGCTCTTAATTTTACTAATGGAGTATTTCCAATACCTTCGATAAAATTATTTTGAGCATTTTTCATATTAACTTTTATCACTTTCAGTAGTTATACCATAAGGTTTAAAATTCTCATCTGAACCTGAATTTTCAACAACATTTTTTGCTGGTATTCCAACCATCACTGCATTATCTGGAACATCTTTCGTGACAACTGCGTTTGCACCAATCTTTGCATTTTTGCCTACAGTCACTGGTCCAAGTATTTGTGCACCAGACCCAACTACCACATTATCTTTAAGTGTAGGATGTCTTTTTATATTTCTTTGTTCATTAGAATTTATACTTGGTGAAATACCTCCTAAGGTTGCCATGTGATAGATCGTTACATTATCTCCAATTTCTGAAGTTTCACCAATTACAACACCCATTCCATGATCAATAAATAAATTCTTTCCAATATTTGCTTTTGGGTGAATTTCTATTCCAGTTAAAAATCTTGAAAACTGAGAGATTATTCTTGCAATTAAATTAAATTTTGCAATTGCAAAAAAATTTGCAATTTTGTGAAAAAAAACAGCCTTAGCACCAGGATAAGTTAAGATGATACTTAACTTTGATTTGGCAGCTGGATCTCTCTTAATTATCGACTCTAAAAATTCATTCATAATTTTGTGAAATTAAATTATCTTGTTAATTGCAACAGCAACAATTATCTTCAGGTTTGCAATTACATTGCATATCCCCATCGCAAGCACATTTGTCGTTAGTGCATTTTGTGCAAATACATTTTGAATTGTCGCAAGCCATAATTGATATATAGAGCTAATAACTTAATAATCAACCCAAATTTTGTCGCTTTAAATTTGATTTAAAGTAAGTCCTTTTACGTTTGCAGGCACAGCCACATCCATCATTTTTGGATTAGCTAACTTTAGATTATTCATGATCTCTACATATTGATCTATTGAATTAACTTGTAATCTTGGATTATTCTTTATTTCGTTACCAATTGTAGAATTTTTTTTTCCATTATAATCATGTGCTGGAAAAACTATTGTGTTCTCTGGAAGTTTAAGTAATTTATTGAATAAAGAGTCATATTGTTGATTTGCATTTCCATTTTGAAAATCGGTTCTTCCGGTACCATTTATTAATAATGTATCTCCAGTAAAAACTCTGTCTTTCATTAAAAAACTATATGAACAATCTGTATGTCCAGGCGTGTATAAAACTTTTAATTCAATACCATCCAAATTAATTTTTTCATTTTCTTTTACTCTTAAATCAACTACTTCAGATTTAGAATTTTCACCCATTATTTTTGTGCAATTAGTTCTTTTGCTCAATTCATTTAGCCCAGTAATATGATCAGCATGAATATGAGTATCAATTACTTTAACTAGTTTTAATTTAAGTTTTTCTAAAAGCTTGATGTACTCCTCAGTGTGCTCTATTACAGGATCAATAATTAAAGCTTCACGACCTTCACCGCTTGACAGTATGTACGTATAAGTTGAAGACTTATTATCAAATAGTTGTTCAAAAATCATGTTAATTATCATTATATAAAAAATTGCATCGCAAATCAATCTTGCATATAATTTGTTTTTAAAAAGGAGATGTAAATGACTCTAAAAATAAATAGTTTAGCGCCTGACTTTAAAGCTAAATCGACAATTGGCGATATTTCATTTCATGAATGGCTAGGTGATAGTTGGGGTGTCCTATTTTCGCACCCAAAAGACTTCACACCTGTTTGCACAACAGAATTAGGTTCTCTTGCAAAATTAAAACCTGAATTTGAAAAAAGAAATGTAAAGGTAATAGGTCTAAGTGTTGATCCAGTATCAGATCACGTAAAGTGGTTAGAAGATATAAAAGATGTGACTGGAAAAAAACCAGACTATCCAATTATAGCTGATGAAGATCTTAAAATTGCAAAACTTTATAACATGTTAGAAGGTGATGCGGGAACTACTTCAATGGGTAGAACTGCAGTAGACAATCAAACAGTTAGAACAGTTTTTATTATAAGACCTGATAAAAGAATTGGTTTGTTCTTAACTTATCCAATGGCAACAGGAAGAAACTTTTTGGAATTGTTGAGATCAATAGACTCAATGCAGTTGACTGCAAAACACAAAGTAGCAACACCTGCAGATTGGAAAAAAGGTGAGGAAGTTATCATTGTACCTGCTGTTAAGGATGATGAAGCTAAAAAATTGTTTCCTAAAGGCTGGAATGCAATTAAGCCTTATTTAAGAAAAGTTCCAGATCCATCTAAATAGATTGGATAAAAAACTTTTAAACCAACAATCTCAGCATTGGGAAAATAATTTCTCAAGTAAGCCTGAGATGTTTGGATTGGATCCAAGCTACTCAGCAAAGAAAGCTCTCGAAACCTTTAAAAAAAATAAAATTACAAATATTATTGAACTTGGGGCAGGTCTTGGAAGAGACACAATATTTTTTGCACAAAATAATATTCATGTTCACGCAATTGATTACAGTTTGTCTGCAACAAATATTATAAAAAAAAGATCTAAAGAAAACAATTTAGACGCTTTAATAAAAGTTGAGAATTACGATATCAGGAAAAAATTTAATTTTGATAATGAAAATTTTCAAGCATGCTATTCTCACATGTTGTTCTGTATGGCTCTTTCTAATCAAGATTTAAAAGATCTAAATAAAGAAATTTGGAGAATTTTAAAAAAAGATGGAATAAATATCTACACTGCAAGAAATCAAACAGATGGTGATTTTAAAAAAGGTATCCATAGAGGAGAGGATATGTATGAAATGAATGGTTTTATTGTTCATTATTTTTCAGAAAACAAAATTAAGAATCTTTTAGATGGATTTATAAATATAAGTATTGAAAATTTTGATGAGGGCAGTTTTCCTAGAAAATTGTCTCTAGTAATAAACAAGAAAAAATAACGTTTTTTGAATGCAATTTAGCCCCATTGGTTTTTTTTAAATAATGATTAAATAGACCCTATGAGCAATTTAGAAAGTCATTACAGACCAAGTAATTTAAGTGATAAGGTAGCCTTATCTTTCACAAAATTTTTAAGGTTCATTGCAGATACTTTTTTCAAAAAAAGGTACGGTCATAGAGCCGTCGTATTAGAAACTGTAGCCGCAGTTCCAGGTATGGTTGCCGGAATGCTAATCCATTTAAAATCTCTTAGAAAGATGGAGGATGACAAAGGATGGATCAAAATCCTTCTAGATGAAGCTGAAAATGAAAGAATGCACTTAATGACATTCATTCATATCGCGAAACCAACTTTTATTGAGAGAATTGTTATTATGATTGCTCAATTTATTTTCATAATTACTTATGCAATTATTTATTTAATTTCTCAAAGAACCGCACATAGAATTGTTGGTTATTTTGAGGAAGAAGCTGTTAGAAGTTACACAGAATATTTACATGAATTAGAAACTGGCAAAATTAAGGATCAACCTGCTCCTGAAGTTGCAATTAATTATTGGAATTTACCATTACATGCAACACTAAAAGATGTTGTAAAAGTTATTAGAGATGATGAGGCAGGACATAGAGATGTAAATCATAGTTTTGCCGATGTAATAGACGAAAGAAAAACAAAAGAAAAAGTTAATACAACTAAAAAAGAAATCACAACAAAAGAAAATTTAAAAGGAAATTATGAATAAAATTTATTTATATATATTGACTATATTTTTTATTTTTTCATCAGCTTCATTTGCAGACAAAAATATGATGATAGGTTCAAAAGGAAAACTTAATGAAGTAGATAGAACAATTAAAGTAAAGATGTATGATAATTATTATGAACCAAAATCATTTAACATTAAAAAGGGTGAGACAATTAAATTTGAAGTAGTTAACGCGGGTAACCTTGTACATGAATTTAACATTGCTAATGCAATGATGCATAAAAAACATCAGCCAGAGATGGAGAGAATGGTTGAAAATGAAATTTTATTAGCAGACTCGATTGATAAAGAAAAAATGAAAAAAATGGCAAAAATGGATAAGGCAATGGGACACTCACACAGCAATAGTGTTCTTTTAGCTCCAAATGAAAAAGGTGATTTAGTTTGGAAGTTTGACAATGCAATGAATATTGAAATTGCATGTAATGTTCCTGGCCATTATCAAATTGGTATGGTAGCTAAAGTAGAGTTAGAATAACTCTATAAAAAATTTACTTAAATGAGTTCAGAGAGTTTAACCTTTAATTGGTCTTGCAAACACACATGGAAAAGAAGTGCAAAAAACACAGCTTGGTGTTTACTTGGATGCTCTATTGGTGATTTTGGAACAATTTTATTTTTTCAATTAAGTAAAATTCCATTTCCAGTTCTTGGTATTATGACTTTAGCAATAATCAATGGATTAATTACAAGTATTATTTTGGAAACAGTTATACTTATAAGACAAAATTTTGATTTTAGAAAAGCATTTAATACAGCAATAGGGATGAGTTTTATATCTATGATTAGTATGGAAGTTGCAATGAATCTAACAGATTATCTTTTAACAGGTGGAGCAATATTAACTTGGTGGGTAGTGCCATTAATGTTGATTGTAGGTTTCGTAACCCCTTGGCCTTATAATTATTGGAGATTAAAAAAGTTTAATATTGCTTGCCACTAATTCGAATAACCATATTTTCGAAGTCTTGCATCACCGGTTCTTGCATGAGCTTCCATTCCTTCGTATCTTGAAATTCTAGCAGCTGCAGCACCAACTTCTTTTGTAGACTCTTTAGTCATTCTTTGAAAACTTAATGTTTTAATAAATTTACCTACAAATAAACCACCAGTATATTTTCCAGCTCCCTTAGTAGGCAATATGTGATTTGTTCCAGAACATTTATCTCCATAAGCAACAGTAGTTTCTTCACCTATAAATAATGAGCCGTAATTTTTTAATCTTTCATGGAACCATTTTAAATTTTTAGTTTGTAATTCTAAATGTTCTGGCGCATAGTCATCACTCACTTTGACCATTTCATCATTGGTATCACATAATATAACTTCACCATAATCTCTCCATGCTGCTTCAGCACTTAATCTTGGTACTTCTGGTAATTCTTCAATTAGTTCTGGAACTCTTTTCATAACTGCATCAGCTAACTTTTGACATGTAGTATATAGCCAAGCAGGCGAGTTATAACCGTGTTCAGCTTGTCCTACTAAGTCAACAGCAACAATTTCTGGATCTGCAGTTTCATCGGCTATAATTCCAATCTCTGTTGGTCCAGCAAATAAATCAATACCAACTTTACCAAACAAAATTCTTTTAGCTTCAGCAACAAATTGATTTCCTGGTCCAACTAAAATATCTGCTGGTGCATTACCAAATAAGCCATAAGTCATTGCGGCTATAGCTGGTACACCACCTAAATTTAAAATTACATCTGCACCACACAAGTCAGCTGTGTAAATTATAGAAGGATGGGCACCTATATTCTGTTTTGGTGGACTGCAAGCAATAATATTTTTAACACCAGCAACTTTTGCTGTAGTAACACTCATAACGGCTGAAGCAATATGTGCATATCTTCCACCAGGTATATAACATCCAGCTGTATTTACTGGAACTAGTTTTTGTCCAGCATATAATCCATTTGAAAGCTCAACTTCAAAGTCTTGTCCATAATTTTTTAATTGGGCTTCAGCAAATTTTTTAACTCTATCGTAAGAAAACTTAATATCATCTTTAGTTTTTTGATCTAATTTTTTTTTAATCTCCTCAATTTTTTCTTTGGAAACTATTATTTCTCCATCATATTTATCAAATTTTTTTGTTAATTCTTTACAACCTTCTTCTTTTGATTTTTCGAGTTCTTTTAAAAGATTTTGAACAATTTCTTTAGTTTTAGTATCATCCGTTGAAGCTGTTTTACTAGCCTTCTTTAAATATTTTATTGTCATTTAAGTTAATTTATATTTCATTCTTAATCTAATGCAACAACTGCTGCAGCTATAGAAGCTAATCTTGCAACCGCTTCATCTGATCTGCTAGTTATAACAACTGGAACTTTTCCACCAACAACCACTCCTGCGGCGCAAGCTCCCATAAAATATATCATCATTTTAACCAACGCATTTCCTGCCTCTACACTTGGAACTAATAAAACATCAGCATCACCAGCAACAATATTTTTAATTCCTTTAATAGAAGCCGATTTTTTTGAGATACTGTTATCAAATGCTAGTGGACCAAAAACATCTGCATCTAAATTTTCTTTTTTTGATAATTCAGTTATTTCTTTTGCCTCTATTGAACTTTGAATACTATCTAAAACTTCTTCTGTCGCAGATAAAACTGCAACTTTAGGTCTATTATTTCCAATTCTCTTTGAGAAATTTATTACATTCTTTAAAATATGCATTTTAGTTTTAACATTTGGCAAAACATTTAAAGCTCCATCTGTAATGATTAAAGGCTTATCATCTTTATCTAAAGACATATGCCAAATATGACTAAGTCTAGTTTTTCCTAAAAGTTGATATTCTCTTTTTAAAACTTCTTTCATTAATATATCTGTATGAATATGACCTTTAACTATAATTTTGATTTTTCCTTGTTTTGCTAATTTAGCAGCCACTATTGCTGTATTATTTTCTACTGGTTCATGAATTATTTCATATTGAGAAATATCAAATTTAATTTCCTCAGCACATTTTTGAATTTCCTGTTTATCTCCAATAAAAATTGGTTTGATTAAGTTTTCTTTAACTGCATCCATTACTGAAAGCATTGGCAAAGGTTTACCTGCATTTACAATTGCTGCGCTTACACCTTTCTTTTTGCTAGCTGCATCCAAAAGATTGTTAGGACACACTATTTGCTTATCTGAAATCATTAAAAATCTTATATTTGTTTTTATACTGAGTATAAAGGAATTTGAGCATATTTGTGGTAATATAAACTGTGGAAATTGTTACAAAAATAACACCGATAATCCTTGCGTTAATAATGCTGGGTTTAGGATTAGGTTTAAAACTCGAAGATTTTACAAAGGTATTGAAAACACCTAAAGATTTTATTGTTGGTTTTGTTTCACAGTTAATAATTCTTCCTCTCGTTGCTTACTTACTGATTATAATTTTAAAAACACCTCCTGAAATCGCAATCGGAGTAATGATTATTGCAGCAGCACCAGGAGGAGTTACTTCAAATATAATGACTAAATTTGCTGATGGAGATGTAGCTTTATCAATTTCCTTAACAGCTATAATAAGTTTATTAAGCATTATTACAGTTCCTTTTATAATTTTTACATCTGCAGATTTGTTTGGAATTACAAATATTGCAGAAAACATATCAATGATTGGTATCGCATTTAAAATGTTTTTAGTTGTTACTGTGCCAGTTATATTAGGAATGATTATAAGAAAATTTGCAGAAAGTTTTGTAGCTTCAAAAGTAGAAATATTTAATAAACTTAACATCGTATTATTTGCAGTTTTTTTCTTTGCGGCATTTTATGAAGAAAGACAAAACTTAATAGATTTATTGAAACAAGCAGGTCTAATTACCTTAATCTTAAATGTTACAATGATGATCATTGCATATTATCTTGGTAAAATTTTTGCATCTGGGGTTAAACAACTGAAGTGTATTGCTTTAGAGTGTGGCTTACAAAATGGAACTTTAGCATTGTTTGTTTCTACTCAAATATTTGGATCTGATATATTATATGCAATACCAACTGGCGCCTATGCACTTATAATGTATATAACTGGATTTACTTTTGTATTTTTATTAAGACGAAGTGCTAATTAATTTTTCTAAATCTTTTTCTATTTCTTTAGGTAAATAAATTTTCTTTTTAGAGTTTTTTGAAAATCTTTTTGCTTTATTTTCTCCGGGATAAGAAATTGAGGCAAAACCTTTAGCTCGTGGAAGCTTTTTTATAATCCTTATATTTTCTTTTATTCTTTTAATATAATTTTTTCCAATAAAGATACTAGGTTTAATAGCTAAAAATAAATGTCCAACATTTTGTGGTCCTCTAAAATCATCAAAAGGGTCTCTAACTTTCCCGCCGTGGGCAGCCCCTGTAATCACCCCACTTAAAATATCAACCATCCATGCTAGTCCTGATCCTCTAAAGCCTGCAATTGGTAGCTGAACTCCTTTTAAAGCTTTCTTCGCATCTATTGTGGGGTTGCCATTTTTATCTAGGGCAACACCAGCTGGAATTTTTTTACCAAGTCTAGCAGCAACTCTAACAATACCTCTATTAATTATCGAAACAGATGTGTCTAAAATAAAAGGAACTTTTCCTCCTGATGGTGTTCCAAAACAAATTGGATTAGTTCCAAACAAAGTTTTTTTTGCCCCATAAGGTGCTATTGCAGGTGGTGCATTAGTAAAACACCAAACCATTAAATTTTTCTTAACAGCTTGTTCAACATAATAACCAGATAAACCGTAATGACCTGAATTTTTTACACCGACTAATCCAATACCTGTTTTTTTTGTATTCTTTATTAAAGTTTTAATTGCAGTATCTGCAGCTATAAACCCAATTGAATTGTTAGCATCAATGAATGATATTGAATTAGATATTTTCTTAATCTTAATTTTTGGTTTTGGATTAATAACTTTTTTTTTTATTCTTTCACAATACATTTTAAGTCTTGATACACCATGACCGTATGCACCGACATATTCAGCATTAATTAAAGCATCAGCACTTATTGATGCATGAGAAAGACTTAGTCCTCTTTTTTTAAAAATCTGGATAACAATTTTTTTTAGTTTTTTTCCATCAACCATAGACCGTCCTGACCAAGGAAATAAATTTTTCCACTGACGGGATGAACCTGGATGTCTCTAATTCTTCCAATTTGGTTTTGAAATATAATTTCTTCTTGCACATTTTTTGTGTCAGAAAAATCAAGCTTTCTTAATGACATATCTTTTAAAGATGTTACTAAAGCTTGACCATTCCATTCTTTAAATTCATTACCTTTATAAATTGTTATTGCACTTGTTGCAATTGAAGGAACCCAATATTTAATAGCTTTTGTGTAACCTGGCATCCATTTTGGTCCTATCTTAGTGCCACTATAATTTGTTCCACCCCAACCTAATATTTTCCATCCATAATTTTCACTCTTCTTAATTTCTCCAAACCAATCTCCACCTTTTGCACCATGATTACTTGCATAAACTTTTTTATCAAAAGGAGATACTGTTAAACCTTGAGGGTTTCTTACACCAATTTGAAATATTTCGGGCAACCAATCTTTTTTATCAATAAATTTTGGATTATCTTTTGGAATATTTCCATCTAATTTAATTCTTATAATACTACCAGGATGCTGTGTTGGATCTTGTGCTATCATTCCTTGTCCTCTTTCACCAACGGATGCAAAAAGAAATTCATCTTTAACTGCTAGTCTAGAACCAAAATGATATCCTGATTTAATAGGGGGTTGAGCAACAAATATATTGTCGAATTTTAATTCACCTCTATCTAAATTTGCTCTTGCAATAGAAGTAGTAGATTTAAATTTTCCGTGATCCTCTGAGTAGCTAACAAAAACAATATCATCTTTATATAAAATATCTAACAAACCTCCTTGACCATCCTCTAATATTTTAAGATTATGAGTTATTTCAGAAACATTTCTAGCGTTCAGTTCTATTAATTTAATTTTTCCTGACTTCTCAGTAATCAATAACTCTTTATCAGATATGAAAGTTGAGCCCCAAGGAGCATCTAAATCTGCAATTTTATTTATTTTTAATTCTGTTGCTTCAGATGATGCTGCAAAGATGAATAAAAATAGAATTAACCTTTTCCACGCCATGGAATAGTTCTATCTATTATTTTTCTTAATGTAACGTCGAATAATAGTCCCAGCATACCCATAATGAAAATAGTTATCCAAATAACTTCATATTGGAAATATTTTTTTGCGACATTTTCAACAAATCCAATTCCTGTAGTACCTGCTAAAAATTCTGCTGCAACAAGTGTTCCCCAACACATTCCAACCGCCACTCTAATTCCTGTAAGAATTTCAGGCAAAGAGTTAGGGAAGATTACGTACCTTAAAATTTGTTTTTTAGATGCACCAAGTGAGTGAGCTGCATGAATTTTAGAAAGTTGAGTTCCAGATGCACCAGCTCGTGCAGAAATAATCATGATTGATAATGAGACCATAAATAATAAAAACACTTTTCCAGTGTTATCGATACCTAAAACTGAAATGATTAAAGGCGCCCATGCTAATGGAGGGACAGGTCTGTAAAGTTCAATTAATGGATCGAAAAAACCTTTAGCAAATCTATTTAAACCCATAAATAATCCAAGTGGAACTCCAATTAAAATTCCAAAGATTAGTCCTAAAAATACTCTTAGAAACGAATCCCATATATGTCCATAAGGAACAGGAATTTTAAATAATTTGAAATCTCCTGTAACAACCTTAAGAACTCTTCCTTTGAAGTTTTGCTCCACTACACCATCTTTAGTGTGAATAGGGTATTCCCCCGGAAGAATATCAGCTATCCAATCTGGTAAAATAAATCCAATTATTTTACTTACATCCATCATATCAATCCAAAGTAGTGGTATATTTTTGTAACCGACACTTGGTTTTGACATTAAGATAAATTTATTAAGTGTATCAGATGGTTTAGGTAGCCATCTTCCAGAACCTTGCTCAGAACAACTCGTTCCACTTGATACAATTGTACCCGCTGGAAATAAAAACATATCTACAAATCGTAATCCACCTTGTTCAGATTTTTGAACATTATCGAATTCAACAATTGCCTTTTGCATTTCATTTAGTGCATTAGGTGGATAGATACTTGCATATTCTATTCTTCTTGCAATTTTAACAATATTTTTTGCAAAGGTAGACGCTACTTCTTCTGTATCATCTAAATTACTTCTATATTCTTTAATTTTATCCTTTAAAGCTTTAACAGAATTTTTAAATTGTGGATTATGATTTCTCAACTTAAAGAATTTATCGTTAATTATCTCAAGTTCTTTTGCAGCAGCATCAAATTTAAGACCTTTATTAGTTGCTGGGACTAAAGGAACTTCAATTGTGTTTTCTATTGAACCAGTACCAGTTTGAACTTTTGTAATACCCCAACCACCTTCTTCAGATACTGCTGTAAGTCTTTCATTTTTTTGTTCATCAGTTTCAAATGGGTAATCGTTATTTTTAAAGCTCGAAGTTAAAAGCCTTATTTCTTCAGTCATCTCTTTAATCTGAATTTTTGTATCTGTTTCCATTAAATTTACGTTTGTTAGTAATGGAATTAACTGTCTCGTCTCGTTGATAAATCCAACTAGAGCTGTTTTCTGCGGACTACTTAAGTCTGGAGAACTTTGTATTTCATTAGTGATTATTTGAAGGTTTTTATTTTCAATTTTAATTATTGATGTACTTTTAAACTCTCTCTCTTCTATTGGAAATTGATACTTTAAACCTAAAAGAGACTCATTTACTTTAGCAACCTGACATAATTCATTAGCAGATTTAGGATAAAATCCTTTCGCTATATCCCAAGAATAATATAACCAAATTAATAGTATCGCACTGCTTCCAACAATTATCCAATGCGTTCCGCCTTTAGCTCTCTCAGGGTTACCAAATACAGCATCAACTTTTTCTGTTCTAATTAATCTTCTTCCGTAAAGAATACATCCAACAATCGATACCAAAATTAATATTGTAATAAATTGGGTAAACATTTAATTATCTTTCCCCATTATTTCCTCTTCCATGTTCCATATCATGGACAATATTTCTTCTCGTTTTGATGAAAATTCTTTATCTTTTTTAATTTCTCTCAAGTCTTCTTTTAATCCCATTTCTGCAAATGGAAGTTTATATTCTTTATGAATTCTACCCGGTCTTGGCGCCATCACATATAATCTTTCACCCAATAACAAAGCTTCTTCAACTGAGTGTGTAATTAAAATAATTGTTTTTCCAGTTTCTTTCCAAATTTTTAAAACAAGCGATTGCATTTTTTCCCTAGTTAAAGCGTCTAATGCACCTAAAGGTTCATCCATTAAAATTAAATCTGGATCATTAATTAAGCATCTTGCAAGCGCAACTCTTTGCTGCATACCACCTGACAATTGATAAGTAGGAGTATTTCCAAAACCTTTTAAACCAACTATTTCTAACCACTCATCAACTTTTTTTTGAGTTTCACCAGGATCTTTTTTCTTCATTCTTAATCCAAAGTTGACATTTTCAGAAACAGTTAACCATTCAAACAGTGCGCCTTGTTGAAATACCATCCCTCTATCAACTCCAGGACCATTAATTTCATTTGAACCTAAAGTAATTGTTCCTGATGTAGGTCTAATAAAACCAGCTGCAATATTTAATAAAGTTGTTTTTCCACATCCTGATGGACCAAGAACTGTTAATAGTTCTCCTTTTTTGATTGTGAAATTTAAATTTTTTAATGCATGAACAGTTTCTCCTTTTGGAGATTTAAAGATCATATTTAGATTTTGAGAAACTAAATCGCTCATAAAGAGACCTTACATTAAAATTTGTATAAAAAAAATAGGCACCAATTAAAAAAATTGGCGCCTATTTAATTCTATTTAACCTTTTGATTATAAAGGTAAGAAACTAGTGTCCACGTTTCCTCTTGGTGTTCCCATTCCTTTTAAGAATGCATCAAGATTTCCTTTAGTCATAGATTGCTTAGTCTCTGATGGTGTTAAAAATTTGAAACCACTTAAAGTTTCTTTCATATCACCAACTTTCATTTCAGAAGCTTTAGACATTGAGTTCATGTCGCTTTTGCCAGCTCTGTATCTGTCATTAGCTTCATGAGTAACTTCTATAAAAGTTCTTAGCATTTCAGGATTTTCCTTCATGAACTTAGTAGTTACTGAAGTAATATCTATTCCTAAGATACCAGCGTCTCTTGCTTCTTGAACTGTAAGTAATCTTGTTCCAACAGCTGTTGCAGCTTTAATTGAATTACCACCAAATAAACATGCCATTACAACATCACCACTTACTAATGCAGCAGCACCTTCCTCAGGGTCCATTTGAATGATATCCATTTTTTTTCTGTCTGCGCCAACAACTTTCATACTTTCATCAAAAACGTATTCAGCCATTGTTCCTAGCGGTACAGCAACTTTTTTACCCTCAAGTTCAGTAGCATTAGCTTTTGTAATACCTGAAGCATTTGAAGTTACACAAGTTGTTCCACCCATTCCATACTCCATAGCTATGTCTACAAGCTTGATAGGTGCTTTAGATTTAACTGCGTTTATGAAAGGTACTAAACCTTGTGAGTAAGAAATATCGATGTCTCCCGCTAACATAGCGTCAGTCATTGCTCCACCGTTTGTGAAGTTAGTCCATTTAACCGGTACACCTAAAGCTTTAGCAAAATTTTTCTTCTGCATGTCTTCTAGGTTTGGACTAGGCCATTCTAAAAAGTAGGCAACTCTAACCTCTTTTGCAGCTGAATTAGCAACTGAAATAGTTAAGTTAAGAGCTAATATACTTCCAAGAATAAAACTTAGTATTTTTCTCATTTATTCCTCTCCTTATTTAAATTTATAAACAGCATTTAAATTGAAAATAGAACCAAAGTAAATGAAGTTGTTAACAGGAATGGGTGTCAAAATAGACTATTCAATTTTCAGTTGTATTGGTATAATAGATTTTTATAGTTAATTAATATTAATTAGTTTAATTATTGAGGATAAATAAAAATGAGTCAAAAACCATCAATACCAAATTCACTTAATGAACATTGGATGCCGTTTACATCCAACAAAGATTTTAAAGAGAGACCGAGATTAATTACTGAAGCTAAAGGTGTTTATCTTAAAAACCACGAAGGAAATACTCAAATAGATGCAAGCTCTGGACTTTTTTGTAATCCACTTGGTCATGGTCGAATGGAAATTATTGATGCAATTACAAATCAATTAAAAACATTAGATTATGCTCAACCCTTTCAACAAGGTTTTGGTGGATCTTTTGAATTAGCAACTAGAATTTCAAAACATACTCCAGGAAATTTAAATAGAATTTTTTATACAATTTGTGGATCTACTGCTGTAGAGACTGCAATTAAGATTAGTGTAGCGTATCACAAAGCAAGAGGTGAAGGTCAAAGGTTTAGATTTGTTGGAAGAGAAAGAGCATACCACGGTATGAATATTGGAGCTACTTCTGTTGGCGGTATGATTAATAACGTTAAAGCATATGCAAGTGTTTTGATGCCAGGTGTAGTGCATATGAGACATACACATTTAGACGAACATAAATTTGTATCCGGTCAACCAGAAACTGGTGCTGATATTGCAAATGACTTAGAAAGAATTTGTACAAACTTTGGATCAGAAAATATTGCAGCATGTATTGTTGAGCCCATTGCAGGTTCAACAGGAACACTTGTTCCTCCAGTTGGATACTTACAAAGATTAAGAGAACTTTGTGATAAACATAATATTCTTTTAATTTTTGATGAGGTGATAACAGGATGGGGCAGAACAGGTTCTGCTTTTGGTGCTCAAGAATTTGGAGTTACTCCAGATATCATGACAATGGCAAAAGCTACAACTAATGGAATTGTTCCATTTGGTGTTGTTGCGTGTAAGGAAGAAATTTACGATGCTGTTGTAGATGCAGCACCTAAAGGCGCTGTAGAATTATTTCATGGATATACATATTCTGGAATTCCTGTATCTGTAGCTGCTGCTTTGGCAGTACAAGATATTTTTGAAAAAGAAGACATTTTTAAAAGAGCAAAAGAATTAAGCCCATACTTTCAAGAAGGATTATTTTCACTAAAAGATATTGATGTAGTTGAAAATATAAGAGGATATGGAATGATGGGTGGAATTGATATTAAAATGGATGGAAAACCAGGTAAAGCAGGACTAGCAACTTTCAAACATTGTTATGATGCTGGAGTTAATTTCAAAGCTACAGGTGATGCGCTTATTATTGCACCAATGTTTATATGTGAAAAAAAACATATTGATGAAATAATCGAAAAATTAAGAACTGGAATTACTAACTACAGTAAAAGTAAAAAAAATTAATTTTCTTTATGAAAATTGGTGTTCCCAAAGAAATAAAACCACAAGAAAATAGAATTGGATTAACTCCTGAAAGTGTAAAAACTTTGGTAGGTGAAGGTCATGAGGTTTTAGTTGAGAATAATAGTGGATTTGAAGCTGGTTTTGATAACGATCAATATACTAAAGCTGGCGCAAAAATTGTAAAAACAGCTGGTGATATTTTTAACGATGCAGACATAATTGTAAAAGTAAAAGAGCCTCAAAAAGCTGAGGTAGATATGTTAAGAGAAAATCAAATTCTCTATACTTATCTTCATTTAGCAGCTGCAAAGGAACTAACAGCAGGATTGATTAAATCTAAAAGTATTAATATTGCTTATGAAACAGTCACAGATGATAATGGTAGACTTCCATTGCTCGCACCAATGAGTGCAGTCGCTGGTCGGATGTCAGTTCAAGCTGGAGCACATTGTTTAGAAAAAAATCAAAAGGGCAGAGGTATATTATTAGGTGGAGCACCAGGTGGAGAACCAGCAAATGTACTAATTCTTGGTGGCGGAGTAGTTGGAGAGAATGCTGCAATTATTGCAACAGGTATGAGAGCTAAAGTGCATATAGTTGATAAGTCTGAAGAAAGATTAAAACAATTAGTTAAAATGTTTGGTGATAAAATTATTCCAGAGCAAAGTGATAAAGTTGATTTAAATAAATTAGTTTCTGAAGCTGATTTGTTAGTGGGTGGTGTTTTAATTCCAGGTGCAGAAGCCCCTAAATTAGTTACTAAAGATATGCTAAAATTAATGAAAAGAGGCTCAGTAATTGTGGATGTTGCAATTGATCAAGGGGGATGTGTTGAAACAAGTAAACCAACCACTCACGGAGATCCAACATACATAGTAGATGATATTGTTCACTATTGTGTTGCCAATATGCCAGGTGGAGTTCCAAGAACTTCTACATTCGCACTTAATAAAGCAACACTTCCATACTTAGTAAAATTAGCAAATAAAGGTTATCAAAAAGCCCTAGGTGAAGATAAGAACTTCTTAGCGGGACTTAACGTTCACAAAGGACATGTGACTTATAAAGCTGTTGCAGATGTTTTTGGTCACGAATATGTTAGTGCAGGAGAAGCAATCAAGAACTAATTTAATAAAGATATTTTTGAAAATCTATAAATGATTTTTTAATTTTATCTGCACCACCCAATACCTTTTGACCATCATGTAAAGTTTTATATTTTAGAATAACTAAATCACTAAGACGATTAATATCAAGTTCATCAACACCACCCTCAACATACTTGCTAAGTACAAAATCAATAAATTCCTTTAGGTTAGAGTCTAAATTACTATGAATTTTACTCTCTGCATTAGCTACCCTTGTTGCTCTTTGAATAGGTTTTCTGCTATATGCTATGTGTTCTATCACATCAAATATATCACTATCTTCAGCTTCAATTAGTGTTTGGATAGATTTTAAATCTTGTTTGGTAAAACCATTATCCTCTAATTTTTTTAAAAGTTCATTTCTCGTAATTGGTGACGACCAGAGTTTTCTCAATTCCTCTTCACTTTTTAAGATACTAGGTAGGGTAATAGTATTAAATAGTTTCTTTATAAACTCTTCTGCGGTAACAGGTTGTCCTTGAAAATAGAATAGGGAAGTAGACATTGATTTAATAGTCAACTCTTTTCCCTCAGCAAGCTTAATCACTATTTTTTCTTTAGGAGGTTTTGGCTCTGGCGGTTCTTCACCTCCACCTTCTTCACCAGCTTCAAATGGTTTTTCTGGTTTTTCCTCAGGTGGTTCTTCAGGTATAGGTTCACCATCCCATTCAGGGTCTGAAAAGTTTGCAGACGCTCCAACAAAATCAACAATCGTAAAATAAAACTTATCTTCAAATAATCTTGTTCCTCTTCCAATGATTTGTTTAAATTCAATCATATTGTTCACAGGTCTCATTAAAACTATATTTCTTATATTTAGTGCATCAACACCAGTGCTAAGTTTTTGACTAGTAGTTAGGATTGTTGGTAATGTTTTTTCGTTATCTTGGAATTGTCTTAGATGAGTATCACCTGTTTTAGTATCTTTAGCTGTTACCCTCACACAATAATCAGCTGGTGGATTAACAGATATTTGATTAATTAAATCTCTTACCATTCCGGCATGCGCAATACTTGCACAGAACACTAGTGTTTTTTCTTTTGGATTTATACTATCAAGCATCAATTGAACTCTTTTCTTTTCTCTTTCCTCTATAACAATTCTTTTATTAAAATCTTTTTCCTCAAAAACTTCACCCTCATTTATTTCTTCTTCTCCAGATAAAATATCATCATCACCCGTATAAACATATTCATCCATTGATGTTTGAATTCTTTTAACTTTAAATGGTGTTAAGAAACCATCTTTAATTCCATCTTTGAGTGAGTAGGTATAAACAGGCTCACCGAAGTAAGCATAAGTATCTGCATTAAATTTTCTTTTTGGTGTTGCTGTTAATCCTATTTGTACTGCAGAAGAAAAATATTCCAATATACTTCTCCATCTACTTTCATCTTTTGCTCCACCTCTATGACACTCATCGATAATTACTAAATCAAAAAAGTCAGCAGGGTACTGACCAAAATAAGGTTTGTTTTCTGGACCTGACATAAAACTTTGAAATATAGTAAAGAACACAGAGCCATTAGTTGGAACATTTCCTTTATCTCTCACATCTTGAGGAGTTATCCTTACTAAGGCATTTTCATCAAATGCACCGAAAGAATTAAAAGCCTGATTAGCTAAGATATTTCTATCTGTTAAGAATAATATCCTTGGAATTCTTTTTCCATCTCTTTGAATATTCCATCTAGACTGAAATAGTTTCCATGCAATGTGAAATGCTATTACTGTTTTACCTGTACCCGTTGCAAGAGTAAGGAGAATTCTTTGTTGTTTATCTGCTATAGCATCAAGAGTATTATTGATTGCTATTTCTTGATAGTATCTAGGTTCTCTGTTTCCTTTAAATGGCTCAAAATTTATTGAGTCAAATTTACTTGACCATTCATTTTTATCTTTAAATATTTTAATCCATAATTCTTCAGGAGAAGGAAATTTATCAACCAGGCCTTCAGAAGTAATAAACATTTTACCTTTTTCATCTTTAGCATAATTAATTTCGTAAATTTCCTTTCCGTTAGTAGAGTAAGTAGTTAAAATCTTAAGCTTTTGAGCGTAGTCTTTAGCTTGCCCAACACCATCACTAACTGGAAGTTCATCTTTTTTAGCTTCTATTACTGCTAATTTTCTATTTTTATAAATTAAAACATAATCAGCTTTAATAATACCCGCTCTAATACCACCAGGTTTAATTTCACCATTAGTAATTTGAAATTCAGCTCTAATATAACTTCCGTCAATCTCACCCCAGCCAGCTTCTTTAATCTTAGGGTCAATTAATTCACGTCTTGTGTCAGCTTCATTCATCCAGTTTTATTTAGTTCGTAATTTAATAAACTTAATTTGAGTGCTTTTAAACTTTGAATTGTTTTATTTATTAAATTAGCAGAGACAGATGTGTTCTCAAAAATTTTATCTAATTTAAATGAAACTTCTTTTTGGTCTTGAATAGATCTTAAATAAGGAATAAAAAAATTACTTTCTAACTTTGACCTAGACAATTCAGTTTGTCCACTTGTGCCTTCACCAGCTTTCTTAAGCTCGTCTTCAATCTTAATCAATGCTTTTCCAAAAAAACCAAAATCAAATAATTCTTTTTTAGGTCTAACAATAGTTACGTGAGAGTCTACTGTTGTTTTTTCCGCTGGTTTTTCTAACACTTGTGCTACTCTTCCCAAAGTCCCTTGACCAGTAGAATTAATTAGAACATCACCTTTTTCTACAATCCGTTCATTAGGAACTTTTTTTAAATCTACATTATGACGTCTTGCATTTGAAAAATTAATTATATGATTTCTGACACATCTTTGATTAATTACTACAATTCCACCTGTTTCAGTATATTTTGGTGAAATTCCTCTTTTGATTAATGTTGAAGCCTCATTTAGCTTAATTAAATCTTTACCAAAAATTTTATTTAAGACAGACTTTTTTAATTTTTCTATATAAATTAATTTTTTTAAATTAAGGTTTATTTTACTATCAATCTCCTTAAAACGTGCATCAAGTTTAGTAACAATATCTTTTTGCTCCTCAATAGGTGGGAGAGGTATACAAATCTCTTTATACTCTTTGAGTTGTAAATTTCTTATTCCAGTAGAATTTCTCTGCATTGGTTCAGTTTTTCCAGCAGCATACATATAATGGAGAAATATATGAAGATACCTGTAGTATAGAATTGAGTGCTGCTTTACTCTAATTAAACAAGTAAAATTACTTAAACTGTAAGGAATTTCGCTTTCTTTATTTTTAAATAAACAAACTCTTCCAACAGGAGTTTTCTCTCCTCCTCCTGATTTTTCTAGTATAATATCCCCATCTATTAATTGTCGTTTTGAAAGTTCTTTAACTTCGACTTCAAGGAAAGCTATATTTTCGTAAGAAAGTTTTCCATCTGGTTTAAAATTTGTATTTCTTATTACATTTGCATTTACAAAAGGTCCTTTTTTACCTTTCCATAATCCACTTTGAAATTCACAAACATCTGAAATTTTAACGGTTTTCCACATTATAAAAGTTTTTCAATTTCATTTAAAAGCTTAGAGGATTCTTTGTCTAATTTTTTTATTTCATTAACAATTTCCTCTGGAGTTCTTTCATCAATTAATTCTTTAGTGTTTGGATTTTTGACTGATAAATCTAAATCGTCTTTATTGATTTCTTTTAAATCTATAGACCAACTATTGTTAGTGTTTTTTTGTGATTTAGCTGTTTTTATGAAATCTACTAAATCATTCTCATTAAGTGGGTTAGTTTTTCCCATACTTCTTCCAGTATTAAGCTGGTAGTACCAAACTTTTTCCGTTGGTTTTCCTTTTTCAAAAAATAAAACGACTGTTTTTACTACTGTTCCAAGGAAGGCTCCACTTGGTAAATCAAGTATTGTGAATAAATTACATTCTTCAAGAAGCTGTTTTCTAAGTGCAATACTCGCATTATCTGTATTACTTAAAAAAGTATTTTTGATAACAACACCACATCTTCCACCAACTTTAAGTTTTTTTATAAAATGTTGAAGGAATAGGTAGGCAGTCTCACCCGTTTTAATTGGAAAATTTTCTTGTATGTTTGTTTTTTCTTTGCCACCAAAAGGTGGGTTAGCAAGAATTATATCTACTCTGTCTTTGTTTTGTATCTCTTGAATATTAGTCTCTAATGTATTTTGATGAACAATATTAGGACTTTCAATTCCATGAAGTATCATATTCATAATACCAATAATGTAAGCTAAGGTTTTCTTTTCCGCTCCATAAAAAGATTTTGTTTGAAGAGTTATAAGTTCTGAAGCTGTCAAAGATTTTGATTTACTCATATGCTCAAATGCTTCAACTAAAAAACCTGCACTACCTACAGCTCCATCATAAACTGTTTCTCTAACTTTAGGGTCTATTACTTTAATTATAGATTTAATTAAAGGTCTTGGAGTGTAGTACTCTCCACCATTACGACCAGCATTACCCATATTCTTGATTTTTTCTTCATATAAAGCGCTTAATTCATGTTTTTGTTCACTACTTTTAAACTCAAGATTATCAACTTCATTAATTACATCTCTTAAGGTGTAACCATCTTGAAGTTTATTTTTAACTTCAGAGAATATCTCACCTATTTTATATTCAATAGTATTAAAATTTTCTGCTTTATTCCTAAATGAAGAGAGATAAGGAAATAACTTATCATCAACAAACTTCTTTAAATCAGGGCCAGTAAGAATTTTATTAAAATCTACTTTTCCATCTTTTTTTTTGATAATAGCCCAAGAACTCCATTGGTATTCTTTGTCTAATACAGGCTTAAATTTCTTATTTTCTAGTGATGCTTTTGTTTCTTTCTCTTTTTCATAATCATCTAACCATTTAAGAAATAATATCCATGATGATTGTTCTGCATAATCTAGTTCAGTACTACAACCTGCATCCTTCCAAAGTATATCGTCAATATTTTTAAAGGTTTGTTCAAACATAATTATAAATTCTTATATAACAAATAAACATCTATCTGTCTGGTACTTGAATCAACAAATAATGAATAATTATCATCTAGTTCTGCTTTAAAAAAATCAGTAATAAACTCATATTTTTCTAGGTCATATTTTGAATTTAAATTTTCAGTATCAATTTCCGGATCATCTGAATGACTAGTTCCTATAAAAACTAAATGCTCACACAAATCCTGTATCCCATTTTCATCTATATTTTTTGAATTACAACTGGGACACCTAATAATTTCATTATTTATTTTAATATTTATTTTTTTCATTTTCTTAGAAATGGCTTAATTGTTTTTTAACGAAATCACAATAATTACAATCTTTAGTGAAGCTTGGAATAGAGGGATTATTTAAAATGTCTATTATCTTTGTTATATTTTCAAAGAAATCTTTTTCATCTCTTTTTAATGGTGAATAGGATATATTCATTCTCATATCGCAACTATCATTATTGTGACTTTGAATATCACTTGGATCAAATTGCAATATTCCCATATGTGTGATGGGTTTCAACAAGGGTGTTTTTTTACTTTTGGTAGATCCAGGTTTTGAGAATATTTGAGCGTAAGCTTCTAATTGGTATTTGTAGTTCTCCGATTTGTCATCAGAAATTTTTGTAGTTTTAAAATCAATTATGCCATAACCATTTTTATCAAACTTTATTAGAATATCTGGTCTTCCACCTAAAATGAATTCTCTACCTTTATTATCTGTTAATATTTCTGAGACTACTCTTCCTGGAAGTTCATCTTTACTCATAATTCTTCCAGAGGGCAATTCATTAGTAAGGTCAGATGTATTTTTATCTTTATAATAAGCTTGTTGAACTACATCAAATCTTGAGAAAACTGGTGGAGGAAAATCCTTAGGTCCAATTTTATGATTTTTTTCCAAATAAAAACATCTTTGACATTTTTTAGGTTTATAATCTAATTCTGAGGGAGCTAAGACTAATATTTCATTTGATTTTTTACTTTTAATTTTAGCTAATGAACTCATTATATCAATGATATTCGATTTTTTTATTGATTTATTTTTTTTAAGTTTTTTATCTATTTTTATTACCTTATTCATTTTATATTCTTTTTTCTGTTAACTTAAAATTAAGTTTATATTTTTCTTTTAATAATTTTTCTTTAACTTTGATTTCTTCTCGATATATTTTTTCTTTTTCCTTTAGATATTTTTGTAAAGCCTCATCTGCTGAAAATGTTTTGTTGCAGTTGGGACAAGTCATTTTTAGTTGGTTCATTTATATTTCCTTTGATTTATTGAAATTAGATAATTTTTCATTAACTATTATTTCAATAACTTTTGATCTGCTTAATTGGCAATATGGTATTAATTCCTCTGAAAGCGTATCAATTTTTCCGGCTATTTCTTTTGTTAATGAAACATTTGTATATTTTGTAATGTCAGTCATTGTTCTCCTTCAATTTTTTGATAAGATCCCCTGTTGTTTAACAGGGGATCTTGTTGATGATTTATTCACTTTTATTCCCTAGGTTTAAAAACATTGCTCCAATTAAACCTGCAGCAAGTGGGGTGAATTGTGATAAAGGACCTAAGAATGCAGTTAAATTAGTGCCCATCCAAGACATTGCAAAATCAACAACTGCAAATCCTATTAGAAGTATTCCAATAATTTGAAATATTTCATTATCATTAGTCTTGTCTTCTACTTTTATTTTTTTCATTTTCTCCTCTTTGTTATTGTTTATGATTAAGAGGAATTCACAAATTGTAGAAAGGAGGCTATAAAAACCCGAAAGATCAATTTGCTCATTTCCTCTTAATCTTTTGTGTTTAAAGGACAATAAAATTAAACACACTATAGATATAATCATTTAAAATCTGTTTACCCGTAGGTTAACTTTTAACTTTGCCTACGGATGAATTTCTAATAATCTAATCAAATGAATAAGAAAAAAGGTTATCCAAGAAAACCCTATTCATTCGAGAGGGTTTTAAAAGATTTGGCTGATGATATTGGTTATGAAAATATTGAGACAATTATTGAAAAAAAGAGAAAAGCTATAGAACATATCAGTAATCCAAATTTTAAGGATCGACAGCTTCATATTCAAGATGGATTAGAATTAGATATACATTGCAAAAAGATTGGAAAAGGCACTCCTTTTCTTACAGCTTATGAAACTTTACTTAAGAAAGAAATTGAAAATAGAAAAGATCATGACAGTAGCGATGAAATAATCAATAATTTACTTAGACTAGGTGAGTCAATAGGAGATGTAATGGAGGAAACTAGAAAAGCTCTAGATGATGATAAAGTAGATGAAAAAGAAAAAGAACAAATATCAATAGAAGTTATTGAGTTAGAAAAAAAAATTGCGGAACTAAAACTTAAATTAAATCTAGGTGAGAAAACAGACTATAAAAGTCAAAAAAAAAGAGAGTTATAAAATCAACTTTTTTTATTTCTTTTTCTAGTAACTCTTTTTAGTGGATCTGGACCAAATCGATTTTTCCCTTTTGTACCCTCAGGTATTAAAAAAAATAAAAGAACTAATCCACCAATAAATGGAATAAAGCTTATTAATAAAAAAAATCCTGATCTATTTGTATCATGTAATCTTCTCACACCTGCAGAGATTGCTGGAATTAAGGTAAACAACGTTATTCCTAGAAAAAAATATCCAATTTCATTTTCTAGAATTGTTGAAATGAAGTATGAAGGTGAAACTATTAATTGAAACCACCAATATTCTGATCTACTAGCTCTACCCTCAAAGACAAAATATTTTTTTAAACATGTGGATACAGATTCACTAAAAGTCATAATTATCTCATCATTGCCCAACTTAATGCGTTGATCGTATTCTCTGGAACTGAGCTTACATTAATAATTATTATAAACAAAATTATAAATATATAAGAAGTAATTCCATATCTTTTACCAAATAAATCAACCTTTTGACCTAATTTTCTATATTTTATTTTTTCGGATAATTGAAATGAAATAATTGCCAACATATTAGGTGCAGCAGCAAAAAAATATGAGGCTAAAATAATCCAATCCATTATAGTTAAATATTCAAGTTTTGGTAATTCATTATCAATTACAAAATTATATGCTATAAGTGACAACAAACACACAATTGTAATTGTGAGTTTTGATTCAACCTCTCTAGGATTTAGCCACACTGAGCTCCAACAAATAATTAAAATAAGAACTATTGGTAATATAATTTTAAAAATATAATAAAAAGATTGTCTTTCTATATCAACGGTTATAGAGGCTTGATTAAAAACTACACCCCCTAAATCAAAATTATTATTTGTATCAAATTTTACATCAACAACATTCCATCCAGGTATTTTTAAATTTTTTTTATTATAGTCGATCATTCTTAAATTTGTGTCAAGAGCGGCTAAATAAACTTTTTCAAAATCCTCAGCATCAGTTAAATTTATGATTATTTTTTGTTTATCAAAAGGAAATGAAGTTAAATTAAATTCATTTTTTATTTCCCATTCTCCCTCAGAGTAATAAGTGATACTTAATAAGCTATCTGTTTTATCATCTGTGGACTCATCATCGTAAACATATATACTCACACTTTCATAAACTTTATCTTTGTCCTCAGAAATTAAGTCGTAAAAACCAAAAGTTTCGCCTGATATAGGTAATCTATTTTCTTTTGCATAATCATATGGGATTTCATCACAATCTATAGTCTTAACTTCTTGACTTTCCTCATCAAAACGAGTGATAGTTTTTTTTGCGTGCTCAACAATAGCCCAGCCAACACTTTCGGCGTATTCTTTATCAGAACTTATAAATGCTGAGAATTTTACAGTCGAGTTTTTTAAATCAATTTTATTAATACTATTTAAATAAAATTGAAAATATCGATATTCTTTTTGATACTCATGGGCCTTAATTTTCTTTATTAATTTTTTTTTATCTCTTTTAATAACAATTTCGTGTAGTTTATTTAAATCAACATAATACACCAAATCACTAATTTTATCGTCTTCCAATTTACTTAGGTCTAAACCGTTTACTGAAATGACAACATCTTTATACTTGAAATCTTCAATTCCTTTCATGCTTGTTAAGGCTCCAATCATTGGATAATTTTCTTTATCTCTTCTTAATTTGTGAGCATCTTTGTCAGTATCAAAACCAACATCTTTGATAGGATCAGTTGATAAATCAAAACCAAAATCTTGAAAAACATTTTGTTCTGTATTTGATGAAAATTTATCATATTCTAAATTTTTTAGCCCTTCTATAAATTCATAGCATCTATTATCCATAGAGTTACTTTGATTACTAAATAACAAAACAAACATTGATAAAATAAATGTAAATTTTAGATATCTCATTGCTTAAATTTTTTTTGTTTCATTTTCTTTTTTTTTTAATTTTTGTTTCTCCTTAAGTTCATTGTGTAAATAAAGGGAAATAATAACTAAAATTCCAATTATTATCATAGGATTTGGCCATACTAAGAAATTATAAAAACCATGAAACAAGTATGGTAATGCCAAAGATAAAATTAAAAATTTTTTATTACCCGTAAAAGCATACATGCCAAAGTAATAACCCATCACAGCACCATTAAGACCATGCATAGGTATTGCGGAATAAGATCTTCCTAACGCTATTAAGTATGACAACTCAGCATAGTCAACATTTTCCTCTTTGGCTATTATTTCTGCCCACTGATATACATAAGTATAGTTTTCGTAAGTTGCAAAACCTAGTGAAACAACAACACCATAAACCAAGCCATCCATGGGTTCATTAAATTCATTTCTTTTCAAAACTATCAAATAAAGAATTGAAAATTTTAATAATTCTTCAGCCCAAGCAGGACCTAAAAAACTACTAGTTAGATTTTCTGAATATTTTGATCCATCATAAAAAAAATCATGACTTAAACCATTTAAAATTCCTGCAGGTAAGCATATTAAAAAACCCAGAAAAAAAATTAACAAAACTGTTCCTCTAGGCTCTTTAAATCTATCGGATAATGTAAAATATAATAATAAAACTATTGATGGAACAAAAGTTAGTAAAATTGTTATCATTAAGAATAAATTGTACTATTAATTTATACTCTTGTCCTGCTTTTGTTTTAACAAATTCTTGTAAAAAATTGTTGAAAATTAAAAAATAAAAAGACAAGGGGCTGGTGATTAATTATTCTACTGGTATGATAAATTATGAAAAAAATTCCTAGTTCAGCAAAAGTAGTAGTTATTGGTGGTGGGGTTATTGGATGTTCATGCGCTTATCATTTAGCAAAATTTGGATGGAAGGACGTTATTCTTTTAGAAAGAGATAAATTAACATCAGGTACTACTTGGCATGCTGCAGGATTAGTCAGTCAATTAGGTCCGTCAGCAACAATTACAAAAATAAGAAAATATTCTTTAGATTTATATAAAGAGCTTGAAAAGAAAGTAGATCATTCTGCTGGACTTCGTTTAAACGGTGCAATGTCAATTGCTCAAGAAGAGGGTAGATGGCAAGAATTAAAAAGACAAGCAACGACTGCTCAACTTTTTGATGTTGATGTTCAAATTTTAGATAAAGATCAAATAAAAGAAAAAGTTCCGTTAATTAAAAATGATGATTTGTTGGGTGGTATTTTAATGCCAGGCGATGGCTCAGGTGATCCGTCCGGAATAACTCAATTACTTGCAAAAGCTGCAAGAGCAGAAGGTGCAAAAATTTTTGAAGACTCACCTGTTGAAGATATTTTAGTTAAAAATAAAAGAATTGAAGGTGTTGTTGTAAACGGGGAAAAAATTGAATGTGAATATATTGTTTTAGCAACTGGAATGTGGTCAAGACAAATTGGTGAAAAATTAGGAGTGAGTATCCCTTTATATCCAGCTGAACATTTTTATGTCATTACTGAACCGATAAAAGAAGTACCAAAAGATTTACCAGTTATTAGAGATTTTGATAGCAGAACTTATTTTAAAGAAGATGCAGGAAAATTACTTTTAGGAATATTTGAAGGAAAATCTATTCCAGCATTTGATAAATCTAATAAAGTTCCTGAAGATTTTTCTTTTGGTGAGTTTCCAGAAAATCTTGAACACTTTGAACCATATTTAAATGCATGCATGAAAAGATTTCCTATTTTAGAAAAAACAGGAATAAGAAAATTTTTTGCAGGTCCAGAATCTTTTACACCAGACACAAACACTTTATTAGGTGAAGTACCTGAAGTTAAAAACTTTTTTGTTTGTTGTGGTTTAAATAGTATTGGAATAGCAAGCGCAGGAGGTGTTGGTAAAGTTACAGCTGAATGGATGATGAATGGTCATATTAATGAAGATATATTTAGTTATGACATTAAAAGATTTCAAAAATTTCACTCTGGTATTAATTTTATTAAAGAAAGAGTTACTGAAACACTTGGTGATCTATATGGAATGCACTGGCCGTATAAACAACACAAAACTTCAAGAAATGTAATTACTCTTCCTTATCATGATAGATTAAAAGATCATGGTGCATGCTTTGGTGTATCAGGTGGATATGAAAGACCAATGTGGTTTTCAAAAGATGAAAAAAATAAAGATTATAAATATAGTTATAATTATCAAAACTGGTATCCAAGTGCAGAGTTTGAAACAAAAAATGCAAGATCAAATGTAGGTTTATTTGAATTATCACCTTTTTCAAAATTTGATTTAAAAGGTGAAAAAGTGCATGAAGAATTACAAATTTTATGTACAGCAAATATTCCAAACGAACCTGGTAGAATTAAATATACGCAAATGTTGAATTCAGATGGTGGAATTGAAACTGATTTAACTGTTATTTGTATTGAAAAGAATTATTTTAGAATTGTTTCTTCTGCAGCTAACAGGGAACATGATAAATTTCATATTTTAAAGCATATTTCTAAAGACGTAAAATTAATTGATGTAACAGAAGATTATTGTTGCCTTGGTTTATTTGGTCCTAAAAGTAGAGAAATGATTTCTTCAATTAGTTCAGATGATTTTTCTAATGAAAACTTTAAATTTGCTACAGCTAAATTTATTGAAATTGATAATGTACAAGTATGGGCTCAAAGAATTTCATATGTAGGGGAATTAGGCTTTGAACTTTATGTAAAAAAAGAAAATGCTTTAAAAATTTTTGATATTTTAATGAACAAAGGAAAAACTTACAAAATTTCTCTTTGTGGAATGCATGCAATGGATATTATGCGAATGGAAAGCGGTTATTTACATTGGGGGCACGATATTTCTCCTGAAGAAAATCAATTCGAAGCAGGTTTAAACTTTGCTGTTAGTTTTAAAAAAAATATAAATTTCATTGGAAGGGCCGCTTTAGAGAAAAAACGAGATAAAAAAGATCATAAGAAATTTAAAATGCTCATTTTGAACAATTCTAAAGAAGGTGCCCCTTTGTTACTTCATGACGAACCAATTTATCTGAAGGACAAGATTGTGGGACGCACAACTTCTGGCTGTTATTCCTTCAATTATAGCAAAAATTTAGCCTTTGGTTACATAAACTCAGGTTTAAGTAGCGATCAAATAGATAAAGAAGCTTTTGAAATAGAGGTAGAGAAAAAGAAATATTCAGCTTCAGTGATCAGTCGACCTTTAAACAATAAAAAGCTTATCTCCTTATAAGACCATTTTGGACAAATCTTTAAAGTTTCTAACTCATTTTGAACAATTCTTTTCTTGAAAGATCGAATCGGGTGGTGTTAAATAGTTTTATGAGCGGGGAAACATCAAGTTACGATCAACAAGTAGAGCTAAAAAAAACGCCAAACATTAAAGTTGATATCAACGATTTACTTTCAAGAGTTAGAGACGAGAAGAAGAAAGAGAGAAAAGAAAATCTTTTATTCTTAAGTCTAATTGGTTCAGTAATAGTGATTACTGGAATTATCGCATCTCTTTAAACGTATACGATATTATTTAACATTTTAGTTAACATCTTAATAAAAGAAACTTCATTCAATTTATTTATATCCCTTACTTCCCTTAAAACTGCATCCTGTTCAATTACATTTGGATCTATTTTTGGTTGTGAAAAAATGAGATAAAGACTTTTGTTATCTTTTTTAATCAATCTTTTTTTTACTAAATAATTTAATTTTCTAAGAGCTGTTGGTCTTGGTATTCCTGATAGCTCAGATATTGTCATTGCATTTAAACCCTGAACACCTTCATTATTAAGTTTTACGAGAAAATTATCAGATGTCAAATCAGGACTTATGTTTGCTTTAAAATTTTTATTTAGAACAAGATTTTGATTGTAAACACATTGACCCCATATAGACCAAGTCTCTATATCTCCAAAAAGCTTTTTCCATCGTATAATAGTTGATATTTGATTATCAAAAAAGATAGTCCAAATTTGTGTAAAATTTTCCTTAATTTTTTTCTCTAAAATATCAACTTCAATTCTTTTATTTAAAAGATTTGATTTAGTTAAGAAATCTGTAAATCTGGACATTAATCTAGCCATAGATTTGATAGAGTCTTTTGGTTTTTGATACTCTTGTCCTTTTCGATTTATCAATATTCTTTTCTTATCTTTTTTGATTACACCATCTCGCTCAAGCTCTAGGATTTTTCTTCTTGCCGTTTCTTTTGAAATCAATAAATCTCTTGATAAGTCTATTACATTTATTCTAGGTATTTCAAATGTTTCTTTAGAATAAAATTCATCGTATGTATTTTTAATTTGAAAATCTCCATACGCTTTAAAAGTTTTTTGAAGTAAATACATTAAGATCAAATATTTATCGAAGTCTTTAAATCTATTATAAGCATTAAACAGCCATTGTTGTTGAAAATAAAATCTTTCAGTTATTATATAGTTAAAATTTTTGTGATAGACACTTTTTACTTGTTCTTCTTGAATTTGATTAGAAAATTTTAACTCTCTTAAAGACATTTTTTTTATTAATGCAAATAACCTTAAATTTTATCATTTAGCAACCCCAAAATGAACAAATACACCTTGAATTTTATTTTTTTTCCTTCATAAAGCTCGTGAGGGAATTGTGGAATTTGTAAAAACTGTTGGGCCACTTGGCATGATTTTTATCATGTTTTCTTTAGGTCTTAATTTATCTTATAAAGATTTCTTTGAAGTATTAAAAAAACCGAGAAATCTTATTGTAGCTTTAATATGTCAAATGGTAATGCTTCCATTAATCGGAATTATTATTATTTCCTTTTTTCCTATGCAGGGAGAGTTTCAACTTGGTGTATTCTTATTATTAATTCTGCCTTCTGCAGTAATGTCAAATTACGCGACTAAACTTGTAAAAGGAAATGTAGCATTATCAATAACTATCACTTCAATTTGTGGATTAGTGTCATTTATATCCATCCCAATATTTTTAAAGATCTATGCAGCCTTCTTTTCATCAGTAGAATTCGATCTAAATCTTCTTAAATTTTCAGTAAGGATGTTTTTATTTATTGCTTTACCAACATTCGTTGGAATTCTTGTGAGAGGAAATTTTAGAAGATTTTCAGAACGTAACAACTTAAAGTTTGATAGAGCAGCTTTAGCTTTGTTTATAATTATTTTATTAGTAGCAATATTCACTGAGCAAGGAAATTTAGGTGGCTATTTTGCTGATGCAGGAGCCATTGCATTTGTTGTAATCATTTCAGTATTAGCTACAGTATATTTAATAACAAGATATACCTTGAAAGATCTAAAGGTTCAAAGAACTATAATGATTGAGGCTATGTTGCAAAATGGTGCAATGGGTTTTATTGTTGGCGCTCAATTATTTCATGAGATTGAATATATAACACCGATAGCAATTTATGCTTTGATACAATACGTTGCTTTAATGTTTTATATTGGTAATATAAATATTAATAAAATCACCGCAAATTAATTTTTTATTAAATTATCCTAATGCACAATATTGAAGATCATATTGATTTAATGATAGATTTTGTCTCGAAAAAACAAAATCCAACAATATTAGAATTTGGAGTTGAAAGAGGGTCTTCGACAAAAAAATTTATTGAGTTTGCTGAAAAAAATTCCGCTGTGGTTTTTAGTGTAGATATTACAGATTGTTCAAATGTAAGTAATTCGAAAAATTGGAGATTCTTACAATCTAATGATTTAAATTTAGACTATATTTTAGAACAGTTTAGTGAGATAAAAAATAATGGGGTAGATCTAATATATATTGATAGCTATCATGAAGCAGATCACGTTCAAAAACTTTTATCTAATTATTTTAGTTATTTAAAACAAGGTGGTGCAATATTTGTTGATGATGTGGATAGTTTTCCCCTTAGATTAAAAAAAAAAGTTTGGGGTTCCATAGTTTATGACCTTACTTTAGATTCAATTAAAGAATTTTATTATAACAATACTGAAAATTGCTCTTTAAAAATTTTTTTTAATAATAATGAAAATGGTTTAACTATGATTTACAAAAAAAAAAAATTTGGTTCTCAACCAAATAAAATAAAAAAAATTTGGAATTATAATATTTTCATAAAATTACTTTATCCTTATTTGAGAAGATTAAAACGATTATTCAAACCAATAAGTAAATAATGTTGAATAATAAAATAATTTTAGTAGGAAGAAAAAGTTTTTTATCACAAAATTTTTCGTTTTTTTTAAAAGAAAAAAAGATTAAATTTCTTAGGATCAGTCTAAACAAATTTATTAAATTAAATCAAAATAAGTTAAAAAACTATCAAACAATTTTGAATTTCTCAATTAATAAAGATTTCGTAAAAAAAAAATATGCTATCAATAATGATTTAGATTTGAAAATTGCTAAAAAGATTAAAGAAACAAATATAAGATTTATTGTTTTTAGTACAAGCAAAGTATACAAGTCGGCTACCAGTCTAAAAGAAACATCACTTAAAAGACCTTTAACAAATTATGGAAAAAACAAACTTAAGTCAGAAAATGGCATAAAGAAAATCCTCACAAATTATGTGATATTAAGAACTAGCAACATTATTGGAAGAAAGTTAAGAAAAAACAAAAGAAGCGTAACCAATACATTTTTTGACACGGTAAGATCAAATGCTAAAAAAAATAAAATTGTAATACCAGAAAAAAATTTTTTTAAAGATTTTATTTTTATTGAAGATTTTTGTATAGTTTTACTCAAGATATTAACAAAAAAAATAAAAGGTATCTACAATTTGTCTAGTGGAAGAAAAACTTATCTACACTCTATTGCAAAAATGATTTCACATAATACAAAAATACCAATTTCTTATAGCAAAGATGTCACCGACTCATTTACTTTAAGTAATTTAAAATTGCTTAAAGATCTTAAAATTAATTATAATTTTAAAAAAATTAATTCAAAAAATATAAAAAGGTACTTATGAAATCATTTTTTATTACGGGTGCAGCCGGTTTTATAGGTTCTCATATTTGTGAGCATATTTCATTAAATTTTCCTAAAGCCAAAATATATGCTTTGGACAAATTAACATACGCAGGGAATAAAAAGTTTTTAAGTGAACCTTTAAAAAAAAAAAGAATTAAATTTATTAAAAGCGACATAATAGAAAGTAAAAAATACTTAAAATACTTAAATCGTATTGAATGTGCAATAAATGTTGCTGCTGAAAGTCATGTAGATAATTCGTTTTTAAACTCAATTAATTTTACAAAAACTAATGCATACGGTGCACATATTTTTTTGCAAAATTGCATTAACAATAATGTAAAAAAAATTATTCATATTAGTACTGACGAAGTTTATGGAGACAAAATAAGAGGTTCAAGTAAAGAAGATGACAAACTAAATCCTACCAACCCATATTCAGCTTCAAAGGCAGCGGCCGAAATGATAATTAATAGTTATAAGTATGTTTATAAAAAAAATATAATTATTGTCAGAGCTAACAACATTTATGGAACAAGACAACATCCAGAGAAACTAATACCAGCTTGCATAATCAATTCCCTTAATAATAAAAAAATTCCAATTCATGGAAATGGTAAAAATATAAGACATTTCCTTTCAGTTCATGATTTTTGTAGGGGTCTTGTAATGATTGTTAAGAAAACAAAAAAGGGAACTTTTAATATTGGATCGAATGAAAAATTTAGCAATATACAAGTAGCTCAAAAGATTCAAAAAATTGTAGGTAAAAAAAATTTAATTAAACACGTGAAAGATAGGCCCTTTAATGATACCAGATATTCTATTTCATCAAGTAAAATTAAAAGGCTTGGATGGAGAACTAAAGATAACCTATTTAAACAACTGCCCGAAATGATTTTATGGTATAAAAGAAATCAAAAAATTTTTAAATAGTTTAACAGGATGAATGATAGTCAGTTAGAGTTATCAATAGTTATACCTTGTCTTAATGAAGAGGATACTGTTGGTTTTTGTATTGATAAGGCATTTTCAAATTTGAAAAAACTTAAAATCACAGGAGAAGTAATTCTTTCAGACAATGGTAGTTCTGATGACTCAGTTTCAATAGCAAAATCAAAAGGAGCAAAAATAGTTAATGTTAAAAATAAAGGTTATGGCGCTGCACTTAAAGCAGGAATTGAGAAATCAAATGGGAAGTACGTTTTATTTGCCGATGCTGATAACAGTTATGATTTCAACCAAATTGATAAATTTTATGAAGAACTTAAAAAAGGAAACGACTTAGTTCAAGGCTGTAGATTAGAGTCGGGTGGAGGAAAAATTGAAAAAGGAGCGATGCCATTCTCTCACAGATATTTTGGAACACCACTTTTAAGCTTTATGGCCAGACTATTTTATAAATTGCCTTTCAAAGATATATTTTGTGGAATGAGAGCTTTTAAGAGGGAAACATATTTTAAGTGCACACATATTTCTGATGGGATGGTTTTCGCAATTGAAAATCTTATTAAATTAAAAAATTTTGGAGACAATGTTAAAGAAGTTCCTATTAATTTTTACAAAGATGGAAGAGTAAAAACAAAAAATCATTTATCTACAATAAATGATGGATTAAGAAGTTTGAAACTTCTTTTAATTTTTTGTCCAAAATATATTTATTTTATACCATCTGTATTATTATTTTTTTTGTCTTTAATATTTATCTCCGAGACAAATTTAAACGTACAGTCAGAGGGAAAGAAAATTTATAATTTTTTTAAATTTATTCTTACTTTTTTCTTATCATATCAATTATTTATGTTTGGCCTTTTTTCAAGTTATTTATCAAACGAGCTTGGTTTTGTTGATCAAAAAAAAAATAAAAATCCATTAAAATATTTCAAACTTCAAATTTCTCTTTTTCTAAGTTTTGTTTTATTAATTATTGGAATTATTATTTACTTTTATCAAATAACCTTTTTTACGATTAATTCGAATTTTATTTCGATTTTTTTTATATTTTTTTCTATAATTAATATTTTTAATTCTTTACTTGTTTCTTTGGTAGAATTAGTAGCTAAAAAATGAGCCCAATAAAAAAGAATATATCAGTCATTTTAATTGGTTTGATTTTTTCTTTTTTATTTAGTGCTTATTCGATCAATAAATTTGATGTTTACGAAATTTCAACTGATGACAATCATTATCATTCAATGATTAAAGGTGTAAATGCTAATCATTGGATAAAAGCCAAAAGAATTAAGGATCAACTATCTCAAGGTAAAAAATATTTTGAAACCGGAGAAATACATGATCGTAACTATCTACCTTCAAAAATTTTTTTATTGTATTCATACCTTACTGGTGATGAATTAGTTGAAAGTCAAAATAATAATAAAATCGTTACTGACAAAAAGAAAATTGTTTTTTTGTTTTTTCAATCAATTTTATATTCCATATCTTTATTTTTTTTTTCTTTAAGATTATTAAATTTAATTAAACCTATACAGGTTTTTTTAATAATATCATTTTTGTCTCTAGAGCCGACATTGTTACAATGGCATTCATCTTTTTGGTCAGAAAGCATATTCATGTCTTTACAACTTTTATTTTTTGCAATGTTGTTAACAAAGGAATTGAAGAATAAAGATCTAATTGTCGGAGGTCTTATTCTAGGTTTAATGTTTCTTCAACGTTCAGCTGCAATCTACTATATATTTCCAATTTTAATATTTTTATATTTCTCTATCAAAGATCAAAAATTAAGAAAGATAAGTTTTTTTTTAACAAGTTATCTAATAGTAATTTTATTCGTTGGAATTCACAATTTAAAAAGATCTGGAATATTTTACGTAGCACCCACAGATCAAAAATTAGCAATTAAAATTTACATGATGCCAAAAGTTAAGTCATTGAGTGAAAAAATTTCAACTGCTATGGCTAGAGAAAAAATTGATAAGGAGATAGAAAGTTTTAAAGAAAAAAAAAATTTTGAATTAGAAAATGAAGATGAACTCCTCGAATATTACAAAATGATACAAAATTATTCTTATAAATATATTTTTCAAAATCCAATTGAAACTACAAAAATAGTTTTTAAAAAATCTTTACATACAGCAGTATTAGATCCTGTACACGTAACATACTTTCATAAATTCGAATATAAAGGAAAGATTAGGTATCTTAATAGTCCAGAACATCAATTTTGGATCCCAATTAGAATTGTTTATTCTCTTATTATATACTTAATAGCTTTAACTGGTTTTTTTGTTTTATTTACTAAAGATAAAAAAATTTTTGCACTTACTCTCATATCGACTATCTACTTTTTTTTCATCTTAAGTTGGTTAGGCAACCCAAGATATTTTACACCTTCTTTAGTATGTCTTTCTATATTTTTTGGTTTTGGATTAGATAAATTATTAAAAATAATAAGATTTAAAAAAGGAAAGTAATAGATTTTTTTAATTAATGTGCCAAATTTGCAGTTGATATAAATTTGACATTCCTTACATTCCTTACATGTCAAAATTTTTTGATAATACTGATTTAAATATAAATAAGGTTGAAAATATTGTTTCTTCAACATTAAATAATTGTGATGATGGAGAGCTATATTTAGAAAATTCAAAATCTGAAGCAGTCATTTTGGATGATAACAAAATTAAAAGCTCAAACTTTACCACTGATGTAGGCTATGGATTTAGAGCAATAACTGGTGATGTTGTTGCTTATTCACACTCAAATGATATCTCTGAAAATTCTTTAAAAAATTCAAGTGCGAATTTAAAATCTACTTTATCTAGCAACAAAGGTAATTATGATAATCAAATTAAAAAAACTAATCAAAAATTTTATAAAGAAATTGATCCCATAGATAACAAATCTATGGACTCTAAAATTAAATTACTCAATGAAATTAACGAATATGCCAGATCAATTGATGCTTCAGTAAAACAAGTAACAGCAAATTTCTTAGGAGAAAAAAAAGATATAGAAATACTTAGACTGGGTGGTGAGTTATTAAAGGACTCACGACCACTTGTTAGAGTGAATGTATCAATAATGCTCGAGAAGAACGGAAGAAAAGAAACTGGAGTTTATGGAATCGGGGGTCGTCAATCATATGACGACTATTTGAAAAACGATAATTGGAAAAGTTTATGCGATGAAGCTTTTAGAATAGCAAACACAAATTTACAAAGTAAACCATCTCCTGCTGGTGAAATGAAGGTAGTGTTAGGTCCTGGTTGGCCTGCAATATTAATTCACGAAGCAATAGGTCATGGACTAGAGGGAGATTTTAATAGAAAAAAAACTTCTGCATTTCATGATTTAGTTGGAAAGAAAGTTGCCAGTAATGGTGTAACCATTATTGACGATGGGACACTTGATAATAGAAGAGGAAGTTTAAATATTGATGATGAAGGTACGCCAACTGAAAAAACAGTTTTGATTGAAAATGGTATTCTTAAAAATTTTATGCAAGACAGATTAAATGCCAGACTAATGAAAACTAAATCTACAGGCAATGGTAGAAGAGAAAGTTATAAACATATTGTTATGCCAAGAATGAGAAATACGATCATGCTTTCAGGAAACGATACTCAAGAAGAAATGATTAAATCAGTTGATAAAGGAATATTTGCTGTAAGTTTTGGAGGGGGACAAGTAGATATTACATCAGGTAAATTTGTTTTTAATTGTACCGAAGCCTATGAAATAATAAATGGAAAAATTGGTGCTCCGCTTAAAGGAGCTACTCTTATTGGAGACGGACCTTCCTCTTTAAAAGAAATTGCTATGGTTGGGAATGACATGATGCTTGATCCAGGTATAGGAACGTGCGGTAAAGCTGGTCAAGGTGTTCCTGTTGGTGTTGGTCAACCCTCTTTGCTTATTAATAAAATGACTGTCGGTGGTACACAAATTAAATAAATGATTAAAGATAAAAATTATTTATTAAATATTTCAGAAAGAATTCTCACTAAAGCAAAAAAACTTGGAGCAACAGATGCGAGTGTTGTTGTATCAAATTCGGTTTCAGAGGATATTAGTTATAGAAACAAAAAAATTGATGGATCTACAAGATCTGAAAATTTAGGAGCTGAACTAACAACATATTTTGGTAAAAAAAAATCATCTCTAACTAGTTCAAACCTTAAAGAGGATATTTTAGATGAATTAGTAAAAAAATGTTTTATAGCTACAAAAATTACACCAGAAGATGAATTAAATTCTTTACCGGATAAAGATTTACATTTTAAGGGTTTAAAAGAATTAGATTTATTTGATAAAACGCACTTGGATAATAAAGAAAAAATTAATTATTTAAAAGAAGCTGAAGAAGTAGCTTTTTCTGTTCCTAAAATAGTAAACACCAATGGATCAGGTTTTAGCGAAAAAAAAAGTAACTTTGTCTTGGCCAATTCTAATGGTTTTAGTGATGGTTATGAAACTTCACAATTTACAGCTTACTGCGAGGTTGTTTCTAAAGAAAACGGCAGCATGGAAAGAGATTATGAATATTCAAGCAAAAGATTTTTAAGCGACTTATTAAGTGCAAAAAAAATTGGAGAAAATGCATCAAAATTTGCAATTAGAAAATTAAGTCCTAAAAAAATTAAAAGTGAAAGAATGACAGTTGTATTTGATAAAAGAATATCCAAAAATATTTTATCAGTTTTTGCAAATGCTATTTCTTCAAATGTCATTGCAAAAGGTACTACTTTTTTGAAAGGGAAAGAAAATAACCAAATATTTAAAAAAGATATCAACATCGTAGATAAAAGTGATATCAAAAGAGCGAATGGATCAAAATATTTTGATAGCGAAGGTGTTAGGGTAGATGAATTAAGTCTTATTGAAAACGGAGTGTTAAAAAATCTTTTAGTTGATACATATAATGGTAAAAAAATTAACAAAAGATCTAATGGTAGGTGTGGGGGAACTTCAAATCTTTTTTTTAAAAAAGGCTCCAAAACATTTAATGAACTGATAAATTCTAGCAAAAAGATTCTTTACATTAATGAGACTATTGGTCATGGAACAAATTTAATAACTGGCGATTATTCAGTCGGTGCATCTGGACAAATAATAGAAAATGGAGAGTTTAAGTATCCTGTAAGTGAAATTACAATTGCTGGAAATTTAAATGAAATATTTAAAAATTTAATTTTAGCAGATGATCTTGCATTAAATTACTCCACTAATTCACCAACAATGTTAGTTGAAGGTATTACTGTTGGCGGTATATAAACCAATATAATGAATCCCACAGATATATTGTTAAGTATTACTATTGTTGGCATATATACTCAAATTTATATTTATCTAAAGACTAATTATAAGAAACAAAATGATATGATTAAACTTTTTTCCTTAGGATTTATATATGCAACAATAATTACAGGTATATTATATTACTTAATAAAATATATTGCGTCATAAAAAAATAGTTGAATGAATATTGTAAAATCACTAATTAAACATCATAAAATGATAGCGCACCCAGAGGGTGGACATTATATTGAAATATTTAAAAATAAAGATGTGAGTCATATTTATTTTTTATTAGAGCAACATGAACACTCTCATTGGCATCGAATAACAAAAAATGAGATATTGCATTTTTACTCAGGTAGCCCATTATTAATCTATACTTCTGAAGATGGAAATGAATTTAAGACAAATGAAATTGGATCAAAAAATAATTTTAATTTTAATATTAAAAAAAATACGTGGTTTGCAATGAAATCATCAGGATCTTACAGTTTGATAGGTTGTACGGTTGCGCCTGCTTTTGAATTTAGCGATCTAGAATTAGCGCCAAAAAACTGGAAACCAACTAAATTTAATATTGATCTTTAGTATTTCTTGTTTGAACGAAAAAAAATAAGTAGTATAAATCAATTGAATTTAATGGCGGGGTAGCTCAGTTGGTTAGAGCGCGGGACTCATAAGCCCGAGGTCAGTGGTTCGATCCCACTTCCCGCTACCAACCTAGATAATTTAATATTCTTTATTTTATTTTGAAAAATAGAACTAGTTTAACCATTTTTTAAAAACCAAAAAATCACTTAAGGTTAAACCTGATAAACTTTTATGTGTATTTCTGGTTACAGGAACTCCATCTTTGAAATTATCATTGTCAGATTTTTCTTCGTTAGTTGACCATTCATTTGGATAGGTCATGTCATAATTTATATCTTTATAATTAGGATATTTGACGGCGAATTCTGAGCAACCTCTTTTAATTTCATGTTTAAATTTTTTACCAAGTAGTACTTCTATTACAGGTGTTATTTCTTTTGATAATTTCTTAGCTGACTCAACACTGTCAAAGTAAATATAGCCTTTAAAACTTCTTTGTCTTCTGTCAATCATACATTTTCTATTAAAAAAACTTAAATTTTTAAACTGGTCAAAAAAAAGAACGAGTTTTATTAAATCAAATGGACTCTCTAAATAAATTACAATCTTTATACAGTTAAAACAAAATTTAGGAATAGTATTATATTTGAAAAAAATCCGTTTATGTCTTTCACAATTTAAGTCTATTTCGTTTCTTCTAAAAACCTGGTCTTCATTAAATTCAAAGCTGTCAATTTTCTTTGCCTCTACAATACATTTTTTAATTATATCTGAAATAAATTTATCTTCTATTTTTTTATTTAAATTTATTTTGGTGTCGATTTTTTGAATTTTGTCGTTAATATCTATTAAATTTTCATTCAAATGCTTGATGGGGTTAATGTGCGATAACAGTTTTATAATTGCAAACTTACTTTTTTTATCATTTGAACTTTTATAAACTTTTAAAAAAAAATCTAAGGATTTCATTAACTCTCCAGTATCGTAATAAGCAATACCTAAATTAAAATATGGATCTAAAATTTTTGGATCTGATTGAATAGCTTTATTAAAAAAGTAAATGCTATTTTCCCAATCTTTTAATGCTAAATTGATCAGACCTACCAAGTTTAAGTAAAAATTTGAATTTTCTAATTGTTGATATTTTGATTTAATCAAATTTGCCTCTAAAAGAGCTTTTTTAAAATTCTGTTTTTTATAAAGAGTTACTATTTTTTGAATTTCTAAGTTAATTAAGTTTTCTTTCATTTGTTATACTAGATATCAGATATAGAAAGTTGTGTCTAATTGCTTTAAATCCTGTCCTACAACTTTGTGCTAAATAGTTAACTAATAATGTTTATAAGATTTTTTTAAATTTCCATATATTCATAGTAGAATTTAACGGCAGGTTATTTTTTCCTATTTTAATTAATTTTTTTTTTATCATTTTATTATTTTTTTTTGCAAAGCTGTAAACAGACTGAACAGGTCCACCAATATTAATTATTCCTTTTTTATTTATTAGCTTTAAAAATATCTTCGCTAAATCTTCATGAAACATAAAATTTGTTTTTAAATTACTATATGCGTATTTATGTACAAAGGGTTTTTCGGTCATACATATTCTTAGAATCAAAGAATTTTTTAACATTTGGACCGCACATTCCCCTCCCAACTTTGACCAGGCATAATTATTGAAAGGAAGCAAAGGATCATCTTCCTTGTAATTACCTTTTTTAAAAGGATAAACATAGTTTGTAGAGAAATAAATGAGCTTTATCTTATACTTATGACAAAGTTTTACTATATTTGATGTTCCAATAATATTTGTACTAATACTTCTTTCAATTTTTTTTTTATGAAGATGCATCGGCCTTGAAATTGCAGCAGAATGAATAATATATTTCGGTTTTATTTTTTTGATGAATCTCTCCATTTTTTTTAAATTTGTAACATCAAAAATATTGGATGATGGATAATAAATATTTTTTCTTTTAAAATTTAATCTCTTAAATACCTTGCCAAATTTTCCACTACCACCGGTAAATATCATTTTCTTCATTTTTTATTTTTTTTTAAAATCTTTAAATGAAATCGCTAGTCTATCTTTTTTAGATATGATGGGTTTTTTTACTCCCCAATTTATTTTTAAATCTTTATCGTTCCATTTAATTGAAACCTCGCTTTTAGGGTCTCTATAGTTTGAGCAAGCATAATGAAGGATATTTTCTTTATCTAATCCTAAGATTCCGTGCGCGAACCCCCTTGGAACAAATAAATGTTTACCATTTTTTTCACTTAAGACAACTTTAAAATGTCTTCCGTATGTATTAGAGTTTTTTCTTAAATCAACTGCAATATCAAGCACTCTTCCCTTAAGCACAGATAAAAATTTATCTTGAGGTTTTTTTGTTTGCATGTGAAGGCCGCGTAAAACATTTCTTTTTGAACTTGATACCAATGTAAAAACTAAATTTTTTTTAATGAATTTTTTTTTAAACTCTTCTTTTAACCAACCTCTATTATCTTTAAAGACTCTGGTATTTACAATAAATAAGTCTTTAAACTTTGTTTTTATTCTTTTCATTTATGAGATTAATTTTTTTAAATAATTTGTATAGTCACACTTACCATAAAATTGAATTGCATCTTTTATTTCTTTTTTTCCTATCCATTTATTATTAAAAGCAATTTCCTCAAGGCAAGCAATTTTAAAACCTTGCCTATTTTCTATTGCAGAGACAAAGGCGCTAGTTTTGTAAAAATCTTCTATTGAGCCTGTATCTAACCAGGCACCACCTCTCCCCAAAATATCTGATGTTAATTTTTTTTTCTTTAGATAAAATTTCAATAAATCGGTTATCTCCAATTCATTTCTAAATGAAGGTTTAAGTTTTTTCGCATAATCGACAACCTTTTTATCAAAAAAATATAAACCAGTGATTGCTAAATCAGAAATATATTTTTTAGGCTTTTCTTTTATTGATAAAATTCTTCCACTTTTCGACGTCTTCGCAACACCAAATAATTCAGGTTTAATTACTTTATGCAAAATTACTTTTGCACCATTTTTAAGCTTTGTGCAATTAATCAGTTTAGAGGTTAAATTTTGCCCGTAGAAAAAATTATCTCCTAGAATTAATGCAACATTTTTTTTATTTATAAATTTTTCTCCCAAAAGAAATGCATCAGGGAGACCTTTCGGATATTTCTGTTCTTTATAAACTATATTAATTCCTAAACGTTTTCCGTCTGGTAAGATCTTTTTATATTGGTTTAATTGACCTTTGTTAACTATAATTAAAACATCTTTTATTTTTGCTAACATCATAATTGAAAGAGGATAAAAAATTAGAGGTTTGTCATAAATAGGAAGCAATTGTTTATTTACAGCTTTTGTTAAAGGACTCATTCGAGTACCCATGCCACCTGCTAAAATAATCGCTTTGTTTATCATTTAACTATTCCAAGTCTCTTCGTGATATCCTTTTTTTTTAAAGTTGTATAGTATTTCATATTTTCGAAATACCAATTAAAGGTATTTTCTAAACCTTTTTTAAGGTTCACCTTGCATTTCCATTTGAATTTTTTTAAAACTTTTTTACTATCTAAAGCGTACCTAAAATCATGTCCAGGTCTGTCTTTTACAAATTTGATCTTCACGTTTTTGCCTAATCTTATTTTCTTTTTAGAGATATTAATCAATAGTTTTGCAATATCTAAATTATTGCTATTTACATTGGATCCAATATTATAAAATTCTCCTTTAGTCCCGTTCTGAAATACTTTAAACAACGCTTCGCAGTGATCATCTACAAATATCCATTCTCTGGAATTTTTTCCTTTTCCATATAAAGGCAAAGGCTTATTATTAATTATATTGTAAATTAATTTAGGAATAAGTTTTTCAGGATGTTGATGAGGCCCATAATTATTTGAACAATTTGTTATCATTGCATTTAATTTATAAGTCCTGACGTAAGAATATACCAAATGATCAGATGATGCTTTTGATGCAGCATAAGGGGAGCTAGGTTTGTAAGGGTCAGTTTCTTTGCTTCTACTTTTTATAACATCTCCAAAAACTTCATCAGTAGAAATGTGAATTAGTTTAGCTTTTTTGTTTTTTTTTGTAAATTCTTTGAATACTTCTAGTAAATTGAATACACCGACTATATTACTTCTAATGAACTCAGCAGGAGCATCAATTGATCTATCCACGTGTGTTTCTGCTGCTAGATTAAAAATAGCAATAGGTTTATTTAAATTTAAAATTTTTTTAAGTTTAGACCTATTGTTAATGTCTAATTTTAAAAATTTATAATTTTTTTTTGAAAAATTCTTTGTATTGTAGAAATTTGAAGCATAGTTGACTTTATCAATATTTATTACAAAATAGTTTTTCTCGATCAAAAGTTTTATTAGATTGCTCCCAATAAATCCTAAACCACCAGTTACAATAATTTTTTTCATTACTTTTTTTTTTACAACAATAGTTATTTTAAGTATACTTCATTCTCAGATGGAATTTACAAGCAATAATCTAACCTTTGTTATAGTCACGTTTAATAGTAGAAAAGTAATCTACGATTGTTTAAACTCTCTACCGAAAGATTTTAACAAATTAATAGTTGAAAACTCATCAGATGGAGAATTAAAAAAAGAATTAGAGCAGAATTATGATAAAACTGAGGTGGTTTTGTCGAAGAATATAGGGATGGGTGCCGGAAATAATCTTGGTATTGTAAAATCTAATACACAGTATGTATATGTATTAAATCCAGATGTAGTTTTAAAAAATGACACTATACTAAATATCAATAAATCAATTTCTGAACTAGAAAATTTTTCAATTTTGTCACCTTTATCAGATAACCCCCTTTATCCAAATTATAGAAGTAATTCTGATAAGATAATTAAAAATGATAACAAAATAATTAGCAATGTTGAAGAGATTGATGGTTATTCAATGATTGTTAATAAAGATTGTTTTGATGATAATATTTTTTTTGATGAGAAATTTTTTATGTATTTAGAAAACGTTGACTTATGTTTAAGGGCAAAAAAAAATGGTGGAAAACTATATATTATTACAAATTCTAAAATTCATCACCTGGGTGCCAAAGCGGTTGATGATAAATACAGTGAGGAGATAGAACTTTCAAGAAACTGGCATTGGATGTGGTCAAGATTTTATTTTAATAAAAAACATCGAGGCATTTTCGTCTCGTTATTATTAGGATTAATTAGTTTATTAGGAAACTTTATAAAATATTCTATCTACTTATTAACCTTTAACAAAAAAAGAAATATTTATAGAATGAGAATGTCAGGCACCATCAACGCTCTATTAGGTAAACAATCTTGGTACAGGCCAGAAATCAATTAATGGCCCGGAAAATTGATTAAATTTTCAACCCTAAAGCCTTTTTTAATTAATTTATCAGATCCACCTAGATCGAATAAGTTTATAACAAAAATAAATGCTCCAACTTTTCCTTTTGAGATTTCAATAAGTCTTGAAGCTGCTTCAGCTGTTCCACCTGTAGCAATTAAATCGTCAATTATTAAAACAGTATCATTTTCATTTACCGAGTCTTTATGTACTTCAATAGTTGCAGTTCCATACTCTAATTCAAAATCAATAGAGTGAGTTTCAGAAGGTAGTTTATTTTTTTTTCTTAACATTATAAAAGGTTTTTTAAGAATATATGAAACAGCAGACGCAAATACAAAACCTCTCGACTCAATTGCTGCAATTTTGTTAAATTTAAACTTTTTGGATCTTTCAACTATTTGATTAATTGTTTCCTCAAAAGCTTTTTCATCTTTTATTAAAGTTGTAATGTCTCTAAACAAAATACCTTTCTTAGGATAGTCAGGTATAGATCTAATAAATTTTTTTAAGTCCATTTAAATTTGTGTTATATTATTAAATAAACTATCTTTTAAATATGGCAAACAATAAATTAGCAATTTTTACAAAAAATAAGAATGATTAATAATCAAGACTATAAAATTGCTGATAAAGAAATCTCCTTGTTAAGCATTGACTACAAAGAGGGAGAGAAAATAAAAGACGAGTCAATCGCTAAAATTTTAATTAAATCAAACATCATTATTAAAAAATATTTTAAAAATAATTTATTTTTGAAAATGACCCAGATACCAAGAGGTGGAAAAGAGTATTTACAATGCGAACGCGCATTTGACATTTTTCAGAATTATAGTGTGATGCCAGAATATTGTTTTAGTTGTTACAAAGTTCAAATAGACCCAAAAAATGTTATAGATATGATTAAGTTACAATTTCTTTTTGATATTTTGTATTTTCAGAATGAAAACTTAAGAAAATGTATGATCGATGCTAGAAAAAATATAAAAGGAAATTATAAAGGATTTATTTATTGTACAACTTTAGAGGAGGCTAGGAAAATCGAAATTTATATTGGCAAATACTTAAAAGCTAGCATTGATAAAAATATTAAGATGCATGTAAAAAGAGGTTGTAGTGAATTTGTAGAAAAATACCCGGAATTTGGAAACTTAGAAAAAAATATTATGGAATATAAAAAAGAGTGGAAAAAAATTGAGCATAATTTTGATGCTAATAATGAAAAGGTTTATAAATCTGGTGAAAGGAAACTAACTTATGGTCTTTCTTTAAAGGACACATTAGTATTTGCAAATTGGATTAATTACGCAAAATCAATTGGTGATGAAAGTTGCAAGATTTTAACTAAAAGTTATGATTAATAAATTAGCTATAATTGGTGGAAGTGGTCTGTATGATGTTGAGGAATTTAAGGATAGAGAACTTATAGATTTAAAAACACCATGGGGCAAGCCATCTGATAAAATTTTAAAAACTAATTATAAAAATAAGGAAGTTTATTTTTTACCACGACATGGAAAAGGACACTTTATTAGTCCATCATACATAAATTTTAGAGCAAATATAGATGCGCTCAAGCAACTTGGAGTAACTGATGTTGTTTCTATTTCGGCTGTAGGATCTCTTAAAGAAAATTTGCCACCAGGCAAATTTGTTATTGTTGACCAATTTATTGATAGAACCTTTGCTAGAAACAAAACTTTTTTTGAAGATGAAATTGTGGCCCATGTTTCAATGGCACACCCAACATCGACTGGACTAATGGATGCATGTGAAGATGCAATTAAAAAGGAAAAAATTGATTATCAAAGAGGAGGCACTTATGTAGTAATGGAGGGCCCTCAGTTTTCAACATTAGCGGAATCTAACTTATATAGATCTTGGAAAGCTGATGTAATTGGAATGACTAATATGCCAGAAGCAAAATTAGCTAGAGAAGCTGAGATAAGATATGCCTCAGTTTCAATGGTTACAGATTACGATTGCTGGCACCCAGATCATGAAAATGTTGATGTTCAGCAAGTAATTAAAGTTCTTTTAGGTAATGCTGCAAAAGCAAAAAATATGATTAAAAATCTAATAGAAAATTTTGAAAGACATATTGATCCTAAAGATCCAACTAATAATTGTTTAGATGTAGCAATTATAACGGCACCAGAAAAAAGAACACAAAAAACTAAAGATAAATTAAATACAGTTGCAGGTAGGGTTTTAAATAAATGAAAATTGAAGGCAAAGAATACCGCACGATCTGGTTTGAAAATAATATAGTAAAAATAATTGATCAAACAAAGCTTCCACATCATTTTACAATTAAAAATTTAAAAACAGTTAAAGAAGCAATAAATGCTATTAAATCAATGGAAGTAAGAGGCGCCCCTTTAATAGGTGCAACAGCTGCATATGGTTTAGTATTAGCAATATTGGAAAATAATGACCAATCTTTTTTAAAAAAATCAGCTGTGGAATTAATAAAATCAAGACCCACTGCAATTAATTTAAAATGGGCAGTAGATAGAATGATGAACAAACTTTCAGGGATAAATTCCGAAAAAATTTTAGTTGTTGCATTAAATGAAGCAAAGGAAATTTGTGAAGAAGATATAAAGTTTTGTGAAAGTATTGGTTTAAATGGATTAAAGATTATTGAGGAAATCTATAATAAAAAAAAAGATACAGTAAATATTTTAACTCATTGCAATGCTGGTTGGCTCGCAACAATTAATTGGGGCACTGCCACATCACCAATTTATCACGCACATAAAAAAGGTATTCCGGTCCATGTTTGGGCAGACGAAACTAGGCCCAGAAACCAAGGTGCAAATTTAACCTCATATGAATTAAATGAGGAAGGTATCAAAAATACAATCATTGCAGATAATACCGGTGGAATTTTGATGCAAAGAGGACAAGTTGATATGTGTATTGTTGGAACTGACCGCACATTATCAAATGGTGATGTATGTAATAAAGTGGGAACTTATTTAAAAGCCCTGGCTGCAAAAGATAACAATATACCCTTTTATGTGGCTTTACCAAGTTCGACTATCGATTGGAAAATTAAAAATTCTAAAGATATTCCTATCGAAGAAAGAAGTTCAGAAGAGTTGTCAAAAATTGAAGGTGTTGACGAAGATGGAAAGGTAAAAAAAGTAAAGATATATCCAAATAAAAGTAAGGCTATGAATTTAGCATTTGATGTTACTCCAGCAAAATATATAACAGGTTTAATAACAGAAAATGGTATTTGCGAAGCATCAGAAAAAGGATTAAAAAATTTATTTAAATGAACCCACTTATTTTATCACTTGTTTGTCTTTTATTAGTTGGAGTTTCAGCTAATTGGCTAAGTATTGTTAAGAATAATAAGACATTAATTTATTTTTCTTTAGCACCATGTATTTATATAGCAATTTATGGAATTTATTTAGTTATTGGACCTGTTGATTTGTATGAAGACGGTTCAAAAAACTTTTTTATGCAGAACCCTTATGAAAGTGAGCTTCCACCACAGTTTTTACTATTAAAGCTTTACCAGTATATCCTAATAGGCGTAGGTGTAATTTTTGGATATTTATTTTTAAAATATTTGAAAAATTATGGACGTTAAAAGTAGAGAAGAAATAATAAAATTTGCTCAAAAACTAAATAGTACAAATTTATCTCCGTTAAGATCGGGAAATATTTCACTTAAAGCTCAGAACAATAATGAAGAGGGATTTTTAATTACTCCATCAGGCAAAAAATACGACAGCTTAAAAGCTGATGATATCGTCTTTGTATCTTTAGAAGGGAGATATGATGAAAAAGGTTTGCAGCCTTCTTCGGAATGGAGATTTCATAAAGATATTTATTTAAAGAAGGCTGATGCAAAAGCAGTCGTTCATGCTCACTCACCACACGCAACAGCTGTATCTGCACACAATAAAGACATTCCAGCTTTTCATTACATGATAGCTTTAGCTGGAGGAGATAATATAAAGTGTGCAAAGTATGCAACTTTTGGAACACAAGAACTATCTGACAATATTATTGAAGCATTAAAAAATAGAAAAGCATGCTTGATGTCTAATCACGGTCAAGTTGCTTATGGGGATAACTTGAACTCAGCTTTCGAACTTGCAGAAGAAGTTGAAAATATTTGCCATCAATACATAAATGCAATAAAGTTAGGAGAACCTAAGATTCTTTCATCAAGCGAGATGGATGTAATATTAGAAAAAGTTAAAAACTATAAAAAAGGATAACTTTTTATGACGAAGGTTGGGGAGCACGTCACTTTAGATATCATAGGTACTGAAAAAGAGTACGAACCAAAATTCTTTGAAAAACTAGTCTACAAGATATCAAAGAAGGCAAAGGTAACTGTTCTAGAAATTTCAAAGTATAAATTCGAACCACAGGGCTTTACTCTTGTGGCTTTATTAGCCGAAAGTCATATTAGTTTTCATACTTTCCCTGAGAGAGGGATTATAAGTTTTGATTTTTTTACATGCGGTAAAGTAAATCCTAATGTTGCTTATGATATTTTAAAAAAAGAAATCAAACATAAAAGAATTGTTAAAAAAGAGTTTAATAGAGACACCACAAGTTATTATGATGATATTTATAGCTCCCCAGGTTTAAAAAAATATTACATGGTAAAAGATGTTTTAGAAAACTTTACATCAAAAGTTGGTCAAAACATTGAAATTTTAGATTTAGAACAGTTTGGCAAATCCCTTTTTATAGACGGTGAACTTCAAGTAGCAGAAAATGACGAACATTTGTATAGCTCAAATTTTGTTAACTCTGGTTTAAAACTTAATCCGTCAAATGATAAAACCGCAATCATTGGTGGAGGGGATGGAGGAGTAGCAAGAGAATGCATATCTAAAGGTTTTAAATTAATTGATTGGTATGAATTAGACCCTGAAGTTGTAACAATGTGTGAAAAATATTTATCTAAAGTAGGTAAGAAAGCAACGACAAAAAATCATGTGCAGTGCGTATGGGGAGATGCATTTGAAAGTATTAAATCAGTTGAAGATAATAAGTATGATAAAATTTATGTGGACTTAAACGATGATCAGTATTGTATTGATTTGGCCGCAAAAAATATCAAATCTTTAAAAAGAATTCTTAAGCCAAATGGAACAATAACTGCACAAGTTGGAAGCCAAGATAAAAAACCTAAACAAGTTGATAAATGGTTAAATCTTTTTGAAAAAAGTTTTGGCAATACGTCATTAGATAGAGTTTATATCCCAAGCTTTGATTGTTCTTGGAATTTTGCATCTTCTCTAAATAAATAATTAATATTTAGTATATTCTTTAATCTCTTTGATCTTAGATCCAGTGTGATTATTAATTTCTAACTTAATACTTGCTCGTTTATCGTTTAAGAAGTGGATCTCTCTTGATAATAAAATGAAATGATCATCGAATTTAGAATCTTTTTCGCATTGTCTTTTATTATCTTCAATATCCCACAGTTTAGCATTTATTTCTTTTAATTCAGAGAAAAGACTCTTAATCTTTTCATTAACTTTCACATTTTTATCATATTGTTCCTTTAAAGAATCATATTCTAAATTTATGAATTTTAATTTTTCTGCGTCTTTGATTTTGTCTTTTTTGATTTCAAGGATAGTTAATTTATCTAATAACTCACCAACAGATACTTCAACTAATATTTTATTCATAAAATTTTATAGTGTGATAAATTGTTAAAAATATGTCTAATATATTAATCATAAAGCACGGATCACTAGGAGATATAGCTCAAGCGAGTGGGGCAATTCAAGATATTTATGACAACCATAAAAATGATTTTATTTATTTATTAACATCTAACGTATATTCAGATCTTTTCAAAAAAAATCCTAATATAAAAGAAGTAATTGTCGATAAAAGATTGTCCAGGTTTAATTTGATCTATCTTTTTTCTTTAATGAAAAAAATTAAACAACATAAGTTTACAAAGGTCTACGATCTACAAAATTCCTCAAGGACTTCATTTTATAAAAGAATTTTATTTCCTAATTTAGGATCTTATAAATGGTCTTCTTCTGAAACTACTCTTCCAGCAAATGAAACTAAAAAAGAATTTGATAAAAAACCAGTATTAGAAAGATTTGATCACCAATTAAAGATATCTGGTTTAAAAACATTTCACACTTTAAAGCCAGATTTTTCTTGGAGTTGTTCTAATATCGATAAAATTATTTCTAAATATAATTTATCTGATTATATATTGTTATTTCCATTTTGCTCTGAGCATTTACAGCAAAAGAAATGGCCATATTACGATCAATTAATAAAACTTATAAAACAAAATAATCCTAATCTAAAAATAGTGACAGCTCCTGGTCCTGATGAAATAGAAAAAGCCAAAAAGTTAGATGCTGTTTATATTCTAAAAGAGGATAAAGCTATTTCTATTTCGGAACTTGCAGGTTTAATAAAGAGAAGTAAATTTGTTGTTGCTAACGATACAGGTCCTGCACATATGGCAGCACATTTGAATGTTAAAGGTCTGTCGTTGTTTGGAAGTCATACGACAGCTTATAAAGTAAGTATTGAAAGAGAAAACTTTAAAGCAATACAAGTTAGTGATTTAAAAAACCTAAGTGCACAGAAAGTTTTTGAAAGATTAGATCTTTAAAATTTCTAAATATTTTTTTAAGATTTCTGGCCAAAGAAATTTTTTTGCATTTTCTTCTGCATTTTTTCCCAAAACCTTGAATTTATTATTCTGCAATATATCAACTAAACTTTGATAGATTTCATCTAAATTGTTTCCATCACAAAGAAGGCCAGTTTCATTATTGACAATTGCGTCAGACGCACCACCAACCTTTCCACCAATTGATGGAACTCCATATTGAGCAGCTTCAACATAGACAATTCCAAATCCCTCTACAGATTTTTTATAAGAAATCGATGGCATAACAAAAACATTTGAATTTTTTAAGTAAGAGTTTTTTTCATCTTTAGATAAATTTTTCAAAAACAAAACATTACTCTCAAGTTTTAATTCTTTAATAAGTTTTTTCTGAGATTCCAAAGTATCGCCTTGACCAATACAAATATAAATTATGTTTGGGTAAATTTCTTTCAAATTTCTCAAAGACATAATTATTTTTTCATGATTTTTTCTTTTATCAAATCTAGCAACAGTAATTAGTCTTGGCTCTTTTCCTTCAAGTTTCTTTAATATTTTTTCATCTATTTTTGGGTTTACTTCTTCTCTTGGAAATACACCTGGGTTAATAACTTTAATTTTTTCCTCATTAACACCGATTTCAATACCTAGGTTTTTTGTGAAGTTTGAATTTGCAATGATATGATCGCAGTTATTTAACACTCTAACAACTCGTTTATTAAGAAAAGAATCTTTTTTATGATTTATCTCTTTAGAGTGAATAAGACATGTTTTTCTTATTTTGGTATTTATATTTTCTAAACTTTTCCAATGATCAGAGATAATATTTTTTACTTTAGTATTTTTTTGTAAGTAATTATTAATTAAAGAGGCTTTTCTAAATTTTCTAAAGATTTTCGGCCCACCGACTCTTTCAATTGAAAATGATAAGTCTTCATCAAATTTTTCTTGCTGATAATGTTGATCAGCAAATACTTTAACCATCATGTGCTCTGACAATGATTTTGTAAGGCCAAACATAAGATTTTGCATGCCCCCAACATCAGGTGGAAAATTTCTTGTGATAATTAAATTCATTATTTAAACCATTTAATACTGCATCCCATACTAGGATATTGTTCTTTCGGACCTTGTTGGGTTTTAGCAATTAACTTCATTGATTTAAGCAACTCACTGTCACCCGAACCGACAGGCTTTAAATCATTTAATTCTCTTATTCTTCCTCTATAGTTGAGCTCAAGGTTTTTGTTGTAGCCAAAGAAGTCTGGTGTACACACGGCATCATATTTTTTTGCGATTTCTTGAGTTTCATCAATCAAATAAGGAAATGAAAAGTTATATCTATCAGAAAACTTTTTCATATTTTCAAAAGAGTCTTCAGGATAGTTTTTGGTATCATTTGACATTATTGCAACTGAGTTAATGCCATCTTCTTTAAGTTTTGCACAATCATTTGCAAGTTCTCTTATTATAGCTTTTACATAAGGGCAATGATTGCAAATAAACATTATCAAAGTCCCATTATCGCCTTTGACATTATCCAATGTTAATAATTCCCCATTAATTGATTTAAGCTTAAAATCTATAGCGTTCTGACCGAAATCACATATTGGAGTTTTTAAAAGTGCCATGTTAGAATATATAAATTATGTTTTACGATTTGGAAAATAAAAAACCAAAAAACTCTGGCGAAAATTGGGTAGCTCCTAATGCTGTTATTATTGGAGATGTAACATTAGATAAAAATACAAGTGTTTGGTTTAATGCAACCTTAAGAGGTGACATTGAAAATATTCATATAGGTGAAGGCTCAAACGTTCAGGATGGTTGTGTATTACACACTGATCCAGGTTGTCCTTTAAAGGTTGGAAAAAATGTAACCATTGGACATTTAGTAATGCTTCATGGATGCACAATCGGTGACAACAGTTTAATTGGAATTGGTGCAGTGATCCTTAACAAAGCAAAGATAGGAAAAAATTGTATTATAGGAGCTAAGGCTTTGATTACAGAAAATAAAGAGATACCCGATAACTCTTTAGTTGTTGGATCTCCTGGAAAAATTATTAGACAAGTAACGGAAGAAGAAAAAAAAGCAGTGTTTGAAAATACCAAACATTATCAAGACAATTGGAAAAAATATTCTAAATCAATTTTTTAAGGAACTAACCAAGTATCTTTATCACTTTCTAAGTCAAATTTTGCTCTACGATGTCCTTTAGCAGCAAGATATAACCACTCAATAGATTTTATTTTACACTGAATAACAGTGAAGTTTTTATAACCTTCTTCGCTTTGTTCTTTTGTATAATCAAAATTATCTAACTCAGGTTTTAGTCCTGAAGTTGGAATATCAGACTCTGTTCCTGGACCATTATCAACCAAATAACATTTCCGGCTTATGTGTTGAGTTTTTTCCCAAGAATTTTTCGTAATATCGTTTTTGTGATTAATTATACAGTTAACTTTAAGTCGAATCTGAATTTTTTCATCCTTATCGTAAAATAAAAGAGCAGCGTTGGGATTATTTTTAAGTAATTCTATTTTATCTGATCTAATATCACTATGAAATTGAACTAAGTTATTTTGTTGGTCTGACTTTCTTAAAACAACAATTCTTCCATCTACATCGTTATTATAACCACATATAAAAGTTGGAATTCTAAATTGAGAACTTCTATTCGTCACTGCATCATCTAGCATTGACCAGATTTTCTTCTTTATCTCTGTGAAGTCTTCATAGTACGCAGGCTGCATACTTTTACTTTCTAAATCTTTTTATTAAGCTTGAAGTATCCCATCTTTTACCACCCATGTCTTGAACTTCAGCATAATATTTATCAATTATTTCTGTGATCGGTAATAGAGATCCATTATTCTTTGCTTCTTCCATTGCAATTTTAAGATCTTTTCTCATCCAATCTACAGCAAATCCAAAATCAAATTTATCTTCTAACATTGTTTTATATCGGTTCTCCATTTGCCAAGACTGAGCAGCGCCTTTTGAAATAACTTCAATAACATCTTCCATGTTTAATCCTGCTTTTTGACCAAAGTTAATTGCTTCAGATAATCCTTGTACTAAACCTGCAATACAAATTTGATTAACCATCTTTGCTAATTGACCCGAGCCAGACTTACCTAACAACTTTACTTTTTTACTATAGCAATCAATTTTATCTAATGCTTTATCAAAATCTTCTTGATCTCCACCTACCATTACAGTAAGCGCACCATTCTCAGCACCTGCTTGACCACCAGATACGGGTGCATCTAAAAAACCAAAGCCATTTTTTTTTGCGTGTGAATAAATTTCTCTTGCTATTGTTGCAGAAGCAGTTGTGTTATCAATATATACTGCTCCTTTTTTAACTGATTTAAATATTCCATTTTCTCCAAATGTAACTTCTCTTAAGTCGTTATCGTTTCCAACACATGTAAAAACATAATCAGCATCTTTTGCAGCATCTTTAGGTGTATCAGCTTTTTTTCCTTTGAAATCTTTTAGCCATTTATCAGCTTTAGCTCCTGTTCTATTATAAACAGTTACATTGTGTCCACCTTTTGATATATAACCAGCCATGGGATATCCCATTACACCAAGACCAATGAAAGCAACGTTACAAGACATAATTTAATGTTAAAAAATTTAAGTATTAAAGTAATTATTTTTGGATTTATATTTACATTTTTTTCAAGCTTTGGACAGAGTTTTTTTTTAGGATTGTTCAACGAAAGTATAAGAAATGAATTAGATATTACTCATGGACAATTTGGCTCAATTTATGCATCAGCAACTTTATTAAGTAGTATAATTTTAATTTGGGTTGGAAAGAAAATTGATGACTTTGATGTCTTAAAATTTTCTTTTTTTGTTATATCATTGCTTGCAATTTCAACATTTACTTTCTCAAAGATTAATTCAGTAGCATTTCTTTTTGTTGCAATATTGTTAATGAGATTTTCTGGTCAAGGGATGATGTCTCACACTGCCTCTACAACAATATCTAGATACTTTACTAACACTCGGGGTAAAGCACTAAGCACTGGATGGTTTGGTTTATCTACTGCAGAATTTTTAATGCCAGTTACAATAATTTATGCTCTTACAATAATGGATTGGAGAAATATATGGATTATTATTTCAGTCGCGATAATTTTATTCCTCCCCTTGGCATCTTACTTTTTAGTTAAAGAGGTTAAACTTTCATCGAGAGAGAATGATACTGAAGTTATTAAAGAAAATATAAAACAATGGAAAAGATCTGAGGTTATTAAAGATTATAGATTTATTATTATAGCATTAAATATGTTAGCGATGCCCTGGATAGCTACAGGTATATTTGTCTATCAATCATTTATTTTGTCTGCAAAAAACTGGGGAGAATATACTATCGCTCAATCATTTATGGTTTATTCAATAGCATCAGTTTTAACTTTATTTGTCGCTGGTTATTTGATTGATAAATTCACAAGTAGAAAACTACTTATATATATGAATATCCCCTTTTTGATTTCTTTATTGATTTTAATTTACTTTCAATCACCAGTTTCCTCATTCTTTTTTTTAGGCCTTATCGGTGTATCAAATGGTTTTGCTAACGTTTTAGGATCATCAACGTGGGCTGAATTATATGGTGTTAAGTTTATAGGATCAATTAAAGCTCTAACTACTGCATTAATGGTATTTTCAACAGCATTTGGAACGGCTCTTTTTGGATTAATGATAGACTTTGACTTTTCTATAGAGCAGATATCTATGATTTCTGGAGGCTATATTTTAATTTCTTTAATTTTGCTGTTTTTAATAAAAAACAAACTCAATCCAACGATTTTATAAAAACACCTTGATTTTATAGACCTCAGAGTATAAATACTCCGCATGGCTAGAGTAACTGTAGAAGATTGTATCGATAAAGTAGACAGCCCTTACGAATTAGTTTTAGTTGCAAAGGAAAGAGCTACTCAATTAAATTCTGGAATTGAACCGAGTGTAGAAAAAGATAACGATAAAAATACTGTTATCGCACTTAGAGAAATTGCAAATGAAAATGTCAAAACAAGTGAGTTAACAGATAGTGCTGTTTATAAACTAAGAAAACATATCGAACAAGTTGATGATTTAAGTGAAGAAGATGAAGATATCGGAGATGATTTTGAAAACCTATACAAAGGTGAAATCTCAAAAAGTGGAACACCAATTTTACCGTCTAAAAGAGCAAGAAAAGTTCCTGAAAAAATTCAAGTTTCAAAAGAAGACTTAGCAGAACTACAAAATGCTGATGTCCCTCATTCAAATGATGCTCCAGCTGAAGAGGGCGGAGTAGAAGAAAGTAACGAAGTTTCTCTTGATGAAATAGCTGAAAACGATCTGCAAGAAGCTGATAACTCAGAAAATTCAGAACAATAATATTTCAATCATAATCAAAATAAGTTATTTAATTAAACATAGTTTTAATGAATAAGTCTTTAAGAATTGCATGTGATGGAGAAGCTGCTAGTGGTAAAAGCACAGGTGCAAAATTAGTTTCAAAAAAATATAAACTTTTTCTTATAAATTCTGGTTTATTATACAGATATGCAAGTAAAATTATCATTAAACATAAGCCTAAAAAAGTAGTTCCTTTTTTAAAGAAGAAATTTAAAAACATCTCTTACAATAAAATAAAAAAACAATCTCTTCACTCTCAGGAAATTAGTAATCATGTTGGTTATTTAGCTAAGAATAAAGACGTAAGAGAAATAATGAAAAAATTCCAAAAAAAGATTATCAAAAAAAACAAAAGAATATGTGTAGAAGGTAGAGACATTGCTAGCATTATCCTAAAAAAAAATCCCCGTTATGATTTAGCTTTTTATTTTTCTTGTAATCTTAATTTAGCATCTATTAGAAGATGGAAAGATTTAAAGAAGAAAGTTCCTCTCAAAGAGGTTAAAAAAAGCTTAAGTATAAGAACTAGACTTGATAAAAAAAGAAAACATTCACCACTAAAAAAAGTGAGAGATGCTATTTTAATTAGAACAGATAAACTAAATAAAAAAAAAGTATTACTTAAAATGTCTCAGGAGATAGAAAAAATTAATTACAAAACTCTTTAATAATTTTTTCTCTATGTTCATCTAAATCTGGTATATCTCCTCTTTTTTCCTCATCTTTGTAATTTGACATCTTAATTGGGTTGCCAGCAGTTTTAAACTCACCAATTTTTTTATGATATGAATTTACAATCATATTTCTTGCTTTGATTTGAGGATTTTCAACAGCTTGTTTGATATTAAAGATTGGACCACAAGGAATTTTTTCTTTTTCCATTAATGAGACCCAGTCACTTGTATTTTTACTTGAAAGCTCTTTTTCTAAGATTTTTTTTAGTTCATCCATATTTTGAGCTCTAGATGAATTTGTTTTAAATTTTTCATCTTTTAAAATATTATTGATATTTAAAACTTGGCAAAGTTTTTCGAAAAGCTTGTCGTTACCCGCCGCTATTATAATGTGATTATCTTTTGTTTTAAAAGCTTCAAAAGGTGCTATTGATGGATGACGTGATCCCATTGGTTTAGGTATTTCATTCTTTGCCAAGTATCTTGCAATTGCATTTTCTAAAATTGCAATTTGGCAATCAAGCATTGAAACATCTATGTAAGTTCCTTTACTTGTTTTCTTCCTGTCATATAGTGCTGCATTAACACCTATCGCCGTAAACAAACCAGCAGTAATATCACCAATTGATGTTCCAACTCTTGTAGGTTCAGAATTTGGTTGACCAGTTACACTCATTAATCCACCCATTCCTTGAACAACCATATCATATGCAGGTAACTCTCTTAACGGACCTGTTTGACCAAAACCTGAAGCAGAAGCATAAATTAATTTTGGATATTTTTTACATAAATCTTTCCAACCAAATCCCCATTTTTCTAATGTTCCAGGTTTAAAATTTTCAACTAACACATCCGCTTTTTTAAGTATTTGTTCAAAAATTTTTTTGTCCTCTGAATTTTTTAAATTTAGAGCTATACTTTCTTTTCCTCTATTAAGGGACATAAAGTATGCTGACTGATCGTCAATAAAAGGTCCAAATTTCCTGGAGTCATCCCCAACTTCAGGTGCCTCTACTTTAATTACTCTTGCCCCCAAATCTGATAAAATCATTGTACAATAAGGACCCACCAGCACTCTAGTTAGGTCTAAAACTAGTATATCTTTTAAGGGTCCATTCATAATTAAGGCTAATGGTATTTTTTAAGCATATTGACTCTTATCAAGAAGTTACATTTAATACACTAATAAAATAATTAAAGAGAGGAATAATAATGTTAAAAAAAATATCTTTGTATTTTCTTTCATTAGTTTTCGTAACTACAACTATTGGATCAGCTTTTGCAGTAACTCTAAAAGCTAGTCACCAATGGCCAGGTACGCCAAGAGCTGACGGGTCTTTCGACGTAAGACACGAAATGGTTCAAATTATTGCTGATGAAATGGAAAAATCAAATGTAGGAGTAGATATTAGAATTTACCCTGCAAAATCACTTTACAAACCAAAAGAGCAATGGAAGCCAATGACAACAGGTCAATTGGATATTTCAGCGTTCCCATTAGCATACGCTGCTAAATTCCATCCAGAGTTTGACATTACTTTAATGCCTGGAATGGTTAAAAACCATAAACATGCATTAAGAGTTAATGCGTCTCCAATGATGACAGAAATTAAAAAAATCATCAACGATGCAGGTGTAGTTGTTTTGTCTGATGCTTGGCTTGCAGGTGGATTTGTTTCAAAGAAAAATTGTATTTCAAATCCAGCATCTGTTAAGGGTCAAACGTTCAGAGCTGCAGGTAAAGCATTTAACCAAATGTTAGAAGCGGCAGGAGCAGGTATTCAATCAATGCCATCTTCTGAAATCTATAACGGTTTGCAAACAGGTGTATTAGATGGTGCTAATACTAGTTCAGGAAGTTTTGTTTCATACAGAATTTATGAGCAAGTAAAATGCGCAACACCTCCAGGAAAATTTGGTCTATGGTTTATGTATGAGCCAATTTTAATGTCAAAAAAATCTTTTGATGCCTTAGATAGCAAACAACAAAAAGCTTTAATGAAAGCTGGAAAAAAAGCAGAGAAGTTTATGACTAAAGAAGCTGCTGGTTTAGATACGACAATGGAAAAAGCTTATAAAAAAGCTGGAGTAGAATTGTCTTACATGAAACAAGAAGACTTTGATGCTTGGTTAGCTATTGCTAAAAAATCTTCATACAAAAACTTTGCAGAAAAAGTGCCAAACGGTCAAAAATTGATTGATATGGCTCTTGCTGTTAAATAATTAAACTAAAATTATACCCCTGCTTTTCGGCAGGGGTATTTTTCATGACTGATAAATTTATTAAATTGACAAACTGGCTAGCTAAAGCTTGCGGAATATTTGCAGCCGGCTGTCTTTTTCTTTCTATCGTTATCATTACAGAATTAGTCTTCGAGAGATATTTATTTAAGAACGCTATTACATGGCAAACAGAGCTTGTTACAATGTTATTAGTTGCTTCTACATTTATAGGCGCTGCTTATGTTTTAAGTGAAAAAGGCCACGTTAATATGGAGTATCTATATACTTTTTTAAGTGAAAAGAATGTCACTAAACTTAAAATTTTCACTGACAGTCTTTGTTTAATTTTTTTTCTAATTTTATTTTACGTAAGTTATGAAATTACTTACGAAGCATTTATAAAAAATTACAATACGGGAACAGTATGGGGTCCTCCACTCTGGATACCATACTCATCAATGTTAATAGGTGCAATACTTATGACAATGTCATACATATCTGAATTAATCTTGCACGTAAGAAAATTAAAGGAGTTTAAATAATGGATCCTTTATTATTAGGACTTGTAGTTGGAGTAGCAACCGTTGTGATGCTATTTTCAGGTATACCAATAGCATTCGGTTTGTGTTTTATTTCAGTAGTTTTTTTGGTTATCGCTGAAGGTTTTTCAATTTTAAATGTTTTTGCAGAAACATTTTATGCAGGTTTGAATTCATTTGTTTTGTTGTCTATACCAATGTTTATTTTGATGGGAATGGCAGTTGCAAACTCACCAGCTGGAAAAGATTTGTATACAGGCTTAGACAGGTGGCTATGGAGATTGCCTGGCGGTCTTGTTGTTTCAAATATTGGAGCTTGTTCTATTTTTGCGGCCCTAAGTGGATCAAGTCCCGCAACATGTGCAGCAATAGGAACAATGGGTATTCCAGAAATGAGAAAAAGAGGATACTCAGCAAGGTTAGCAACTGGATGTATAGCAGCAGGGGGAACTTTAGGTGTTTTAATACCGCCTAGCATTGTTTTAATTGTTTATGGATTAGCAACTGGTACTTCGATTGGAAGATTATTTTTATGTGGTGTCATACCTGGTTTACTTTTAGCTGGATTATTTATGTTATGGGCTTACATATATTCTTATTTTATTGATAAAAAATCTGCTGAAATTTTGAGAAATAGAACACCTCCAACACTTAAAGAAAAACTAGAAGTTATTCCTAGAGTCATGCCATTTTTGTTAATTGTAGTTGGGGTTTTGTATGTTTTATACGGGGGAGTAGCAACACCTTCCGAAGCTTCTGGAGTAGGTGCATTTCTTGTATTTGTAATGATTGCAATTGTTTACAGAATTTATCAACCCAAAAAAATATGGGATATCGTTAAAGTATCTATGAAAGAAAGTGTGATGATAATGTTTATCATTGCAGGTTCTTATATTTTTGCATTTAGCTTATCTACACTTTACGTAACACAGTCGATTGCACAAACAATAGTAGAGATGGGATTAAATAAATGGGTCTTATTTTTCTACATAAATATATTCTTATTAATTGCTGGATTCTTTTTACCACCTGTTGCCGTTATAGTAATGACTTCTGCAATACTACTTCCAATTATTACTCAATTTGGCTTTGATCCTTATTGGTTCGCAATTGTCTTTACGATTAATATGGAGATTGGATTGATTACTCCACCCGTTGGATTAAACTTATATATTATAAAAGGAATTACTCCCGACGTAAGTCTTTCTGAAATATTAAAAGGTTCTATTCCTTTTATGGCAATGATGGTCATTTGTATTATAATATTGTGTATTTTCCCAGAAATAGTAACTTGGTTACCTGACAAATTAATGGGTAAACCAATTGGATTTTAAAAATAAAAAAATCAATAGAAAAATATCTGTTGCACCAATGATGGATTGCACTGATAGGCATGATAGATATTTTCTAAGACTTATTAGTAAAAATGTAATGTTGTACTCTGAGATGGTTGCAACGAAATCAGCAATTCATGGGGATAGAAAAAGAATACTTGGTTTTAGAGAGGAAGAAAAACCTGTTGCTCTTCAAGTAGGTGGCTCAGATAAAAACGAATTAGCAGAGGTTGCTAAATTAGCTGAACAATTTGGTTATGATGAAATAAATATTAATTTAGGTTGTCCAAGCAAGAAAGTACAAAAAAATTCATTCGGAGCGTGTTTGATGAAAGAACCTGATTTAGTTGCAGAATGCATTAATAACATGGTCAATTCATGCAAAATACCTGTTACAGCTAAAACTAGGATAGGTGTTGATGAAATTGAGGACTTTGAATATTTAAATAGCTTTATAAACAAAATCAAACAATCTGGATGCAAAACAATCATACTTCATGCAAGGAAAGCTTTATTAAAAGGTCTTACTCCTAAGCAAAATTTAAATATACCAAAACTAAATTACAAAATGGTTTACGAAATTAAGAAAGCAAACCCAAAGCTTGAGATAATAATTAATGGAGGAGTCTCACAAACTGAAGAAATTAAAAAACATTTAGAATATTGTGATGGCGTGATGATTGGAAGAGCAATTTATCAAAATCCTTACTTTTTGACTGATATTGAGAAAGAAATATTTAATACAAATGAAGTGCCATCGAGAGAACAAATTGCAAAAGAAATTTTAAGTTATTTAGAGGAAGAAGTAAATCTTGGTACAAAAGTAAATCATATAATGCGACACACAGTAGGGCTGTATCATGGCCAACCTGGCTCTAAAGATTGGAAAAGATATTTAAGTGACAATATGATGGCTAGAGACTCAGATTTTCAAAAGGCAAAACACATAATGACTATTGTGCAAAACAATGAAAAAGCAAATCAATTAAATTCCTAATGGAAAATTTAAATATCAATGAAATTTTTTATCTTTTAACTGTTTTAGCTATTGCTGCAGCGGTCGCAGGATTTATGGCTGGTTTACTTGGAGTAGGTGGGGGTATAATCATGGTTCCCGCACTTTATTACGCATTTACAGTTTTAGATTTTGATATTGTAACAAGAATGCATTTAGCTGTTGGTACATCTTTAGCAATAATAATTCCAACTTCAATTATATCTACGCTAACTCACAGAGAACATGATGCAGTAGATTTTAATATGGTAAAATCATTTGGAATTTTTATTTTAATTGGAGTTTTTTTTGGAACTTTCTTGGCAGTTAACTTGAAAACTCCTGCACTTGTATTATTTTTTTCTATATTTGCTTTTATGGTTGGGCTTTTTTTTATTTTTTTGAGAGAAAAATTAGTTGATAACCCAAAACAAATATCAAATTTAGTTAAAAATATTTCTGGTATATTGATTGGATTTATTTCTATTCCTTTAGGAATTGGAGGCGGATCATTGATGGTTCCTTTCATGAGAACATTTGGTTACGATATTAGAAAATCAATTGGAACAGCTGCAGCAGTAGGTTTCCTTATTGCTGTTACTGGAACAATTACGATGATAACTGGTGGAAAAATTATTGACAATGTTAATACACCGTTCAGTTTGGGATATATAAATTTACTTGGCTTCATAGTATTTGTCCCAGTTACCATGATAATGGCTAGGTTAGGTGCAAAAGCAGTCTACAAAATCGATAAAAAAATACTTAGCAAAATATTTGGAACTTTTTTAATTTTAGTATCAATTAGATCATTTTTAGAATATCTAACTATCAATTAAATTTAAATTGTGGACCAGATTATTTTCAACGAATACATATTTTTCATTTTATTAATGATTGCTGCAGCTATTCCTGTTGGTTTTTTTGCGGGATTATTTGGAATTGGTGGTGGATTAATTTCTGTACCATTTCTTTTCTTTATTTTTGAAACTTTTGGAATAGATAGAGATTATCTAATGCATCTTACAGTTGGAACTGCATTTACAATAACAATATTAACTTCATTCTCATCAGTACTAGCTCACAGAAAACATGGTGCTGTTGATTTAAGTATAATAAAAACTTTTGGAACATTTGTTGTTTTTGGTGTCGTAACTGGGACTATAATTGCTTCTATGATGAATACTAAATCATTGGTTCTTTTTTTTTCAATCATGGTCTATTTTTTAGGTGCTTATCTACTCCTTGCAAAAAACAAAAATAAAAAAGTTTATCCTTCATTTAATTTGCTGCCTCGTCTTTCATTTGGATTTATTTCTGGTTTAATTTCAGCTCCAATGGGTATTACTGGAGCGATGATTAATGTCCCTGTTTTAAGATACTTTGGTTACTCGATAAATAGAGCAATAGGGAGTGCCGCGGCCATTGGATTTATAATTTCATTGTTTGGTGCAGTTGGTTTTTTCTTGTCAGGATTATTTAAAAATGTTGATATTCCCCTCAGCGTTGGTTTTGTAAATATCCCTGCCTTTCTAATATTCGTACCTATCACAACAATAATGGCTAGAATTGGGGCTAATACAGTGCATAGGCTTGAGAGGGCAAAAGTTCAAGTTCTTTTTGGAATTTTTTTATACGTAGTTGCCACAATATTTCTTTACAGATATTTTAATATTTAATGGTGATAATTCAAAAACTTATCTTGAACTTAAATATAAATTATTTAAATTTTAATTAATGGTTTTAAAATTAAAAAATTTTTTACTAAACTTTGAAGCATTGGCTTCTCTTTTGTTAAGGTTTGGTATTGGAATAGCTTTTATAATTCACGGATACGCTAAATTTCCTTTGCCACCAGCAGGTTTAGTTGAATATTTTGGTTTACCTCCAGCACTTGCATCATTTGTTGCATTAAGTGAACTTTTATCTGGAATAATTTTAATTGTTAGTGGTTTTTTGAAAAATCCCATAGGAGATACACTTACGAGATTTGCGGGACTTGTAATTGTCATACTCATGACAAATATATTTATAATTGCTCATCCAGATTGGTTTATCACCCAAAAATTATTTACTAGTGAGCAAATTTTTCTGTTTATTGGTGGCTTTTATTTTTTGATTAAAGGAAATAAAGTTTAAAACTATATCTTTTGATCGTATTCACCTATCTTTCCAGTTTTTTGAAGTAGATCATCAATAAATCTAAAGATATCAGTTTTAATTTTATCTGATACCGGACTTTCTGTAACAACAACAAGTGATGGTTTGTTTGAAGATGCTCTAACAAGACCCCAAGATCCATCAGCAAGAGTAAATCTCACACCATTGACGGTAAGTATATCAGTTATTTCCTGATCGCATATTTTTTGTTTGTCAATCTGAAGTTTTTTTATATGAGAGATAATTTCATCTATTACTTTATATTTCTCTTCATCTTTACAAAATGGTCCCATAGTCGGGCTTTGAAAAGTTTTTGGCAAATTACTAATTAGAACATCTAACTTTTTATTTTGATTATCAATTAAATGACAAATTTGTATCGCTGAATTAATTCCATCGTCAAAGCCAAATCCTAAGGGTTTATTAAAAAAAAAGTGGCCACTTTTTTCAAAACCAGCAATAGCATTATCCTCTTTTACTTTTCTCTTAATATACGAATGTCCGGTTTTCCAATATAAAGTTTTACAATTATTTTTTTTTAAAATTTTATCCCTGCTAAATAATCCTGTAGATTTTACATCTATAATAAATTTATTATTAGGATGTAACTCTGAAATATTTCTTGCAATTAACAAACCGATTTTGTCCGCAAATATTTCGTTTCCTTTATTATCAATAACCCCAACTCTATCTCCATCACCATCAAACCCGAAACCTACGTCTGCATTGTTTTCTTTTACACATTTCGATATCTCATGTAACATTTTCATATCTTCTGGATTCGGGTTATATCTAGGAAAACTATAGTCTAAGTTACAATCAAGTTCTATTACTTCACATCCAATATTTCTAAGGATTTCAGGCGCAAATATTCCAGCAGTTCCATTACCACATGCAGCTACAACTTTTAACTTTTTCTTAATTTTATTTTTTGATAATTCATTAATGTATACTTTATTAAAATCTTGTACTTTTTCATATTTACCCGAACCCTTTTTGAAAGTTTCATTCATTACTATCGATTTAAGCTCTGACATTTCTTCTTTGCAATGAGTTAACCCTTTTTCAATCCCCATCTTTATTCCTGTCCAACCATTTTCATTATGACTTGCGGTTATCATAGCTACAGCATTTGATTTTATTTTAAATTGAGAGAAATAAACTGTGGGTGATAAACATAAACCTATATCTTTTACATTACAGCCAGTTGATAAAAGTCCTTTTATAAAATTATTTTTAACTTCTTCGCTATAAGATCTGTAGTCATTTCCTACAATGACGATAGGATTCTTTTCAGAGTTGATTACCTGAGTTCCGAATCCTTTTCCTACTGCTTCGATTCCCTTGGAATTGATGCTTTTTGGGTATAACCACCTTGCGTCGTATTCTCTAAATCCCAATGGGTCGATTTTTTTTTCCACTTCCATGTTGATATATGTACATTTTTTTGATTTTTTTATTGAACTATTTTTTTTATGTTCTATAAATGTTCTGTTGATTTTTAATTTATATAGTGTACTTAAGAAATCTGCACACAACATATAGTTGTTTTACTAGTAAATAGTGTTAAAAAGGGAGTATAATGAACAAAGTCTTGTCTCAGGCAATAAAGAAAGCTGTCTCTGAATTTAAACCTCAGGTTGATCAGAAGACCAAGACCAAAGGTCCAGATTTATTCTCTCTAAACAACAATACAGAACTATTTCAAAACTCTAGAGGTATCACAATAAAGATTGATAGAAGTAGAGATGAAAATCTTACAGATTTCGGAAAAGCAACACTTAGCGACAGATATTTAGGAGAGAATGAATCTTTCCAAGACTTGTTTGCAAGAGTAGCAAGTCATTATGCTGATGATAATTTACACGCACAAAGACTATACAATTATATTAGTAATCTTTGGTTTATGCCTGCAACTCCTGTTCTTTCAAATGGGGGAACAACAAGAGGTTTACCAATATCATGTTTCTTAAATGAGGCGAGTGATAGTTTAAATGGCATCTTAGGTCTCTGGAGTGAGAATGTTTGGTTAGCTGCAAGAGGTGGCGGTATTGGAAGTTACTGGGGCAATCTAAGATCCATTGGTGAAAAAATTGGAAGAGTTGGAAAAACTTCTGGAATAATTCCTTTTATAAAAGTTATGGACTCTTTAACAATGGCAATCAGTCAAGGTTCTTTAAGAAGAGGATCTGCCGCTTGTTATTTACCTATTGATCATCCAGAGATTGAGGAATTTATTGAAATGAGAAGACCTACTGGTGGAGATCCGAATAGAAAAGCTCTTAACTTACACCATGGTGTTCTTGTTTCTGATGCTTTCATGAGAGCAGTTGAACTTGATGAACAATGGGCACTTAAGAGTCCAAAAAATGCATCTGTGCAATCAACTGTTTCAGCTAGAAATTTATGGATCAGATTATTAACTGCAAGAGTTGAAACTGGTGAGCCTTACATAATTTTTATTGATACAGTTAATAGACAAATACCTCAACATCATAAGTTGGCTGGCTTAACAGTTAAAACATCTAATTTATGTAGTGAGATTACTCTTCCGACAGGAATTGATAAAGAGGGCAGGGATAGAACTGCTGTTTGTTGTTTATCTTCATTAAATATTGAAAAATATGATGAATGGAAAGAAGATGAAAGCTTTATAGATGATGTGATGAGATTTTTAGACAATGTCTTAACTGACTTTATTAACAATGCGCCAGAAGAATTTAGTGATGCAACATACTCAGCTGCAAAAGAGCGTAGTGTTGGTTTAGGTGTTATGGGGCTTCACTCATACTATCAGAAAAAAATGATACCTCTTGAGTCTGTAATGAGCAAAGTTTGGAACAAAAAGATTTTTGAAAATATTCAAAAGAAAGTTGATAAATCTTCAAAAAATTTAGCGGAGGAAAGGGGAGCATGTCCTGATGCTGCTGAATACGGTTTTAAAGAAAGATTTTCAAATAAAACTGCTATAGCTCCCACTGCTTCAATTTCAATTATTTGTGGTGGAACTTCTCCTGGAGTTGAGCCAATTGCAGCAAATAGCTATACCCACAAAACTCTTTCAGGTTCTTTTAATGTAAGAAATAAATACTTGAGTAAGTTATTAGAAAAACACGGAAAAGATACAGATGAAACTTGGTCAACAATTACGACTAACCAAGGTTCTGTATCACATTTAGATTTTTTAACTCAAGAAGAAAAGGATGTTTTTAAAACAGCTTTTGAATTAGATCAAAGATGGCTTGTCGATTTAAGTGCAGATAGAACTCCACATATTTCGCAAGCACAATCCATTAACTTATTTTTACCTGCTGACGTTCACAAAAGAGATCTTCATCAAATACATTTCCAAGCTTGGAAAAAAGGATTGAAGAGTCTTTATTATTGCAGGTCTAAATCAATACAAAGAGCAGAAAATGTTAACGATGCAAAATCGACTGATGTTACTGCAAATGTATATAAATCAAAACAAGAAGAAAATGACGAAAACAAATACGAGGAGTGTCTATCATGTCAGTAGTAAAAAAAGAGGAAAAAGGAAAAATTATCCAACCAAAAAAAATGGGATTATTAGTAGAAAATCCTGTTTACAAACCATTCAGATATCCATGGTGTTATGATGCTTGGTTAACTCAACAAAGAATACACTGGTTACCAGAGGAAGTGCCATTAGGAGATGATGTTAGAGATTGGCAAAAAAATTTGTCAGAATCAGAAAAAAATCTAGTAACTCAAATCTTTAGATTTTTTACTCAAGCAGATGTTGAGGTTAATAACTGTTATTTAAGACACTACACAACAGTATTTAAACCAACAGAAGTTTTAATGATGATGACAGCTTTTGCTGCAATGGAAACTGTTCATGTAGCTGCTTATTCACATCTATTAGACACAATAGGAATGCCTGAGTCTGAATACTCAGCTTTCATGAAATATAAAGAAATGAAAGATAAGTACGATTACATGCAAGGTTTTAATGTAAACTCAAAAGAAGATATTGCTAAGACTGTTGCAGTATTTAGTGCTTTTACTGAAGGACTACAATTATTTGCAAGTTTTGCAATTTTGTTAAACTTCCCAAGACACAATAAACTTAAGGGTATGGGACAGATAGTTACTTGGTCAGTAAGAGATGAAACTCTTCACTGTAATTCAATGATCAGAATTTTCAAAGAATTTATAAAAGAAAATCCTGAGATTTGGACACCGAAGCTTAAAAAAGAAATTTATGATGCATGTAGAACTATTATTGAGCATGAAGATGCATTTATAGATTTAGCATTTGAAATGGGACCAATGAAAGGTCTTACAGCTCAAGAAGTTAAAGACTATATTAGGTTTATAGGAAACAGAAGATTAGTTCAGCTTGGTCTTGAACCAATTTATGATATAGAAAAAAATCCACTCACTTGGCTTGACACAATGTTAAATGCTGTTGAACATATGAACTTCTTTGAAGGAAGAGCAACTGAGTATTCAAAAGCATCCACAAGAGGTAATTGGGTAGAAGCATTTAGTTAATGCATATAATGCCAAATGAGTAAATTTGGTTTAGTAGTTTTAGGAGCTCATATAGGCATTCATATTAAGGGCGATATTGAAAAATTATCGCCCGAAAAAGTATTGTTGGTTGAACCCGTCCCACATAACGTCGTCGCAATAAAAAAAAATTTAATCCATCTAGAGAATGTTATAATTGAACAAGTCGCAATATCTAACAAAAATGAAATTAAGAATTTTTATTTTATAAAAGAAAAGTCTATAAATAAATTAAAAAAACACTGGTCAAGTGGCATAGGATCATTCAATAAACAACACATTCTTGACCATAAATCAAAAAGATTTAAAGTTGAGGAAGAAGATATAGAAAAAGTTTCAATAAACACAATAAGATTTAGAGATATTGTAAAAAAATATCAAATAAAACAAATTAATAAACTGTTAATTGATGTTGAGGGTAGTGAATATGAAATACTAAATGACATAGACTTTAACTCTTTAAACATTAAAGAAATATTATTCGAATATAAACATTTCGACGGATACAAAAAAACTGGACAAAAACTTGAGGAAACTTTAAAGAAATTAAATGTTTACGGATATAAGACTTCAAAAATTGATGAGGAAAATATTCTTGCTATTAAAACTTAACTTATCTTTGATTTAAAGGAACAACTTTTCTATAACTATTACCTTTGTAGCTTGCAAGAGGTCTAATTAATTTATTTGCTGCATGTTGCTCAAGAATATGTGCAGACCATCCTGTTATCCTAGAAATTACAAAAATTGGTGTAAAGAAGTCTGTGTCAAATCCCATTAAATGATAAGTCGGCCCAGTAGGATAATCAACATTTGGATGGATATTTTTTCTATCAATCATTACCTTTTCAACGATGTCATAAATTTTCTCAAACTTTTTATCTTTTTTTACTCTCGCTACTTTAGAAAAATATTCTCTCATTGTTGGAACTCTAGAATCACCACTTTTATAAACTCTATGACCAAAACCCATAACAACAGCTTTTTGATCTAAAGCATTATTTATCCAATTCAATGCATTTTCGGGCTTTTTAATCTTATTCATCATATGCATTACTTCCTCATTAGCACCACCGTGCAACGGTCCTTTTAAACTCGCAATAGCACCAGTAATTGCACCATGAATGTCTGACAAGCTGCTAGTTATTGTTCTTGCGGTAAATGTAGAAACATTAAAACTATGTTCAGCATACAATACAAGAGATACATCAAACGCTTTTACAATTTCTTTTTCAGGAACTTTACCAAAACACATGTAAAAAAAATTTTCTGAAAATGACAAATTATTCTTTGGTTTAATGATTTTTTTTCCTTTTCTAATTCTATAGAAGGCTGCCAAAGCAACAGGTGTTTTTGCGAAAATTCTCATTACTTTCCTCAAGTTTGCTTCTTGTGAGTTATCTTTGGTTTCTTTATCCTCTAAACCCATTATACTTACTGCTGTTCTTGCTACATCCATTGGATGTGATTTTTTAGGAAAATTCTTAATACTTTCTAATAATGTCTTTGATAGTTTTCTCTCTTTCCTCTCAACTTTTTCAAAATTTTTTAACTGTTTTTCAGAAGGTAACTCTCCATTTAGTATAAGATATGCAACTTCTTCAAACTTACATTTTGCACAAAGGTCTTGCGCAGCATATCCTCTATATGTAAGAGAGTTAATTTCTGGCATTACTTTTGAAACTTCCGTTTCATCAACCACAATTCCAAGTAAACCTTTTTTAATATCTTCAGTCATTAATCATGTCCATCTGTACTAAAATTATATATTTTTTTATCGAGAGCATTGTATTTTTCATAATCCACCAAATCATACAATCTACTTCTAGTCTGCATTTTTTCAACAAGGTTTTTTTGATGTCCCTCTTCAAAAATTTTCTTCAAACCTTCCTCCACACTTTTCATTGCTAGTCTTTGAGTTGTTACGGGATAAATAACAATATTATAACCCAAAGTTTCCAGCTCTTTATAATCCAAAAGATCTGATTTTCCAAATTCTGTCATGTTTGCTAATAAATATGAACTTAGACTTTTCCTCACTTTTTCAAATTCACCTTTATCTTTTAAAGCTTCAGGAAAAACTATTTCGGCCCCTGCGTCGATATATGCTTTACATCTATCAATCATCTTATCTATTCCTTCAACACTTTTTGCATCAGATCTAGCAATTATCTTAAAATTTTTATCCTTTTTGGCTTTAACACACTCTTCAATTTTTTTTACCATTTTTTTAGCAGAAATAAGTTCTTTGTTATCAAGGTGACCACATCTTTTTCTCTCAACTTGGTCTTCTATATGTACCGCTGTCACACCAAATTTTTCGAAAGTTTTAATCGTTTTTTTGCAAGATTTAAAACCAGTATCAATATCTACAATTGTAGGTAGGTTTGTAACTCTTGCTATTTGTTTTGATCTGTTACTTACATCCTCAAGTGTAGTAAGGCCTATATCTGGGTAACCAAGGTCATTAGACATCACTCCACCAGAAACATAAACAGCGTCATAACCAATTTCTTCAATTACTTTAGCAGTTAATGGGTTGTATGCACCAGGAACTCTTAAAATTTTTCCACTTTTTAATTTATCAACAAAATCTTTTCTTTTTTCTTTTATTTTTTTTTTAATAAAGTGCATTAAAAAATACCAATTTTTTTATTTTTTTTAATATCTCTACTATTAATTTCAATATTTAATTTGTGTAACTGATTTGACTTTAATTTTCTTAAGTTTTGAATGTCTTTGAGAAATCTGTCTGACTCTTTTTTTGGTATAATATCCTTTGTGAGTGTTAAAAACTTTTGAATATAATTAGCCCTTTTGAACGGCCTTAAACCATAAGGATGAGCATCTGCAACCCCTTGTTCCTCAACAATTTTTTTATTATTTTTTAATGTGACTATAACTTTAGCCCCAAAAGCTTTATTTTTTGGGTTTGGATCATGATAACGTTTAGTCCATTTTTTATCCTCATGAGTTTTAATAGATCTCCATATTTTAATGGTGGTTTTTTTTCTTGCTCTTGATTTGCTATAGGATTTTACGTGATGCCAATCAGCATCCTCTAAAGCAACAGCAAATATATACATTATTGAATGATCTAAAGTTTCTCTACTCGCATTAGGATCCATTTTTTGTGGATCGTTTGCTCCGGTTCCAATTACATAATGAGTATGATGACTTGTATATATATCTATTTTTTTAATTTCATTTAAACTGTTTATTTTTCTATTTAATTTTTTTGCAAGGTCTATAAGCGCTTGCGCTTGATATTCTGCTGAATATTCTTTTGTGTAAGTTTCTAGAATAGCTTTTTTTTCCTGATTTTTTTTTGGAAGTGGAACTTTATATAATGCTTTTTTTCCATCGAGTATTCTTGCAACCACACTATCTTCTCCTTCATAAATTGGGCTTGGGGCTCCTTCACCTCTCATTGCTCTATCGACTGCCTCTATACCAAGTTTTCCAGCATGCGCAGGAGCAAAAGCTTTCCAGCTAGAAATTTCTCCTTTTCTAGATTGTCTAGTAGAAACAGTAACATGCAATGCTTGTTGAACAGCTTGATAAATAGTTTCAGTTTTAAGATTTAGCATTGTTCCTAAACCTGCCGCAACACTTGGACCTAAGTGAGCGATATGATCTACTTTATGTTTATGAAGACAGATTCCTTTGACAAGGTTCACTTGCACCTCATATGCAGTAATAATTCCTTTAATAAGATTTAAACCGGAGACTTTCTTTTGTTGTGCAACAGCCATTAATGCAGGAATATTATCTCCTGGATGACTATAATCTGCTGCTAAAAAGGTATCGTGGAAATCTAATTCTCTTACTGCAGTTCCATTTGACCAAGCAGCCCACTCACAATCAAATTTCTTTTTTGAATTAATTCCAAATAAAGTTGCACCATTAGATCTTGGGTGTTTCATTGCCATTTCTCTTGAGGTAATTACAGCTTTTCTATTTAATGAAGCGATAGCAACAGATGCATTATCAATTATCCTGTTTATCACCATATCAACAGAGTCTTTATTCAGATTAGCGTTATCACTTGCGATTTCTGCAATTTTCCATGCTAGTTGATTTTTTTTACTCAATTTATCTTTTGATGCAAAAACTTTTACTTTATGTATTCTCAATTTATTCCTTTTTGAGTTAAGTACTTCATTTGTGTTAAGTATTCAAATATTTTGAAACTATTTTTTCAATCCCCTTAAAGTTGGTTACCAAGTGATCATGAGGTATTTCGATTACCTTTTTATCAGTATATCCGTCCTCGAGCAATATAAATGGTAATCTTGCAGAATTAGCAGCAGCAGAATCTGTTTCACTATCACCAATCATTAATGATTTTTTTAAATCTCCTTGAAGAATTTCAATAACAGAAGTTAAATGTCTAGGATCAGGTTTGCAATAATCAAAAGTATTGCTACCAGCAACATATTCAAAATAGTCAAAAATTTTTATTTTTTTTAATAAATCAATTGCTAGATGCTCTTGCTTATTTGTACAAACTGCTAGTGAAATATCATTTTGTTTTGACCATTTCAAAAATTCTATCACACCATCGATAATCTTACTTTCATTAACAATATTTTTTGCATAATAATCTATAAAATCCTTTATCATTTGATCTTTAATTTTTTGATCTGATATTTTTCCAAACTCCTTTTTAGCTGTTCCCCAAATTGATCTTCCAATCAAAGCACCAGCGCCTTTACCAACTAAGTTTCTAATTTCCTCTGTTGTTTTTGTCTCGAACCCAAATTTTTTCATTACATAATTGTGTGCATTCATTAGATCTGGAGCCGTATCTACTATGGTTCCATCTAAATCTACTAAAACTGTGAACTTTTGACTCATTTTTAAAAAGTATTATTAAGAAATATTTTGTGAATTCTTTATCATAAATACTTATCTATAAGAAAAAATCAATGAAACAAACTGATATTCAAAATAAATTTAGAAAAAAATTTTTAAACCAAGGTGTTAAAATGACTGCGCCTGAGACTGTTTTTTTTTCAAATGATACTAAAATTGGAAAAAATGTAACAATAGAACCGTATGTTGTTTTTGGATCAAAAGTAAAAATTAAAAATAACGTAAAAATATTAGCATTTTCACATCTTGAAGGTGTAAGTGTTGATAATAATGTTTCAATTGGTCCCTATGCACGTTTAAGACCTGGGACTGTTTTGGAAGAAGGTTCAAAAGTCGGTAACTTTGTTGAGATTAAAAAATCTCGACTAAAAAAAAATTCAAAGGCAAATCATCTTACTTATATTGGTGATGCAACAATAGGAAAAAAATCAAATATTGGTGCAGGAACTATTACTTGTAATTTTGATGGAGTTAAAAAAAGCAAAACAATTGTTGAAGATGGTGCTTTTATAGGATCAAACACCTCATTAGTTGCTCCGGTTAGAATTGGAAAAAAAGCAATTGTTGGAGCTAGTTCTGTAATCACTCAAAATGTCAATAATGGTTCTTTAGCTTTAACAAGAGCAAAACAAACTGAAGTAAAAAATTACAAGAAAAAAAAATAAATTATGTGTGGAATTATTGGAATAACAAGTAATAAATTAGTATCATCACCAATTATAAATTCGTTAAAAAAATTGGAATATAGAGGTTACGACTCTGCGGGAATAGCCACGATTGACTCTGGCATTATTAAAGAAGTTAAATGCGAGGGTAGAGTTGAGAGTTTGGAAGAAGCTGTTTCAAAATCAAAGCTAACAGGAAATGTTGGAATTGGGCATGTACGATGGGCAACGCACGGTGCTCCAAACACAATTAACGCTCATCCACATTCGTCAGAAAATGTATCTGTAGTTCACAATGGAATAATTGAAAACTCAACATTGTTAAAAAAGTTTTTAATAAATAAAGGACATAAGTTTAAGTCACAAACAGATACCGAGGTTATTGTTCATCTTATTACTGAATATTTAAAAAAAGATAGTCTTAAAGATGCAGTTATTAAAGTTTTAAAAAAACTTCATGGAAGTTTTGCTTTAGGTATTATCTTTAAAGATAACCCTAATTTAATAATCGGCGCCAGAAGAGGCTCCCCTTTAGCTGTTGGTTATGGTCCGAGTGAAAACTATTTAGGATCAGATTCTTACGCGCTTAAGTCTATGACAAACAAAATATCGTATCTTAACGATGGTGAGATTTGCATTATTAAAAAAGATAATGTTGAATTTTTTAATCAGAGTGGAAAAAAAATTAATAAAAAAATATTACTTTTGTCTTCTGATGAACAAAATTATGAAAAGGGTGACTACAAACATTTTATGGCTAAAGAAATTGATGAACAGCCAAATACAATTAAAAATTGTGTTAATGAATATATAGATAAAATAAATAAAGACATTAATATTTTTAATTTTCCATTTAAAGAAAAGGAAATAAATTCTATTACTTTGATCGGATGTGGCACAGCTTACCATTCATGTATTATTGCAAAATACTGGTTTGAACAATTAACGTCATTTGATGTAAGCGTAGATATAGCATCAGAATTTCGTTATAGAAAAAATAAATTTAAAAAAGACTGTCTTTATATATTTGTGTCTCAATCGGGTGAAACTGCTGATACTTATGCAGCCTTAGATCTTTGTAATAAAAATAAGATGAAAACATGCTCAGTTGTAAATGTTATTGAAAGTTCAATAGCAAGAGACTCTAAGTTTGTTTTACCAATTCATTGTGGGCCAGAAATTGGGGTTGCATCAACCAAAGCTTTCCTGGGACAAATGCTTGTTTTATATATACTTAGTTTAAAATTAGCCCAAAAAAGAAAAGATATTAGTAAAAAAGATTATTTAATTAAAATTAAAAAATTATTTAGTCTTGCTGAATTAGTGAAAAAATCCTTAACAACTGAAAACAAAATACAATCAATATGTGGTTCATTTATAGATGCAAAAGGATCGATGTTTTTGGGAAGAGGTTATTCTTTTCCAATAGCATTAGAAGGAGCGTTAAAACTTAAAGAGTTAGCTTATGTACATGCTGAAGGTTATCCAGCAGGTGAAATGAAACACGGGCCATTAGCACTTATTGAGGATGGAATGCCTGTTGTTGTAATTGCACCAAGAGACCAACATTATAAAAAAACAATTTCGAATATGCAGGAAGTGATAGCTAGGGGGGCAAAAGTATTACTTATTACAAATAAAAGTAAAGATGAAGTGTATTCAGAAAACATATGGGAGACTATAGAAGTTGAAAATACAGACGATGATTTGTTTCCTTTTTTAGTTACTATACCTTTACAGAAACTTGCCTACTATTCGGCATTAAAAAAAGGGTACGACATCGATAAACCGAGAAATTTAGCTAAATCAGTAACAGTTGAGTAAATAAAATAAGTATTCTCTTTTGTCATAATTTCGTTATATATTCATCTTAAGGTTGAAATATGAAAAATTGGAAAGTTAACTCTTGGAGAAAATATCCTGTTAAGCATGTCCCATCATACGATGATGAGAAAGAACTTAACATGGTATTAAATAAATTAAAATCTTCTCCACCATTGGTATTTGCTGGCGAGACTAGACATTTAAAAGATCAACTTGCAGAAGTTGTAGATGGTAAGGCATTCTTACTTCAAGGAGGAGATTGCGCAGAAAGTTTCGCAGAATTTCATCCTGATAACATAAGGGATACTTTTAAAGTAATTTTACAAATGTCACTTATTTTAACTTACTCAGCATCTTTGCCAGTTGTTAAACTTGGAAGAATTGCTGGACAGTTTTCTAAACCAAGAAGTGCACCAACTGAGAAACAAGGTGGAAAAGAATTACCAAGTTATCTAGGAGATAACATTAACTCAATTGAATTTAATGAAAAAGCCAGAAGACCTGATCCAAAAAGATTATTTAGAGCTTACTCTCAATCAGCATCTACACTTAATTTATTAAGGGCTTTTTCAAATGGAGGTTTCGCAGACTTAAAAAAAGTTCATCTATGGAATTTGGGATACATTAAAAATAGTCCACAAGCTAAAAAATTCAAAGAGCTAGAGGATAAAATTGCAGACGCACTTGGATTTATGGCAGCTTGCGGAATAACTCCAGAATTTAATAGAAGATTGTACACAGTCAATTTTTGGACTTCTCATGAAGCTCTTCATTTACCATTTGAAGAAAGCATGACAAGAACAGACTCTACTACAGGAGAATACCATGACACTTCTGCTCATTTTGTTTGGATTGGAGATAGAACTAGACAATTAGATGGTGGACACGTTGAATTTTGTAGAGGAATAGAAAATCCAATTGGAATTAAATGTGGGCCAACATCAAAAGCAGATGAGATAGCAAAAATTTGTGAGGTCATTAATCCTAAAAATGAAAAAGGAAAAATTACTCTTATTTCGAGATATGGACACGATAAAGTTGAAAAGTTTCTACCAAAACTTATTAGAGGAATTAAAAAAGAGGGTCTCAATGTAGTTTGGTCATGTGATCCGATGCATGGAAACACTTTAGTTTCTACAACCGGATTTAAAACGAGACCATTTAACAATGTGGTCAAAGAGGTAAAAAACGTTTTTGAAGTTCATCAAAGTGAAGGATCTTATGCTGGCGGTCTTCATATAGAAATGACAGGTCAGAATGTGACAGAATGTACTGGTGGTGCAAAAAATATTTCAGACCAAGATTTATCAAGCAGATACCATACGCATTGCGATCCAAGATTGAATGCTGATCAGGCCTTGGAATTAGCTTTTTTGATTTCTGACGAGATTAAAAAGAATTCCAATTATGCAAAAAATGCAATTAAAGCGGCATCTTAGACATTTAAAAATTTAATTTTTACATTATATAAGAATCATGGATGCATCAAAAAAAGCTATATTTATAAAGGAGTGGATATTGAATTATGTTAATTCAATGCCAAAAAAAGCGGAGTCTTTAGTTATAGGTATTTCTGGGGGAATTGACTCCTCTGTTTCAAGTACATTAAGTGCAATGACAGGTCTAAAAACTATAGTTTTATCTATGCCAATAAAACAAAAAGATATTCAACACGATTTAAGTATAAGACATCAAGAGTGGTTGAAAAAAAATTTTAAAAATGTTCAAGGTCATACAATAGAACTAGATAATTTGTTTAAAACATTTGGAAATACTTTAGGTAAATTTGATAGTGAACACGGGATGGCCAATTCTCGTGCTAGATTAAGAATGGCAACTCTTTATCAAGTGGCTGCAGCTAACAATGGAATAGTGGTTGGAACAGGAAATAAAGTAGAAGATTTTGGAGTTGGTTTTTATACAAAATATGGTGATGGAGGAGTTGATATATCTCCAATTGCAGATTGTAATAAAACAGAAGTATGGGAACTTGGAAGAGAACTGAAAATACTTGATGATATTATTAAAGCAGCACCAACCGATGGTCTTTGGGATGATGGTAGAACTGATGAAGGTCAACTAGGATTATCATACAAAGAAATAGAAGAAGCGATGGATAACGAGAATTCTAAAAATCGAGATAAATATATTCAAATTAGAAAATCAAACTTGCACAAAATGGAGCCAATTCCAATATGCAAGATTCCCAATTAATCAAATAGATTCACAAATCTAAATTAAAAGTATATTCCTTATACAATGAATAAAGATATATATTTAAGTAATAGTCTAGGTGGAAAAAAAGAAAAGTTCACACCAATAAATCCTAAGAAAGTTAGGATGTATGTTTGTGGACCCACAGTATATGATGATCCCCATATTGGTAACGCTAGACCTTTAGTAGTTTTTGATATTCTTTTTAAAGTGCTTAAATGTAAATATGGAAAATCTTCAGTTTTATATGCAAGAAATATAACTGATGTTGATGATAAAATTATAGATGGTGCAAAAAAGAAAAATATATCAATAGATAAATTAACTAAAGATATTACAAAACGTTTTAATGATGATTGTGATTATTTAAATTGTGAAAAACCCTCTTTTGAACCAAAAGCTACTGAGAATATTCCATTAATGATCGATATGATAAAAATTCTTATTAAAAAAAATAATGCATATGAAAATAAATCTCATGTCTATTTTAATGTATCGAGTTTTAAAGATTACGGAAAACTATCAAATAAAAATGTTGATGAACTTTTTGCAGGAGCTAGGGTTGAGGTATCAGAAATTAAGAAAAGACCTGAAGATTTTGTTTTATGGAAACCATCTACTAAAGATGAACCCGGTTGGGACTCTCCTTGGGGAAGAGGTAGACCAGGGTGGCATATAGAGTGTTCTGCGATGTCAAAAAAGTTTCTTGGAGATACATTTGATATACATGGAGGAGGACGTGATTTATTATTTCCACACCACGAAAACGAAATAGCACAATCAAGATGTGCAAATGAAAATAAATCATTATCAAATTATTGGATACACAATGGATTTATTACAGTTTCAAATGAGAAAATGGCAAAGTCTCAGGGGAATGTTTTTAAGATAAAAGATTTTTATGAAAAGTATAATGGTCAAGTTTTAAGATTAGCATTAATGTCAACTCATTATAGGCAAGCAATGGATTGGAATGAAGATCTATTAGCGCAATCAAAAAAAACTTTAGATAAATGGTATGGGTGCCAAAAAAAACCAGAGGGTAAAGTATTAATACCAGATGATGATTTAGTTCCTCTTTATGAAGATTTAAATACACCCGGTTATATAAGTAATATTCACAAATTGCATGATAAAGCTGTAAAAGGATCAGATAAGGATAAAGAAATTTTTACAACAGCATGTAATTTTATTGGTCTTTTGACCGAGCCAAAATCAAAATGGCAAGAGTTTAAGAAAAATATTCTAAAAATTTCAGAGGAGGAAATTTTACAAAAAATAAAGTACAGAAATGTTGCAAGAGATAGTAAAAATTACGAATTAGCTGACAAAATAAGAAAAGAGCTTTCAGACAAAGGTATTTTAATTGAAGATAAAGATGATAAAACAACTTGGAAAATTAAATGAGCAAAGAAAGACTTTATATATTTGATACAACATTGAGAGACGGTGCACAGACTCAAGGTGTACATTTTTCAATTGATGAAAAAACAAAGATTGCGCATGCTTTAGATGATCTTGGCGTTGATTATATAGAAGGGGGTTGGCCAGGGGCTAATCCATCTGATACAGAATTTTTTCAAAAAGGTTTAGATTTAAAAAACTCTAGCTTTACTGCTTTTGGGATGACAAAAAAAACTGGACGAAGTGCTGAAAATGATCCAGGTTTATCAGCAATTTTAAATTCAAATACTAAATCTGTTTGTTTGGTTGGAAAGTCGTGGGATTTTCATGTTGATGTAGCATTAGGTATATCTAATGAGGAAAATTTAGAAAATATAAAAGAAACAACAAAACATTTTGTAAAAAATAATAAAGAGTTCATGTTTGACGCAGAACATTTCTTTGATGGTTACAAGGCAAACCCAAAATATGCTTTAGCTTGTATTAAAGCTGCCTACGATAATGGAGCAAAATGGATAGTTCTTTGTGACACAAATGGCGGAACACTTCCTCATGAAGTAACAGATATAGTTAAAGAAGTTTCAAAACATATTCCTGGTGAAAATTTAGGTATTCATGCACACAATGATACTGGTAATGCTGTTGCAAATTCAATTGCAGCTGTTTTATCGGGGGCAAGGCAAATACAAGGCACTATTAACGGTTTAGGTGAAAGATGTGGTAACGCCAACTTAATGTCAATTATCCCAACTTTTCATCTTAAAAAAGAATTATCAGACAAATTTGAAATAAGTATTAAGGAAAAAAATATCAAACACATTACACAATGTTCAAGACTACTTGATGAAATATTAAATAGAAAACCGAACAAACATCTACCATATGTGGGTGCTGCAGCATTTTCACATAAAGGTGGTCTACATGTATCTGCAGTTCAAAAAGATCCTAAAACTTATGAGCATATAAATCCTGAAGATGTTGGTAACAACAGAAATATAGTTGTTTCTGATCAGTCAGGTAAATCAAATATTTTATCTAGACTTAAAACAATTGGAATAGAAATTGAAGAAAACGATCCAAAAGTAAAAAAACTATTAGAAGAAGTAAAAGACAGAGAGTTCATTGGTTATAGCTACGATGGAGCTGACGCTTCATTTGAACTATTGGCCAGAAGAGTAATGGGTGAAATTCCAAGATATATTTCAATTAAGGAATATGATGTTTCAGTTTCAAAAAACAATAAAGATAAGATCGTTTCTAAAGCAAAAGCAAAACTAGAAGTTGATGGTGAACAAATAGTTTGTGAAGGTGAAGGTAATGGACCCGTCCATGCTCTGGATAATGCTATAAGAAAGAATGTTACAAAATTAGAAAAATATTCTGAATATTTGAAAGATTTAAAACTAGTTGACTATAAGGTTAGAATTTTAAATACAGGTACAGAGGCAACCACAAGAGTTTCAATTGAAAGCACGGACTCTCAAGGAAAAAATTGGTTTACAATTGGCGTATCACCAAACATAATTGATGCATCATTTAAAGCTCTGATTGATAGTTTAGATTTTAAATTATTTAAGGATAAAGCTCCTGCAAGTAAATAAATGAAAATTGCTTCATTATTTATAATCGGTTTTGCTTTAATAGCATTTTGGTATTTTACGAAAGAGCATTTACCATTAGGCAAAATTCCTGCAGTTATTGGTTTAATCATTATCTTCAAAGGTATTATTGACCTAAAAAAATGAGTACTAAAATTTTTTAAGAAAACTCGTATCATTTTAAGATCTGAGCAGATACTATATTATTTAAAATTTAGATTATGAACGAAGGCACAATCATATATTTTGTTATTTTAGCAGTGCTAATTTATTTTTATAAAAAGAGAACAAGCTTGGGATTTCTTAAATTTTTAGATGAAAAGGGGAGTGAAAAAAAAATTGATAAGATTGTTAATGATGATTTGAGCATCCATGAAAATCTTCATGAAGATGTCAAAGGTTATAAGTTAGATAATAAAGTATTAGGCTGGATTATTGTAATTTACTTAATATTTGGTTTAATTGAACTGTTAACTGTATAAATGAAGACCAGGAATTTTACAAAGAAACCCACCGATGTTGAAAGCAGAGTAGGAGCAGACCCTGTTGTTTGTTACCCAAATGAAAGCATAAATAATAATCTTGAAATATTACATGAAGCTAGAAAACACATTAAACAAATCGATGAAGTTATAATCCCTCCAAGAGATGCTAAAACTTTTAATGTTAAATCAGGTAATTTCTTTAGAATAGAAAGTGTTGAAGGACCTCAAGTTGGAGATTTAAACTTATTTCAAGCTGATAATTTAAATGAAAAGTTTTATTCTGGAAAAACTAGAGCTCTCTACGGAACACATATTTCGGTTGGAGATAAAATGTTTAGTAGCTTTCCGTATTTAAGATCATTAGCTACAATTACTTGGGATACATTAGACTGGTATGGGTATGATAAAGATGGAGGCTCTGTTCATGATGTTATAGGTACTAGATGTGATCCTTACACATATAAACTCACATCAAACAACGATTATCATTATTGTTGTCATTCAAATTTGACTAGAGCTTTAGTTAAGGAAAAAAACATCAAGTTAGATGAAGCAGAAGAAATTGTGCATGATGTATTAAATGTATTTATGCTCACTGGCTTTACGAATGATACCAAACAATACTTTATGAAATCAAGTCCAGTAAGACCTGGTGATTATTTAGAGTTTTTCGCAGAAACAGATTTATTAGGAGCTTTATCTGCTTGCCCGGGTGGAGACTGTGGATCAGAACATTCATCTGATGTTGCAAAGTGTTATCCATTAAAAGTTTCTATATGGGATGTTGATCCAAAATTTATAAAAGGAATAAACCCTTCGATATTATCTAATTATAATAGAAATCACGGCATCAAATAAATGAATAAGAATAAAGTTACATTTATTTTACACAAACCTCAGTTATCAGAAAACATTGGCGCTTGTGCAAGAGCAATAAAAAATTTTAATTTTCAAAAACTTTATTTAATTGATCCAAAACCTATTTTTCCTAACGATAAGATATTAGCAACATCTGTTGGAGCGAAAGATATTATAAAGAAAGGTAAAGTATTCAATAATCTAGAAAGTTCTTTAGGAGATATTGATATATTAATTGCAACTTCTGCAAGATTTAGAAACAAAAACGTGAAACATATAAGTCTTGAGGGTTTAAAAAAAATAGACTTTAGAAAAAAAATTGGATTTTTATTTGGCTCAGAAGCATCAGGATTATCAAATAAAGAAGTTAGTTATGCAAATTACACTTTGCAAATTCCAACTAATATCAATTTTAAATCTTTAAATTTATCTCACAGCCTCATCATTATTGCGCAATTTATCTCAAGTTTTTTAAACTTCAAATCCAATCAGTTTAAAAAGTCAAAAAAGGTAAAAAAAGCTTCTAAAAAAGAAATACAATCAATGATAAATTTGTGTCTTGATAATCTTAATGAAATTAATTTTTTCAAGAATAAAGAAAAAAAACCCTTAATGCTTGAGAATTTAAGAAATATTTTTTACAGAATGGAACTTTCAGATAAAGAAACACGTATTTTATCAAGTGTATTTGCAAGTTTAGGAAAAAAACGTTAATTGACAAATAAGATGTTAAGTTTATAAACCATTCCACTAAATGACAAAAAGATTAAATTCTAAACATAAAATTGATAGAAGGTTAAAAGTAAACCTTTGGGGAAGACCAAAAAGCCCTTTTAATAAAAGAGCATACCCTCCTGGACAACACGGTCAGTCAAAAAATTCCAAACTTTCAGATTACGGAACCCAACTTCAAGCAAAACAAAAATTAAAATCATATTACGGGAATATTAATGAGCGTCAGTTCAGAAATGTTTACAGAAAAGCCATTATGAAAAAAGGGGATACAGCTGAAAATTTAATAGGATTATTAGAGAGAAGATTAGATGCAGTTATATATAGAGCAAAATTTTCTAGTACAATTTTTTCATCAAGACAGTTTATTAATCATGGCCATGTAAAAGTGAATGGCAAAAAAGTAAATATATCAAGTTATTTGCTGGGTGAAGAAGATAAAATTGAGATAAAAGATAAGTCAAAACAGTTAGCAATTATCGATATAGCTTTAGCTAACAAAGAAAGAGATATTCCTGAGTACTTACAAGTAGATGAAAAGAAAAGAACAATTAAGTTTGTAAGAACACCAAAGTTCGAAGAAGTTCCTTATCCAGTTGTAATGGAGCCAAATCTAGTAATTGAATATTACTCTAGATAATATTACTTTTTATAACCTATACCTTTTTCGTCAAAAACCTTTTTTAATTCTCCGTTCTCAAACATTTCTTTAATTATATCACATCCACCAATGAATTCTTTTTTAATATAAAGCTGAGGAATCGTTGGCCACTCACTGAAAACTTTTATTCCCTCACGGATATTTTGATCCTTTAACACATCAACACTTTGATATTTAACTTCCATAATTTTTAGAATATTTGAGACAGCCATTGAAAATCCGCATTGTGGAGCCTCTGGACTTCCTTTCATGAATAAACAAACATCGTTGTTATTTATTGAATTTTCTATTTGTTCTTTAACTTGTTGATCCATCAATTTTCCTTTGTCTTAAGAGCTAGAGCATGAAGCTCGTTTCCCATTTTTCCTTTAAGAGCATCATATACCATTTTATGCTGTTGTACTTTATTTTTACCTTTAAATTCAGAAGAAGTCACTGTGGCGGAATAGTGATTCCCGTCACCAGCAAGATCTTGTATATCAATGGAGGCATCTGGTAGAGCCTCCTTAATCATCTTTTCAATCTCTTTTAAATCCATCGCCATAATTAACTCATGTATTTATACAACCAACCTTTATAAAATTCTGCAACCTTGTCTACTGTAAAAGTTAACTCATCATTTATTATGATCTCTTTATCAGTTGTTTCTCCTAATAAATCAAAATGTACAGAATTTTTCTTTAAAATACTCTCTACTTTTTTAAGATTTTTCTTATCTACCTCAATTATGTATCTCCCTTGATCTTCTGAAAAAAAATATTGATAAATATTTATCAAACCTTTGAACTTGTAAAATTTAATTCCCTTATTGCCGTTTACACACATTTTTAGAGCAGCAATCATTATTCCACCAAGAGATACATCATGGACTGATAAAGCTAATTTTTCTTTAATAACTTTAAGAATTGCTTCCCCATTATTTTTTTCGTTAAATAAGTTTATTTCAGGTGGGGGTCCTTTTTTTTCATCTAAAATTACTTTGGCAAAAACACTTTGATCTAAACTGCCCTCTGTTTTTCCAATCGCTAATACTAAATTATCTTTTGATTTAAAATTCATACTCATTATATTTTCATAATCTTTAAGTAAACCTACACCTCCAATTGTTGGTGTAGGTTTAATACCTTTATCTTTTGTCTCATTGTAGAATGATACGTTTCCTGAAACGACAGGGAAATTTAAATATTTACTTGCCTCATTAATTCCATCAATGCATTCAACAAATTCCCCCATGTTTTCTTTTTTCTCAGGATTTCCAAAATTTAAACAATTTGTTATTGCTATAGGTTCTGCACCAACAGAAACTAAATTTCTCCAAGCTTCACAAACAACTTGTTTTCCTCCGGTGAATGGATGTGCGTAACAATAAGAAGCTGATGAATCAACCGAAGACGCCACCGCTTTTTTGCTACCATGTACCCTTACCACACCTGCATCGCCTCCGGGTTTTTGAATTGTATCACCCATTACAGTATGATCATATTGTTCCCATATCCATTGCTTTGAACAAATATTTGGATTAGAAATCATTTTTTTTATCACATCATTAAATTTCAGTTTTTTAAAATCACTGTTTGAAAATTTAATCTTTTGAGGCACCTTTGTTTTCTTCCAAGGCCTATCATACATTGGTGCTTCATTTGCCAAAAACTTTATTGGAATATTAGCAACTTTCTCTTTTTCAAAATATAATTCAATATTTTTGGAGTTAGTTGTTTTACCAATTACTGCAAAATCCAAATTCCACTTATCAAATATTTTTTTGGCACTGTCTTCCTTACCATTTTCTAAAACTATCAGCATTCTTTCCTGACTTTCAGATAACATAATTTCATATGGCGTCATTTTTTCTTCTCTGCAAGGAACTTTATCTAAACTTAATTCAATTCCTAAGTTTCCTTTTGATGCCATTTCAATGCTTGAAGAAGTTAAACCTGCAGCACCCATATCTTGAATTGCAATAATCGATTTATCAGACATTAATTCTAAGCAAGCTTCTAAAAGGAGTTTTTCTGTAAAAGGATCTCCAACTTGAACGGTTGGTTTTTTTTCTTCAATTTTGTCATCAAATATTGCTGATGCCATACTTGCTCCATGAATACCATCTCTTCCAGTTTTTGATCCAACATATATAACTGGTTTATTTATTCCTGCAGCCTTTGAGTAGAAAATTTTATTTTTATTAACCAATCCCAATGTCATTGCATTTACTAAAATATTTCCATTGTAAGATTGATCAAAACAAGTTTGACCAGCTATAGTTGGAACTCCTATACAATTCCCATAGCCGCCAATACCTTTAACAACACCTCTTAATAAATTTTTAGTTTTTTTATGTTGTGTTGAACCAAAATGAATTGAATTTAAGTTTGCAATGGGTCTTGCGCCCATTGTAAAAACATCTCGCATTATCCCACCAACACCGGTTGCAGCACCTTGATAAGGTTCTATAAAAGATGGGTGGTTATGGCTTTCAATTTTAAAAACTATTGCATCATCATCTCCAATATCAATGACGCCAGCATTTTCACCAGGACCTTGGATTACTTTTTTTCCCTTAGTGTTTAATTTTTTCAAATGTAATCTTGAAGATTTATAAGAACAATGTTCATTCCACATAGCTGAAAAAATTCCAAGTTCGGTTAAATTCGGAACACGCTTTAATAAATCACAAATTTTCTGGTATTCATCAGGTTTTAAACCATGTTCTACAGCAATTTTTTCGTTCACTTCCATTATTTCAAATTCCTAATTAAATTTTCAAAAAATACTGAACCATCTTCACCAGAGAGGTATTGATCGATCATTCTTTCTGGATGAGGCATCATTCCTAAAATATTTTTCTTTTCATTAAAAATTCCAGCGATATTTTTTATTGCTCCATTTGGATTTGATTTTTCATCTATTTTTCCGTCTGAGGCACAATAATAAGCAGCAATTTGATTATTATCTTGTAGAGATTTTAATTCATCTTCTGAGCAAAAATAATTACCTTCATTATGCGCTATGTGAAGCTCTAAAACATTTTTCTCTATATTTGAAAAAAACTTATTTTCACTATTGTTAATTTTGATGAATATATTTTTACAAATAAATTCAATATTTTTATTTTGTTGAAGAACTCCTTTTAATAACCCTGTCTCGGTTAAGATTTGAAATCCATTACAAATACCCAAAACTAAACCACCAGAGTTTGCAAAATCTATAACGGATTGAATAATCTTAGATTTTCCAGCTATACTTCCACATCTAAGATAATCCCCATAGGAAAAACCACCTGGCAAGACAATTAAGTCGCTTTTAGGTAACTTATCATCATCATGCCATACCATTTTATTTTTAAAACCAAACTTTTTTAATGCAACATCCATATCCCTATCACAATTAGATCCAGGGAATATAATGACCGATGAATTCATTAAATAATTTTAAAATCCTCAATAACCTGATTTGCTAGAAGTTTTTTACAAATTTCTTCAGCGGCAAGCTTTGCCTTTTGTTCATCATTTTCGTTTATATCAATATCAAAGTATTTACCTTGTCGTACATCTCTAACATTCGCAAAACCCATTCCATTTAAAGTTTGCTGTATGGCTTTACCTTGAGGGTCAAGAACTCCAGATTTAAGAGTAACAATTACCTTTATCTTCATTTACTTTTTATTTTTTACCGCTTTGGGTTTTTCAAAGTTAACAGCTCTTATGTTGGATTGTTCGTGAAGAATACCTAGTCTCTTTGCTACTTCTTGATAAGCATCAATTAAATTTCCAAGATTATTTCTAAATCTATCTTTGTCTAACTTCTTATCTGTTTTATTATCCCATAACCTACATGTATCTGGGCTTATCTCATCTGCTAGTAGTATATCTGTCTTTC
>CABXSF010000002.1 GCA_902514805.1 uncultured Pelagibacteraceae bacterium | reverse complement strand
CTGATAGATACAACCGAGTTTTTTGTTATGCCCACAAGTTTAGCAATTTGAGAGTCTTTTAATTGAGGATAACTTTTAATCAACCACAAAACAGAGTCTGGTTTATCTTGTCTTTTTGATAAGGGAACATATTTCTTAATTTTCTTTTCATCAGATGTTATTTCAACATCATTACTAGTAATTTTTAAAGCTCTATCCTGATCCTTGCTAGACAATTCTATTTCTTCCTTAGTCAGTTGTCCTGATGTGATAGGATTGTATGCCTTAATACCTTTTGCCACCTCCCCATCTGCAATACCTTGAACTTCCACCTCGTGAAGGTTACAAAAATCAGCAATTTGTTTAAATGTTAAAGTTGTGTTTTCTACAAGCCAAACAGCAGTTGCCATCGGCATTAATGGCGTTAGTGTCATTTTATTTACTCTTAGATTTAAAGTTTTGGAATTTCTTATTAAATTTACTTACTCTTCCTTTGTCGAGCAACTTTTGCTTACCACCTGTCCAGGCTGAATGAGACTTTGGATCAATCTCCAATTTTAAAAGCTCTCCTTCTGAACCCCAAGAAGACTTAGTTTCAAATTGAGATCCATCTGTCATTTCTACTTTGATGGTATGATAGTTTGGGTGAATTTTTTTTTTCATAGATGAACTTATAGCAAATGAAAATTATAAAACAATTAAAACATAGAAATTTTTTTATTAATTTCCTTTTCAATACTTTGGTTGGATGCAATTAGGCTGATATTTTCAGTTTTTTTTAAATCAATATCACTTAAAACTCCGCCAGCCTCTCTTACCAATATTGAACCTGCTGCAATATCCCATAAACTTAAATTTTTGTGAAAACTTCCATCGAACCTTCCGCATGATACATATGCAAGATCTAAAGCTGCACTACCTGTAATTCGAATTGTCAAACCATCTGAAGAAATCTTTTTATTGTTAGATGAGAATAAACATTCAGAAATTTCTCTTTTTCTTGAAACTCTAATGCTCTTATTATTCATATATGCACCAGAATTTTTTTCTGCATAATATATTTCGTCTTTTATTGGATCAAATATTACGCCAGAAACGATTTCATTATCTAAAACAAGCCCAACTGAAATACAGAAATGGGGTATGCCATTTATAAAATTTGTTGTACCATCTATCGGGTCTATTACCCAAAAGTTTTCCTTATCTTCATTTTTAATAAAACCACTCTCCTCAGTTAAAAAAGAATATTTTTTTTTTGATTTAGATAATTCATCAACCAACATATTTTCAACTTTTTTATCTGAATTTGTGACAAAATTTTTTGGCCCCTTTATTGAAACCTGAAGTTTTTCAACTTCTCCAAAGTCTCTTATCAATACTTTGGAAACTTTTTCGCAAGACTTTATCATTAAATTTAAGTTAGGTGAAATCGAGTTCATATTTATAATTTTTTTATATACTCAATTGTTCTTGTATCTACTAATACTTTATCTCCGCTTTCTACAAATGGCGGAACTTGAATTTTTATATCATTTTCTAAAATTGCAGGTTTGTAAGATGATGAGACTGTTTGACCCTTTAATGCAACATCAGTCGATTTTATTTTAAACTGTACTTGATTTGGTAACTCAATACCTATAGCTTTATCTTCATGAAATATCAAATCTACATTTAAGTTCTCTTTCAGTAGTTTGCCTTTTTCTCCTATTATGTCTTTTTTTACATCTACCTGTTCGAAATTTTTTTGATTTATAAAATAATAATTTATTTCGTCATCGTATAAATAATTAAATTCAATATTCTCAATACTTGCTTTTTCTATCGTATCGTTAGACCTAAACCTTTCGTTTAACTTTGTATTTTTATTTATACTTTTCATCTCAACTTGACAAAAGGCTCCACCTTTTCCAGGTTTTACATGTTGAGTTTTTAAGATTTCCCATAGATCATCTTTATATTCAATTAACATTCCAACTTTAATTTCATTAGCGTTTATTTTCATAAAAATTCTTTAATTGCATTTGTTTGTTTCCCCCCCAAATGCCCCCTGAGATAGCTAAAAAGTCTGGTTTATGCAACAGAAGTTTTCTAAAATTTTTATTAGTAATTCCTCCAATTATAACAACAGGTAGTTTTGTGAAACTTTTAGCCCAACGTATTAAACTAGGTTTTGCAATGTAGTTTACTTCTTTCGTTTTTGATTTGAAAAAAGCACCAATTGCAATATAATTTGCTCCATCTTTAACTCCCTGTATAATCAACTTTTTTGAATTATGACACGTAATACCAATAATTTTTTTTCTTAAAATTTTCCTTGCTTCTTGAATATTCATGTCATTTTGGCCCAAATGACAACCATCTGCACCAATTTTTTTTGCCAAATTGGGATCATCATTTACTATAAATTTTACCTTATACTTTTTACAAATTTTTTTGATTTTTATTCCAATTTTTTTTTTCTCTACCAAAGAATATTGTTTCAATCTTAATTGAAAAAAACTTACTAAATTGGAACTAAGAACGACTTTTAAATTACTATAAAAACTCCTCTTTATTTTGTTTGGTGAAATTAAATAAATAAACCTTTTTTTATCGACTCTCAATTTCTTTAGACCATTTTCCTTGAGCAGCAAGAGTATTCATTTTTACTCTGTGGTTAAATATCTTTTGGGTTCCCTCAATATCTTTTGTATTCTTAGACCAAAATCTAAGAGCACCTTGCTGCAGTGCTCTTCCGTAGGAGTAACTTATTATAAAACCAGTCTTATTCAATTTATTTATCAAATTTAAATTTTCTGTCGCTTCTAATTCTGACTGTCCACCAGATAAAAAAGCTACACCAGGAACTTCTGAGGGTACTGAACTTTTCAAGCAGTCCAAGGTTAATTTTGCTACTTCTTCATTAGAGATTTTTTCCTTTGATTTATTCCCAGCCAAAATCATGTTTGGTTTTAATATTACCCCTTTTAAATCAACTTTATGAATAATAAGCTCCTCAAAACACTTCTTTATGACTTCGGAGGTTTTTTGAAAACACTCTTTAGCGGAATGGTCTCCATCCATTAAAACTTCTGGTTCAACAATTGGCACCATATTACATTCTTGTACTAATGCAGAATATCTAGCTAACGCGTGTGCGTTAGAATGAATTGATAATTTACTCGGGAAATCTTTAGATATATTGTAAACACCTCTCCATTTTGTAAACTTTGCTCCAAGTTTATAGTATTCTTTTAGTCTATCCCTTAAACCATCTAACCCTTCTGTAATTTTTTCATTAGGTGACCCAGCTAAACTTTTAGCACCTGTATCTACTTTTATTCCTGCACAAGATCCCATACTCTCAATTAATTCTGGTATCTTGTTTTTTTTTGAGGATGTCTGCTTAATTGTTTCATCGTACAGTATAACTCCACCAATACAATTTTTCATTTCTGATGAACAAAAAAGAGTTTCTCTAAAAAGTAACCTATTTTCTGGGGTGGAGTTCAGACCTACACTATCAAGCCTTTTAGTCATTGTTCCCGTGCTCTCATCTGCAGCCAGAATTCCTTTACCATTTCCAAGAATTTTTTTTATAATATTATTAAGTTTAGACATGTTAGTTAAGCGCTTTTATACCAGGAAGTTCCTTGCCTTCAAGATATTCTAAAAAAGCTCCACCAGCAGTTGAAACAAAATTAAAATCACTTATTGCGTCTATCTGATTTAACACTGAAATTGTATCTCCACCTCCTGCAACAGAGTAAATTGAATTATCTTTATTTTTTTTTATTATCATTTTTGCTATTTCATAACTACCTAAAGCAAAATTTGGATTTTCAAAATAACCTGCCGGACCATTCCACAAAACAGTTTTAGTATTTTCAATAACATCTTCAATTTTTTTTAAAGTTTTTGGGCCAATATCTAGAATAAAATCATCGGACGATACTTCACTTAAGTCTTTAATTTGAGATTTGTCTTCCATGCTTTTTCCAATTTTGACATCTTTTGGATAAATTATAGAACATGAGTGATCATTAGAGTTTTTAAAAATATTTTCTATTTCTTTTTCACAATTCTCCTCCTTAATTGACTTTCCAATTAAATTTCCTTTATAGCTCAAGATATTATTTGCCATTCCACCAACAACAATAATGTTATCAAATTTTGGTATTAGATTTTTAATTAAATTAATCTTAGTTGAAATTTTTGATCCTCCAATGATACATGTAACTGGTCTTTTTATTTCACTCGTTACCTTCTTGAGAGCATTTATTTCATTTTCTAGTTGCAACCCAGCAAAAGACGGCAAAAATTCAGTAATTTTACTTATTGAGGCGTGAGCTCTGTGTGAGCAAGAAAAAGCATCATTTACATAAAGATCTGCAAGACTCGCCAATTGTTTTGAAAAATTTGTGTCATTTTTTTCTTCTTCTTCATAAAACCTGATATTCTCTAAAAATATAATTTGGCCATCGAAATTTTTAAATAATTTTTCTTTTTTAATTTTAAAGATATTTTCATTAATGAGTTTGATTTTTTGATTTATTTTACTTTCTAAATTTTCACAAATCGGTTTCAAAGAAAGTTCTTTGTTTACTTTTCCTTTAGGTCTCCCAACATGTGAAATTATAACTATCTTACAATTTTTTTTTATTAAAAAATTAATTACAGGTAAAATCTTATCAATTCTTGTTTGATCTGTGATAACTCCATTTTTTAATGGAACATTCAAATCCAATCTTAATAATATTACCTTTTGATTAATATTTTCTTGATCTTTAATATTGTTCATTAAGAAATTTTATGAAGATACGCCGCAATATCACACATTCTATTTGAAAAACCCCACTCATTGTCATACCAAGCAGAAATTTTACCCATATTTTTACCTATAACATTTGTTAATGATGCATCCACTATAGAGGAAGCTGGGTTGTGATTAAAATCAATTGAAACAAGTTTTTCTTCTGTAATTTCTAAAACTTTAATTTTCTGTTTCTTGCTGAAGTTTTTAAAGGCAGAGTTAATTTTTTCAACAGATAGATCTTTTTTGGAGCAAAATATTAATTCAATTAAAGAAACGTTTGGGGTCGGTATTCTCATTGCTACACCCTCCAGCTTTCCTTTTAAAGAAGGTATAATTTCACCAATCGCTTTTGAGGCGCCAGTCGAGGTTGGTACTATTGATTGACTAGCTGTTCTTGCTCTTCTTATATCTTTATGTGAATTATCTAAAATCCTTTGATCAGTTGTAAAAGAATGAATTGTAGTCATAAAACCTTTTTCAATTTCAAAATTTTCATTCAAAACGTGAGCGACAGGCGCAAGACAATTAGTTGTACAAGATGCGGCAGAAATAATTTTATCTTCCTTCTTAATTTCTTTTTCGTTAACTCCAAATACTATTGTCTTATCAGCATTTTTGCATGGAGCTGAAACAATAACTTTTTTTGCTCCATTACTTAAATGTGGGATTAGTTTTTCCTTAGAATTAAATTTACCAGTGCATTCAAGTACAAAATCAACATCATTGTCTTTCCAATTAATTTCTTCCAGCTTATCTATTTGTGAATAATAAATTTTATTACCATTAATATTTATATAGCTTTTTTCTATTGATATATCCGCATTGAATTTTCCGTGAATACTATCTCTTTTCAGTAAAGCACAAGCAGTCTCAATGTCAGCTCTATTATTAATATGTTGAATTTTTAGGTTAGAATGATCCTCTTCAAATATTGATCGAACCACCATTCTACCAATTCTACCTAAACCGTTTATCCCAATTTTAGTTTTCATAAACTTTTCTTTACTTTTTGTACAATATTTTCAACATCTAATTCAAAGTGTTTATAAATATCTTTATAAGGTGCGCTCTTACCAAAATTATCTATTCCTAAATTTAATCCACTGGTTCCTGTATATTTTTTCCAATGACTAGTTTCCGATGCTTCTATAGAAACTTTAAGCGTATCTTCTTGCAAAATATCTTTTTTATATTCGTGGTTTTGACTATCAAATATTTCATGACATGGCATTGATATAACTTTTGAATAGATATTTTCTGTGGCTAATTTATGACTTACTTTTATTGCGAGATCAGTTTCAGAGCCTGTTGCTAATAGTGTTACCTTAAGATTATCTCCATTTCTTAAAATTTCATAAGCTCCTTTAGAGCAAAGATTGTTAGTGATTAACTCTTTTCTTACAGGTTCTATTTTTTGTCTTGTTAGAGCGATTACACTTGGTTTATTTTTACTTTCTAAAGCCAACTGCCAACATTCAAAAGTTTCAATGGTATCGGATGGTCTAAATACATTTAAGTTTGGTATAGATCTCAACATTGCAAGCTGTTCAACAGGTTGATGGGTTGGACCGTCTTCTCCAAGACCAATTGAGTCATGGGTTAAAACATAAATAACCCTTTGGCCCATCATTGCAGCCAATCTGATAGAAGGCTTGCAGTAATCACTAAATATTAAAAAAGTTCCACCATACGGAATAAGATTACTATGCAAAGAAATCCCATTCATAATTCCACACATTGCATGTTCCCTTACTCCATAATGAATATAATTCCCTCCAAAACTTCCTGGTTTGATTATTTTATGATTTTTTGTTTTTGTATTATTCGAACCCGCAAGATCAGCCGAGCCACCAATTAAATTTGGCAATTTTGAAACTATATTTAAAAATTTTTCTGAGGATTTTCTAGTTGCAATTGGCTCTAATGATTTTAGACAATCATTTTTTACTTGCTCTATTTCACTTGTAATTTCATCATTAAAAATATTGAATTCAGGTGGATATGATTTATCTTTTTCTGCTTTTATGGAAGCGTTTTCTCCAATTTTTCTCCACTCACTTAAAATTTTTTCAGGGATCTTAAAAGGCTCATAATTCCATTTTAATTTTTTTCTTACTAGCTTTACCTCATCGGTACCTAGCGGGCTTCCATGCGATGATGCTTTCCCACTTTTATTTGGTGAGCCATAACCAATTGTAGTCTTACAAGAAATAGCAAATGGTTTTTTTGAATTTTGAGCTTTTTTTAAAGCATTAAAAATTTGTTTATCATTATGACCGTCTATTTCTAAATAGCTCCAACCATAACTCTCAAATCTTTTTTTCGTATTATCAGAAACAGCAAGATTAGTAGGGCCATCAATCGAGATTGAATTATTATCAAAAAGAAGTATCAAATTTTTTAATTTTATATGACCCGCAAAACTTAAGGCTTCATGGCTTATTCCTTCCATAAGGCATCCATCACCTGCCAAGACATAAGTTTTATGATCTATCTTTTTTTTTCCTAACCTTTTTTTTAATATTTCTTCAGCAAGCGCAAAACCCACAGCATTTGATATACCTTGTCCTAATGGTCCAGTCGTAGTCTCTATCCCTGAATTAGAATGATATTCAGGATGTCCGGCACAAATACAATCAAGTTTTCTAAAGTTTTTAATGTCATCTATAGAAACACTTTTGTAACCAGTTAAATATAAAAGTGAGTAAAGAAGCATAGACCCATGACCAGCAGAAAGAACGAACCTATCTCTATTAAACCAACTAGGATCTTTAGGATTAAATCGTAAAAAGTTTTTAAATAAAACTGTAGCAACATCAGCCATTCCCATTGGCATCCCAGGATGACCAGAATTTGCTGCTTCAACAGCATCTAAAGATAGAAATCTTACAGCATTAGCTAAATCTTTATGTTTTATTTTCAAAAATATTCCTATCTAGACTAAGAGACTCATTAATATATAATTATATATATATGAAATATATCAGCGAAAAAGAAAAAAAACTTGAAGACGCACTTAAGAAATTAAAAAAACTTGATTTAAAAAATGACCAGATATCTGGAGACATTAAAGAATTAGTTGATCAAAAAAATCAATTAGAAATTGAAAAAAATGAATTGGAAAAAAAATACAAAAATTTAAGTGATGAACACGGCAATCTTCAAGTCAAAATCAAAAAAATGATGGTTGAAAAAAAAGAAGATAGAGTGAAAAGATTAGAGTTTGACGAAAAAATTGATGAATTAAATCAAGAAACAGATACTTTACTTGATGAGATTGAAAAATGGCAAATGTAAATATTAAATTTAATGGAAAAGACTTTCTTCTTTCATGTGAAGATGGTCAAGAGGATCATCTTGAAGAGCTAGCAGCAAATTTAAACGATAAATTTGAAAAATTAAAAAATGACTTAGGAAACATAGGTGAAAATAAATTATTATTGATCACTGCTATTAAAGTGATGGATGAGTATTTTGATACCAAAAAAAATGTTGAGAAAAAAAAGGTAGAATTAACTAACCTCACTGAAAAATTTAAAGAACTGAAATCTCTTGTATATGGCTATAAGGATGAAAAAGAAGATGAAGCAACTAAATTGAACAATGATATCAACAACTTGCAAAAAGAGCTTGATAAAATAAACAATAATTATGATCAATTAATTTCTAACACTGCAAAAGAAATAGAGGAATTTGTTGAACGAGTTAATCTTAAAAATTAGATTTAGTAGTGAACAAATTGCAATTAAGAAAAAAAATATCTAAAATTCGATCAAAATTTGCCAAAAAAAAAATCACAGTAAATTCTGAGGTGATAATCAAATTGATTGAGCAGAAATCTCCCAATAAAAGAGTTGGATTGTATTATCCGTTTGGTGATGAGTTATCTACTTTGGAATTAATGAATCGATTAATTAGGAAAAAATTTATAATTTCTTTACCTATAATTAATAAAAAATTTGAGATGTCTTTTTATAGTTGGAGTCCTAATGAGCCTTTAACAATAAACAGATATGGTATCTTAGAGCCTTTTAAGGGAAAAAAAATAACTCCTTCTACATTAATAATTCCGATGTTAGCTTTTGACTCTAACTTAAATAGACTTGGTTATGGAGGAGGTTTCTATGATAGGTTTATTCAAAAAATTGAGAAACAAAATAACTGTGTTAAAATCGGACTTGCTCTTTCTTGTCAAAAAATTAATAAAGTGCCAATTAATAAATATGATAAAAAAATGGATTTCATAATCACTGAAAAAAGAATTTATAAATGAAAATTTTATTTTTAGGCGACATAGTAGGACCATCGGGTTGTATGGTTGTAAAAAAATATCTTAAGAAGATTGTTGAGGAAAATAAAATAAATTTTGTGATAGCAAATGGTGAAAACGCAGCTCATAACGGAGTAGGTATTACAAAAGATGTTTTAGACAATTTAATTAAATTTGGAGTAAATGTACTCACAACTGGAAATCATGTTTGGGATCATAAAGAAACTTTAAAACTCGTTGAGGATGATAATAGACTTCTTAGACCATTTAATTTAATTGGAGTTTCACCAGGAAAAGGATTTGAAATTTATCAAACATCAAAAAATCTTAAAATAGGTGTACTAAATTTAATGGGAAATGTTTTCATGAGGAAAAGTGAAGATGTTTTTAAAACAGCTGAAAATTTTCAAAAAAAATACCAACTAAAAAAAGATTATGACTTTTTAGTAGTCGACTTGCATTGTGAAACTACTTCAGAAAAAATGGCAATGGGACATTTGTTTGATAGTAAAGCAACTTTAGTTACTGGTACTCACACGCACATTCCAACAAATGACGCAAGAGTTTTAAAAGGTGGGACCGCGTATATCACAGACTCCGGAATGTGTGGTGACTACGACTCAGTTATTGGGATGAATAAAGAAAACTCATTGAAAAGATTCTTTAAACAAGATTCTGAAAAACATTATCCATCTTTAGGAGATGGTTCTTTATCGGGTGTTGTGGTAAATTGTGATGAAACCACAGGACTAGCTAAAAATATTAATAGTATAATTGTTGGGGGTGTTTTAAATAACTCAAAATAATATGGCAGGACATTCTCATTGGGCTGGTATAAAACATAAAAAAGGTAGAGCAGACAAAGAAAGGTCGAAGATTTTCTCGAAACTTTCTAGAGAGATTACTGTAGCTGCTAAACTTGGAGATAAAGATCCTTTAATGAACCCTAGACTTAGATCTGCTATTCAAGCAGCAAGATCTTCAAACATGCCAAAAGATAACATCGAGAGAGCCATTGATAAATCAAAATCATTAAATCAATCAAATTTTGAAAAGATAAGATATGAAGGTTTTGGTAAAGATAAAGTTGCTATAATTGTTGAAGCACTTACAGATAACAAAAATAGAACTGCCTCAAAATTAAGAACAATTTTTCAAAAAAATGGTGGTAATTTGGGTACCCAAGGTTCTGCAGCTCACAATTTTAAACAAATTGGCGTAATTAGAATAGACATAAATGAAATTAAAGACGATAAAATTTTTGAACTAGCAATTGATGCTGGTGCAGATGAATGCTTTTCCTTTGAAAATTTTCATGAGATACATTGCAGTTTTGAAGATATTTATTCTATAAAAAAAAAAATTGAGTCTCATGTTGAAAATTTTATATCTACAGATATTGAGTGGATTCCAATAAACAAGGTTTCCATCGAAGGTGAGAATAAAGAAGACATAAAAAAACTTATAGAATTATTAGATGATGACGATGATGTTCAAAAGGTTTACTCGAATTTTGGGGAAGAAGATTAAGCAATGTTAATAATTGGAATAGATCCTGGAATTAATGGTGCTATATGCTTATTCAAAGATGGAAAGATAGTGGATGTATTTGAAATGCCAAAAATGGCTGTAGGAAAAAAAAATAAATCCCAAGTTAATGCTTCTCAAATATTTAATGAAATTCAAAAAGCTGTAGAAGGAGAAGATAAGACGAAAGTAATAGCTGTGATCGAACAAGTTTCTGCAATGCCAGGACAAGGAGTTACTAGCATGTTTAATTTTGGACAGTCTTTTGGAGTGTTGAAAGGAATTTTTTCTGCAATGCAAATTCCAATGGATTTTGTTTCGCCAGTTAAATGGAAAAAATTCTTTAATTTGATAAATACAAACAAAGACGCTAGCAGGACAAAAGCTATTGAAATTTATCCATACTTTTCGTCAAAATTGTCAAAAAAAAAAGATGCCAATAAAGCGGATGCTATACTTATTTCTAGTTTTTATTACCAAAACGCTAAATATTAGATTTATTTGATCTCTTGGGTCAAATTGATGACACATTTTAGTGTGAAAGATTTTTCATGGAAGCCGATATAGCATCACAATCTGTTGGACTAGGAAGTTCTGTAGATTTCTCTTTATGGAGCCTATTTCTTAGAGCAGACATAATTGTAAAATCAGTTATTGTTTTGTTAATTGCAGCATCAATTTATACCTGGGCGATAATTATAGAAAAATTCAAGTTATTTAAGAAGATAAATTTATCAACCCAAGAGTTTGAAGAAAAATTTTGGAAATCAAGATCTGCAGAAAGTTTCTATAATAATTTACCAGCAAATATTGATGACCCAATGTCAAATGTTTTTAAAAAGACCATGCAAGTTGTTCTAAAATCAAGATCTAGAAGTAATTTAAATGAAAAGCTTTCAGGTTTATTAGAGTCTAATATAGAAAATGAAGTTAACAAGCTTGAAAAAAATTATTCATTTTTAGCCACTGTAGGTTCAACAGCACCGTTTATTGGTTTGTTTGGAACAGTTTGGGGAATTATGAATTCGTTTCAGTCAATTGCAGTTTCAAGAAACACAAGTTTAGCTATTGTCGCGCCAGGTATTGCAGAAGCATTATTTGCAACAGCTCTTGGCCTCTTAGCGGCTATACCTGCGGTTGTAGCTTATAACAAATTTAATAACGACTCAAAAAAATATTCTCAAAGATTAGAAAATTTCGCCAAAAGATTCATCTCTACTATTTAACTAATGGCTTTTAATTTAAAAAATAAATCTAAAGATCCAATAAGTGAAATAAATGTAACACCATTTGTTGATGTTATGTTGGTTCTTTTAATTGTGTTCATGGTCACAGCACCATTATTAACAGTTGGCGTTCAAGTAGATCTACCAGAAAGTTCAGCTGACTCTCTTCCTGAGGAACAAGAGCCACTAACTTTAAGTATAAATTCAAAAGGTGAGATTTTTATTCAAGAGTCAAAAGTTGAATTCGATAATGTGATTGCCAAAATATTAGCCGTTTCGAAAAATAGGACAGATACAAGAATCTATGTAAGAGGCGACAAGACAATCAATTATGGAAGAGTTCTAGAAGTTATGGGGATGCTTTCTGGTTCAGGATTTACAAAAGTAGCGCTTATTTCAGAACCTTATAAAGAGAGGTGATCGATAGTGGCTAATAATATTATTATATCATCTTTACTTCATTTATTTCTTATGATTATAACAGCATTGAGCCTTCCTTTTTTAGCAAAAAAACCAATAGATCTTCCGCCAATTATTTCAATAGAACTTATTCAAATTACTGATAAAACATCTATACCTTATGCTCCTAAAGCGAAAAAGATTATTGAAGAAATAAAGAAGAAAGAAAAAGAAAAGCTTGTTTCTGAGCAAGCACCTCCCAAAAAAGTTAAAAAAGAAAAACCAGATGCAATACCATTGCCGGATCAACAAAAAAATATTGTAAAAAAACCAGAAGAGGATAAACAAAACCCAGAAAAAATTGATGATGAAATTAAACAAGTTTCGGAATTTGAAAAAAAAGAATTATTTGATCCAAACAATATTGCAGCATTAATTGATAAATCAAAAGAAGAAACTGCAGAGATGATTAAAAGTGATAATAAGATAACTCAATCACAGAGAAAAAGTGTTATTTCTTCAGGATTGACCTTAAATGAGGAAGATGCTCTTAAAGCACAAATTTTTGGATGCTGGAGTATCCCATTGGGATTACCTTATAATGAAGATCTTCTTGTTAGAATTAAACTTAATTTAAAACCCGATGGTACAATTATTAATTCTGAAATACTTGACCATGCTAGAATGAACAAACCAGGACAAGGATTCTATAAAGTTTTGGCAGAAAGTGCTTTGAGGGCAATTAGATTGTGTCAACCCTTGAGAGTTCCAACAACTGGTTATGAGAGATGGAAAGAAATACAACTAAATTTTGATGCCAGGGAGATGCTTCAAGGATGAAAAAAGTTATTTTTTTAATATATGTTTCCTTATTTATTTTTAATTGGGGAAAAGCATGGTCTCTTATAGAAGTAGATATTACCAGAGGTAATCTAAATCCTTTGCCATTAGCAGTATCGCCTTTATCAGTTGATCAAAACTCAAAAGAAAAATTTAAAGACTCATTGAAACTTGATGACATTGGCGCAGAGATATCAAAAGTTGTTGAAAACAATTTAAGACAATCAGGTTTATTCAATCCATTAGATCCTAAAGCTTTTTTACAAAAACCGGATATCGCTCATGTAAAACCTAGATTTGAAGATTGGGCATTAATTAAAGCTCAAGCCTTAATAACAGGAGAAGTGAAGATAGTTGATGAAAAACTTAGGGTAGAGTTTAGATTATGGGATATATTAGCTGGCAAAGAGATTATGGCATTAGCATTTACAACTGTTTCAGAAAACTGGAGAAGAGTTGGACATATAATTACTGATAAAGTTTACCAAAGATTGACTGGTGAAAAAGGTTATTTTGATACTAGAATTATTTATGTTGCTGAGGAAGGACTTAAAACAAGTCGTATTAAAAAACTTGCAATTATGGATCAAGACGGATTCAACACTAAGTACTTAACTTTAGGAAATGAATTAGTGTTAACACCAAGGTTCAATCCAACAAATCAAATGGTTACTTACTTATCTTATTTCAAAAATCTGCCAAGAGTGTACTTATTAGATATTGAAACTGGGATACAAGAAGTTGTTGGTGACTTTCCTGGCATGACATTCGCTCCACGTTTTTCACCAAACGGGAAAAAAATTATCATGAGTTTTGCTAAAGATGGAAATTCAGATATTTATACCATGGACCTTGAAAGTAGAGAGGTTGAAAAAATTACAAATCACCCATCTATTGATACATCTCCGTCATATTCCCCTGACGGTAAATTTATTTGCTTCAACTCAGATAGAAGTGGATATCAGCAAATTTATGTAATGAGAAGTGATGGTTCAAAAGTAAAAAGAATTTCATTTGGGAATGGTCTTTACGGAACACCCGTATGGTCTCCAAGAGGTGACCTGATAGCTTTTACAAAGCTACATAAAGGAAAGTTTTATATTGGTGTAATGAGAACAGATGGGACCGGTGAAAGATTACTTACAGAAAACTATTATCAAGAAGCTCCTTCTTGGTCTCCTAATGGAAGAGTTTTAATTTTTTATAGAGAGACAAAATCGGACTCTTCAGGAAAGGGCTTTTCAGCCAAACTTTGGTCTATCGATCTGACAGGATATAATGAAAGAATGGTCAAAACTGAGACTGATGCTTCAGACCCATCTTGGTCGTCATTATTAACTGATTAATTATGGTATTTTCAAAAAAAATTAATAATTCCTTGATTTTTGAGCTTGAAAGATCTATCTAGTTGTGAAAAAGTAAAATATTAACTTTTAAGGAGCAGTAATGAGTTTAAACAAAATTTTTAGAAATACTTTGCTAGTATTTTTTGCAAGTATTCTATTATCTGCATGTGCCGTAAAAACTACAGGCAAAATGCAAGGTGACGTATACACTGGAAAAGACACAGTTGAGTATTTAGCTTCAGGTGTGCCAGACAGAGTTTTCTTCGCAACTAATGAAACAGTTTTAACTACTGCTTCAAGAGAAACATTAAGAAAACAAGCATCATGGTTAAGAAAAAATTCAAAAATAAATGTAGTTCTTGAAGGTCACGCTGACGAAAGAGGTACAAGAGAATATAACTTAGCTTTAGGTGAAAGAAGAGCTAATGCAGCTAAAGATTATTTAATGACTTATGGAATATCTGGAAATAGAATTTCAGTAATAAGTTATGGAAAAGAAAGACCAGTAGACTCTGGTTCAAATCCTTTAGCTTGGTCAAAAAACAGAAGATCAGTAACAGTAAAAGCTAACTAATAATTTACAAATTCAGACCCCAATAACTTAAGTTGTTGGGGTCTTTTTTTTGCCATCATTATAGATAGAAATCAACTAATGAAATTTTTAGAGTATATAAATAAAAGTATATTAGTTTTAATAATATTTATTTTTTCAATTATTTCTATTGTCAATGCAGAAGAAACAGAAACTTTAGAAGCAATAAAAACATTAAAAAAAGATTTAAAAACTTTGGAAAAAGCTGTTTATTCACAGTCTTCAGATATAATTACAGCTAGCAAAACAAAATTAAGTTCAAATGATGAAGATGTGCTTACAAGACATTTATTAAAATTGTCTGAGATAGAAAAACAATTTCAAGATTTGACAAATAAATTTGAAGAAATAAATTTTAAAATCGATAAATTATCAAGTAGATTATCAAAAGTTCAAGCAGATAATCAATTGAGGTTCCAAAATTTAGAGGGTGAGGACATTGATAAAAAAGTTACATCTAAGAAAAAAATCTTACCTGGCTCTTCTCAACCACAAGATCTTGGTGCAGTATCTTACAAGTCATCAGAAACAAATGAATTAACACAACAAACTCAATCAATAGATACAACTGGAACAGTCATAACAGAAAAATTTGTGTCAGAGGAAAAAATTTTACCTAATGATAAACCTGACAAGCAATACGAGTTTGCTACTAGTTTTTTAAAACAAGGAGATTATACGACTGCAGAGAGAGCGCTTAGAGAATTTGTAATGACAAATCCTGAACATAAAAAGGCAGGTAGTGCCCAATATTGGTATGCAGAAACATTTAGAATTAGACAACTTTATACAGATGCTGCTTCTGCTTACTTAGAAGGTTATCAAAAATATCCTAAAAGTGAAAAAGCAGCTATAAATTTACTTAAGCTTGGAGTATCATTAGTGCAAATTGGAGAAAAAGACCAAGGGTGTTTAATGATTACAGGAGTTAAAAAAGAATATCCTGATGCAAAACAATCAGTTCTTCAAAAAGCAAAATATGAAGAAAAAAAGTTCGAGTGTAAAAAGAAAAAATCTTAAAAATTCAATTTTTAGTCCTCAAATAAGAAATAAAAGAATAAAAAAAATCTATCAAAGATTTGAATTTTTAATTAAACAGAAAGAATTCAAAGGGTTCTTAGTTGCAGTATCTGGTGGTGCAGATAGTCTTGCTTTAGCATATCTTTCAAAATATTATCAAATTAAAAATAAAGATAATAACTTTCACTATGTTCATGTAGATCACAAACTAAGAGATAAATCATCGAAGGAGGCTGGGACTTTAAAAAAGATCTTAAGAAAATTTAAAATTGAGTGCAAAATAATTACTTGGAAAAAAAAGACAAATACTAAAAAAACTCAATCAGACTCTAGAGATTATAGATTTAAGGTATTCGAAGGTTTTTGCAAAACAAAAAAAATTAATACATTATTATTAGGCCACCATTTTGATGATTTTCAAGAAAATTTCTTCATCAGATTACTAAGAGGCTCTGGTCTAAAGGGATTAGTATCTTTTTATAATTATAGAAATTTGCAAAGAAATAACATTAATATTGTTAGACCATTACTTGATTTTTCAAAAGAAGATTTATTGTATGTGACTAAAAATACCTTCAATTTCCATATAGACGATCCATCAAATAGAAGCTTAGAATATTTGAGGTCGCGGGTAAGATTTATGATTAACGATCTTAAAAAAAATGGCCTTGATCAAAAAAAGTTTAAAATGACTTTTGAAAATTTAATATCCTCAAATAACTCAATTGAATTTTTCGTACAAAAAAACATCTGTGAGAATTCTTATATTAGTCTGTCAAAAAATAATAATAAAGCAATCTTATCTTTAAAGTTTTTAAGAAATACTGATGAAATTGTTTTTAGGTCCTTTACAAAAATTTTACAAGATATTAGTGGCAGATATTTTCCCGCTAGAGGCAAGGGTGTCTCAAGAATTATTTATCAAATTAGACAAAAATCCTTAACCAAAACAACTATAGGAGGATGTGTTATTGAAAAAATAGAGAATTCAGTAGTTATTTACAGGGAAAACACAAAATAAACTCATTTATGTAACAATTTAGCACTTGTTAAATTTAGAATAATTCTTAACTTATAAATCGTATGAATTTAAAGAATCTAGCTATGTGGGTAATCATTATTGTTTTGACCATAGGTCTTTACAATATGTTTAAGAATCCCCAAAATCTTCAAAACAAAAATAATAAAACAATTATTTTCTCAGAATTTTTAACAGAGGTTGATAATGGAAGGGTTGTAGAAGTTCAGATACAAGGTAACAACATTAAAGGCGTAATGGCTGACGGATCAGTTTTTTCAACATATTCACCGAACGATCCAAACTTAATAGAAAAATTAACTGATAAAGGTGTAAGTATATCCGCAGCGCCACTTGATGAGAAAATGCCATCTTTGTTCGGAGTTCTTCTGTCGTGGTTCCCAATGTTACTTTTAATTGCTGTTTGGATATTTTTCATGAGACAAATGCAAGGCGGTAAAGGTGGTGCTATGGGATTTGGAAGATCAAAAGCTAAGATGATGAATGAGGTCAAAGGAAAAGTCACTTTTAATGATGTTGCTGGGGTCGAGGAAGCAAAAGAGGAAGTTCAAGAAGTAGTGGAATTTTTAAGAGATCCAAAAAAATTTAGTAGATTAGGTGGAAAGATACCAAGAGGTTGTTTATTAGTAGGACCGCCAGGTACAGGAAAAACTTTACTTGCTAGAGCTATTGCTGGTGAAGCGGGTGTACCTTTCTTCACGATTTCTGGATCAGACTTTGTTGAAATGTTTGTTGGAGTTGGTGCTTCAAGAGTAAGAGATATGTTTGAACAAGGAAAAAAACATTCACCATGCATAATTTTCATTGACGAGATAGACGCTGTAGGAAGAAGTAGAGGAGCGGGTTTAGGTGGTGGCAATGACGAAAGAGAACAAACTTTAAACCAATTATTAGTCGAGATGGATGGATTTGATACAAATGAAGGCGTTATAATTATAGCAGCAACTAACAGACCTGATGTTTTAGATCCAGCGCTTTTAAGACCAGGGAGATTTGATAGACAAGTTGTTGTTTCAAATCCGGATATTATAGGACGAGAAAAAATTTTAAAAGTTCATGCTAAAAAAATTTCTATGTCCCCAGATGTTAATTTAAGAACTATCGCAAGAGGAACACCTGGATTTTCAGGAGCAGATCTTGCTAATTTAGTGAACGAGGCTGCATTGTTAGCAGCGAGAAAGAATAAAAGAATTGTAACATCTCAAGAGTTCGAAGATGCCAAAGATAAAGTAATGATGGGTGCTGAAAGAAGATCTATGGTTATGACAGAAGATGAAAAGAAATTAACCGCTTACCACGAGGGTGGTCATGCAATAGTTTCTTTTAATTTGCCAAATTATGATCCAATACATAAAGCAACAATCATTCCTAGAGGAAGGGCATTAGGAATGGTAATGAATTTACCTGAAAGAGATAAGCATGGTCATTCTATTAAATATTTAAAATCAAGATTGGCTGTGTGCTTTGGAGGAAGAGTTGCCGAAGAACTTATATTTGGTAAGGATAATATATCAACAGGTGCTGGCGGTGGAAACGGTTCAGACATTAATCAGGCAACTCAATTAGCAAGAGCAATGGTTACAAAGTATGGAATGAGTGAGGAACTTGGTCCTGTGGAATATGGTGAAAATCAAGAAGAAGTTTTTCTTGGAAGATCTGTCACACAAACACAAAGTGTTTCAGAGGCAGTGGCTCAAAAAATTGATAAGGAAATTAGAAAACTTGTAGATGAAGGTTATAATCAAGCAAAAACCATCTTAACAACTAAAATTGACGATTTACATAAGATTGCAAAAGCCCTTCTAACTTATGAAACTTTGACTGGTGAGGATATAGCGAAAATAATTAACAAAAACGAATATCCGCCTAATAAGGAAGATTTAAAAGTTGAGGATGATAGTTCTGACTCTGCTTTAGGATCAATTGGTTTAAAACCAAAAATTGTTCATTAATATTTAATGTTAAAATATTACACTAGAGCGTGTAATTTCTATTATGGTGACCATTCAACTGTAATGGTCAATAAAAAATTGTCTCTTCCACTAAATGGAAATGACAAAATTTCTTTTGACACAATAGAACTTATAACAAGAAAAAATAACAAAAAAATTCACATTTCGAAATTAAAATTCTTAAGTAAAATTTTAAAAAAAAAGATTAAATCGGATATAAAAAATATAACTAAAAAAAAACACTTTTTTAAACTACAGTTTAAGTCTTCACCTTTAATAATGGGAGTTGTTAATTTAACTCCTGATAGTTTTTCAGATGGTGGAAAATATAATAATCATAAAAATGCTTTAAAAAGAATTAAACATTTTATTGAAAAAGGATCGTCAATTATTGATATAGGTGGAGAGTCCACAAAACCAGGATCAAATGATGTAAATGAAAAAATTGAGTGGAAAAGGATTAAGGAAGTATTAAAAAAAACAAAAAAATTTAAAAACGTTATATCCATTGATACTCGAAAAAGCGCCATAATGGAAAAAAGTTTAAAATATGGTGCCCATATCATCAACGATGTTTCCGGACTCAAGCACGATCCTAATACATTAAAAATCCTAAGAAATAAAAAAACCCCCTTTATAATTCATCATATGCAAGGTAATCCAAAAACAATGCAAATTAAACCTTTGTATAAAAATGTCTTGCTAGATATTTATGACTTCTTTCAAAAAAAAATTTTAGAACTTAAGGCCAATGGTATTAATCATAAAAATATTATTTTAGATCCAGGAATTGGTTTTGGAAAAAGATTGAAACATAATATTACTTTATTAAGAAACATTTCTATTTTTCATTCACTTGGATTTCCTATAATGTTGGGCACTTCTAGAAAAAGATTTATTAAAGACATTTCTGGGATAAACGATAGCAAGGAAAGATTAGGGGGAACTATATCATCTAGTTTGCACGCAATGATGCAAGGCATTCAGATTTTAAGAGTTCATGATGTAAATGAAGTTAATCAAAGTATTAAAGTTTTTAAATCATTAAAATTTTAAAATGACTAAAAAATATTTTGGAACCGATGGAATTAGAGGGAAGGTTAACCAGACCAAAATTAATGGTGAAATGTTTTTTAAATTTGGTCTAGCAGCAGGTACATATTTTAAAAATCAGAAAAAATCAAAACAAACAGCTATTATTGCAAAAGATACAAGATTATCAGGATATACTCTTGAGCCCGCATTGGTGTCTGGATTGGCCTCAGCAGGAATGCATGTCTATACGCTTGGGCCTTTACCAACAAATGGATTAGCGATGTTAACAAAAAAGATGAAAGCCAACATGGGAATTATGATTACAGCATCTCATAACCCATATTATGATAATGGACTAAAATTATTTGGACCAGATGGCCTAAAACTCTCTGACAAAATTGAAAAGAAAATAGAAAAACTAATTGACTCTAAAATAGCAAAAAATCTTTCTGAACCAAAAATTTTAGGAAGGGTAAAGAGATTAGAGGATGCAAATAATAAATATATAAAAATATTAAAAGATAATTTTCCAAAAGGTTTTAAGTTAAAAGGTATGAAAATTGCTATAGATTGTGCTAACGGAGCAGGTTATAAATCTGGACCAAAATTATTAAGGAGCTTGGGTGCAAATGTAATTGAGTATGGGACTTCTCCAAATGGTTTAAATATTAATGATAATTGTGGCTCAACCTTTCCACAAAAGATCAGATCTTTAGTTCGAAAAAACAATGCTCATATTGGAATATCTTTAGATGGCGATGCAGACAGAATAATTGTATCTGATGAGATGGGGAACATTGTTGATGGTGATAAAATTATTGCGATGCTTGCAACCAGATGGAAAAGAAAGAAAATTCTAAAAGGTGGTGTAATTGGCACCCTAATGTCAAATTATGGATTACAAAATTTTTTTAGAGATCAAAAAATTAAATTTATAAGAGCTAATGTAGGTGACAGATATGTTAAGGAAAAAATGCAAAAAGAAAACTTTAATCTAGGTGGAGAGCAATCTGGGCACATTATACTTGGCAAATTTGCAACAACAGGTGATGGGCTATTAGTTGCACTAGAAATTCTATTTTCAATGAGAAAAGGTAAAAAGGCGAGTGAGCTTTTTGACTTATTTAAATTAACACCTCAAATATTAGAAAATGTAAAGGTTAAAGATAAATCAGTTATTAATTCTACTAAATGTAAAGTTGCTATTAAAAAATCTGAAAGAATAATTAAAAATTATGGTAGAATGCTTGTAAGAAAATCTGGCACAGAGCCCAAAATCAGAATTATGGGCGAGTCAAACAATATTCATTTATTAAAAAAATGTATAAATATTGTAAAAAGGTCTATTAAATAAATTGAAACTTAAATCTAAAATATTAGTTATTGCGGGCTCAGACTCTTCCGGTGGCGCAGGTATTCAAGCAGATATTAAAACCATAACAAGTCTTGGCTCTTATGCAATGACAGCTATTACTGCAATAACTTCGCAAAATACAACAGGAGTTTTGTCAATTTCAAAAGTTCCAATCAATGAAATTAAAAGACAAATTGAATTCACCTCAAAAGATATGAGGCCTGATTCTGTAAAAATTGGAATGTTACACTCAAAAAAAGTTATTGAAACAGTGATAAATTCTTTAAAGAAAATTAAAGTAAAAAAAATTATTCTAGATCCAGTGATGGTAGCGAAAGGTGGCACAAAATTAGTTGATGATAAATCAATAGAAATAATAAAAAATAAATTAATGAATAGAGTATCTTTAATTACACCAAATATACCAGAGGCAGAAATACTTGCTAAAATAAAAATTAAATCAACAGATGATATGATTATAGCTGGAAAAAAATTATTAAGTTTAGGAGCAAAAAATGTTTTAATAAAAGGTGGTCATTTAAAAGCAAAATATGTATATGATCTTTATTTGAATAAAGGCGAAAAAGAATTTTTTAAAAGTAAAAAAATCAAAACAAAAAATACACATGGTACAGGATGTACTTTATCTAGTGCGATAGCGACTTATTTTTCGTGTGGAAAAACATTAAAGAAATCTTGTAAGATGGCAATTGATTATGTTAACCATTCAATCGGATCAGGGCCTAACTTTGGAAAAGGCCATGGGCCAATAAACCATATAAGCGTGATTAATATTAAAAATAAATTTAAATGAAAAATGTAGCTGTTGTCGGATCTCAGTGGGGTGACGAAGGAAAAGGAAAAATTGTTGATTGGCTCTCAAGTGAAGCAGATGTAGTTGTAAGATTTCAGGGCGGACACAATGCTGGACATACTTTAGTAATAGATGGAGTTACCTATAAATTAAGATTACTTCCATCAGGAATTGTAAGAAAAAATAAAATATCAATTATTGGTAACGGGGTTGTGGTTGATCCATGGGCATTACTAGATGAAATAAAAGAGATAAAATCAAAAGGAGTAGAGATATCAGAAGAAAATTTAATTTTGTCAGAGTCAGCCAATTTAATTTTACCTTTTCATAAAGAAATGGATGAAATAAGAGAAGATGCAGCAGGAAAAGCAAAAATTGGTACCACAAGAAGAGGTATAGGACCAGCGTATGAAGACAAAGTAGGAAGACGATCGATCAGGGTAATGGATTTAATTTCTGAGAAAAATTTAGATCATAGGCTTGAAACTGTTTTAATGCACCATAATGTAATTAGAAAAGGTTTAGGAAAAGAATTGTTTGAAAAAAATAAGTTGAAAAAGGAACTTCTTGAAATTGCACCCCAAATATTGAAGTTTTCAAAGCCCGTCTGGAAAAAGATTGATGAATTTAAAAACGAAGGAAAAAAAATTTTATTTGAAGGTGCGCAAGGAATTTTGTTGGACGTAGATCATGGCACTTACCCTTTTGTAACTTCATCAAATACAGTCGCATCTTCAGCAGCAACAGGCTCAGGGTGTGGACCAAATACAATTGGTTATGTTCTTGGTATTACAAAAGCCTACACGACAAGAGTAGGTGAGGGTCCTTTTCCAACTGAATTGAAAAATGAAACTGGAGAACACCTCGGTAAAATAGGAAAAGAGTTTGGAACTGTTACTAGCAGAAAAAGAAGGTGTGGTTGGTTTGACGGTGTTTTGGTAAGACAAACGATTAAAGTCTCAGGTATTAATGGAATAGCATTAACCAAACTAGATGTTTTAGATGAGCTGGAAGAAATTAAAATGTGCATAGCCTACGATTTAGACGGCAAACAGGTCGATTATTTACCTGCAGCGGTAGATGATCAATTAAAAGTTAAGCCGATTTATAAAAGCTTTAAAGGTTGGAAATCTTCAACAAAAGGAATCAAAAATTTCGAAAAATTGCCCGAGAATGCAAAAATTTATATTAAAGAGCTTGAAAAATTTATTGAAACTAAGGTTTCAAGCATTTCAACAAGTCCTGAAAGAAACGATACAATTTTAATCGAAGATCCTTTTAAAATTTAATTTACTGGAAGTAAATTTTTTGATTTTGCTGAATTAAGCATATGCTTTTGTAGTTTTTCAAAAGCTTTGTTTTCAATTTGTCTTATTCTTTCTCTACTAATTTTATATTTTTTACTTAAATCTTCGAGTGTTGATGGATTTTCATTTAATCTTCTTGCATAAAGAATCTCTTTCTCTCTATCATTTAGTATTTTTATAGAATCCTGAAGTAAATTTTTTCTTTGGTCAAGTTCCTCTTGATGGGCTATTTTTAATTCTTGATCCATTTCTTTATCAACAACCCAGTCTTGCCACTCATCACCATCCTCACCAATTGGAGCGTTCAAAGATTGTTCTTTGCCTGACAACCTTCTATTCATTGAGATAACTTCATCTTCACTCACATCAAGCGTACTCGCAATTTTTTCTACCTCATCTTTTTTCAGATCACCTTCATTTTTTGGAGCTATTTGATTTTTTAATTTTTTTAAATTAAAAAATAATTTCTTTTGTGCTGTAGTTGTACCAATTTTTACTAAACTCCAAGATCTTAAAATATATTCTTGTATCGATGCCTTAATCCACCACATAGCATAAGTTGCCAATCTAAAACCCTTTTCAGGTTCAAATTTTTTCACTGCCTGCATTAATCCTACATTTCCTTCAGAAATAATTTCATTCATTGGCAATCCATAACCTTTGTACCTCATCGCAATTTTTGCAACCAATCTTAAATGGCTTGTCACAAGTTTTTCAGCTGATTTAACATTTCCTGTAGTTTTCCAATTTTTAGCAAGCATATATTCTTCTTCAGCATCAAGCATTGGAAATTTTTTTATCTGGTCTAAGTATACTGATAGACCGCCTTCATTACTTATAGCGGGGTATTTGAATGTAGATGTCATTTTATTACTATGTATTTAATAAATAATTAATTTTTTGCAACATTGTAATTACTTCGAATTTCTAAGCTTTTTTAACAGCGTATTTAAATCTTGAGGTAAATTTGATGTAAATTCGAGTTTCTTATTTTTCGAGGGATGATTGAAACCAAGAGTTTTTGCGTGTAAGAATTGTCTATCTAGTTTAAGAATTAGATTATTTAAACCATCATTAATATTTCTGAATTTCTTAAACTTTTTTTTATATTTTTTGTCCCCTAAAATATTGTTACCTTTGTAACTCATGTGAACTCTAATTTGATGGGTTCTACCAGTTTCCAATTTACACTCAATTAAACTAAAAGTTGGTATTTTTTCATTTTCAAAAATTTCCAAGGTTTTATAATTAGTAATTGCATTTTTTCCTTTAGTGAGACCAACCTGCATTAATTGTCTATTTTTTGAACTTCTTGTAATCAATGTTTCAATTCTTCCAGTTTGAGGCCTAAGCTTTCCCCATACAAGAGCTTGGTAAACTCTTTTAATTGTATGGTCGTTAAATTGACTAGATAATTTTTCGTGTGTTCTATTATTTTTCGCAACCACAACTAAACCAGATGTATCTTTATCAATTCTGTGAACGATACCCGGTCTAAGTTCATCACCAATAGTTGAAAGATTTTTACTATCATAAAATATTAAGGCATTTACCAATGTTTTGTTGTAGTCCCCAGCTCCAGGATGCATAGATATTCCAGCAGGTTTGTTTATTACCATTAAATCTTTATCCTCATAAATGACATTAAGTTTGAAATCAAATGGTTCTAAAGAAGCTTTATGTGGCTCAGGTATATCAAGTTTTATATTGTCATTTTCACTAACTTTTTTTGATGGGTCGGTGCAAATTTTTTCATTTATCAACAATCTTTGGTTTAAAATCAAATTTTTAACTCTTGTTCTACTGAGTTCTTTTTTGTTGTTTGATAAAAATAGATCAACTCTCTGATCTTTTTCATTATCCTTAACAATAAACTTAATGATATTTTTCATAAATTATAATATTAATACTATATGCGCTTGTAGCTCAACTGGATAGAGCGCCTGACTTCGGATCAGGAGGTTCTGGGTTCGACTCCTAGCAGGCGCACCAAATTATTCCCCAATATTTATTAATGTTCCCTTTTTACGGGCTTTACTGAAAGAGTAGTAAAATAAGCAAATTGAGATGAACAAATATAATCCATTAAGATAAAATGCCATTAAAATATTTTCTACATTCACAAATCCATCGACTAAAATATTTCTTGCTTCCTCAAATATGTAAACCAGTGGAAGTGCATAAGCAATTTTTTGAAATATTTCAGGCAATATATCTACAGGATAATAAATACATCCAAAAGGAGCCAACAAAAACATTGTTGACCAGGCGATATTCTCAAATGACGGGCCAAACCTTAGTAGACCAGAAGAAACTAATATACCTAACGTTATTCCAAAAATATAAAGACTTAGAAATAAAAAGAATAAACTTAGACCTAAATCTAATAAAGAAATTCCAAATAGAGGAGAAGTCAAAAGTATTGCAGGGATCAAACCAATTAAAGCTCTTACTAAAGCTGTGAATATTAATGAGATTAAAATTTCACTTTTTTTAATGGGTGAGATAAATAAATTTGTAAAGTTTCTACTCCATATCTCCTCTAAAAAAAGCATATTAAATCCGATACTTGTTCTAAATAAAAAATCATAAAGTATCGCACACGTTAATATTACTCCAACAGCATTATTATAATAAGAACTATATGTTGTAAAAAAGTTTGAGATAAAACCCCATAAAGTAATTTGTATTGTTGGCCAATATATAAGATCTAAAATTCTTGGAAATGACCTAGTTATTAGAAAGAAGTGTCTTAAAAACAATCCATACATTCTACCTATATTCATATTAATTCCTTACAAGTTTTAAAAAAACCTCCTCTAGATTTTGTCTTCCGTGTTTTTTAACTAAATCTTTTGGTTTGCCTTCATCTATAATTAAACCATTTTTCATCATCATTATTGATGAACACAATCTAGTTACTTCATCCATATTATGTGATGCTAATAATATAGATACCTTTTTTTCTTTTTTATATTTTTCTAAAAAGGTTCTTACAAAATCTCCTGTTTCTGGATCAAGAGAAGCTGTAGGCTCATCGAGTAATAGGACAGATGGATTATTGATAATCGCTTTAGCTAAACTTATTCTATTTTTTTGACCTGAAGATAACTCTCCAGTCACTCTATCAAGCAGATTTTGTAATCTCAGTTCTTCTACTAAATAATCTATTCTATTATTCAAGTTTTTGACTGAATACAGTTTTCCATAAACAATTAAATTCTGCTTGACTGTAAGTTTTTTGGGTAATTCAATATAAGGAGAAATAAAATTTATCTTTTGAAGAATCTCAATTCTATTTTTTTCTAATTGAAATCCATTAATTAAAACTTGCCCACTTGTAGGCTTTAATAAACCTAAAATCATTCCTATAGTAGTAGTTTTTCCACAGCCATTAGGACCAAGCAATCCAATAATCTCATTTTCTTTAATTTCAAAATTAACATTCTTAACCGCTTCTTTATTTCCATAATTTTTTTTAAGATCAATTACTTTTATTGAATTTTCAATCACTTTGCTGACGCCCTTTTAAGTCTTTCATTAATTGCTTCCCCAAATCCAAAATTAGGAATTTTTTCTACAGCAATACTCTCAAAATCTTTATTTTTAATATTTCTTAAAACTTTATACAAATTTTTTGCAGCTTCTTTTAAATCTTTTTTTTTACTCAAATAATAATAATTCTTTGAAGTTTTTTTTCTTTTTTTAATTAAAATAAAAGCTTCATTTGCTTTTGGTTTTTTTTTATTTAGCCTTATAGGTATTCCAGGCGAATAGTGTAAACTTGATTGTCCTGGGACAACAATTGTTTTATCATTTTTTTTATATAGGATTTTTTTTCTCAAAATTTTGTTAATCCTTTTTCTTTCCATTCCTCCTAGCCTTAATATTTTTGGCTTTCCTAATAAACTAACTATGGTGGACTCGATACCAATTTTAGATCTACCACCATCAAGAATAAATTTAATTCTTTCTCCAAATTCATCCTTTACATCTTCTTTTGTTACTGGACTTATTTTTGTGGATATGTTTGCACTTGGTGCCGCCAGAGGATATTTCAATGTCTTCAAAAGTTTAATAGCAAGATGATGACCAGGAAACCTTACAGCTAGAGTTTTTTGATTATTGGTAACGATTTTTGAAATATTACTATTTTTTTTTAATTTTAAAACAAATGTAATAGGTCCTGGGCAGTATTTTTTATATAATTTTAAAAATTCTTCATTAATCATACAGTCGTTATTTAGCATCTTTAAGCTATAATAATGTACTATAAGTGGATTTCTTTTATTCCTTTTTTTTAGTTTGAATATTTTTAAGGTAGCCCTTTTTGAATAAGCATTAGCCGCTAAACCGTAAACAGTTTCAGTCGGGAACCCAATACATTCGTCTTTATCTAAATAATATTTAGCTTTTTTAACATTTGAAAGATTATAATTCATGTAATAATACAAACTAATATATGAAACAAAAAAATTTACCAGTTGATATTGAGTCTAAATCTTTGGATGAACTTAAAGAAATTCTTAATAATTTAGTTGAAAAAATTGAAAAAAACAAAGCTTTAAATCAATCCGAAGAGAATTATCTAGAAATATTTAAATTAAATAAATTCATTGAAAAAAAGTTTCAAAATACCTCAAGAGAAATATCTGATAAAAAAAAATTAAAAATAAAACAAATTCTAAAAAAAGATGGAAGAAAAACTAAATAAAACAGGAAAAGATATAAATAAATTTCTCAAGAATTTTTTAAAAAAACAGAGAAGAACTGAATTAATTACCTCAATGAATTATGGTTTATTTCCCGGTGGAAAAAAAATAAGATCAAAGATTATTATTGATGTTGGTAAAATTTTTTCAGTTCCTTATTATCATTTAGTAAGAGTGGGAGCTGCAGTGGAATGTATCCATGCATATTCACTCATACATGATGATTTACCATGTATGGATAATGACGATTTAAGAAGAGGAAAGCTAAGCACTCATAAAAAATTTGGCGAAGCAACAGCAGTCCTTGCTGGTAATTCATTGCTTACCTTAGCTTTTGAAATTTTAAGCGAAAAAAATTTTAAGATCAGTCAAAATAAAAAAAATGAATTAATAAACTTACTTTCAAACACATCAGGTCATTTAGGAATTGCAGGAGGCCAATACTTAGATCTTAATTTTGAAAAAAAAAAAGTAAGTAAAAGAAAAATTATAGATATGCAACTTAATAAAACTGGTAAACTTTTTTCATTTTCCACTATAGCGCCGTTAATTGTTGCAAATAAGTTTGGAAAGATAAATCAGTTTAAAAAAATAGGTTTAGATATTGGACTTTTATTTCAAATTTTTGATGATTTTCTAGATTACAGCGGAAATGAGAAAAAAATTGGAAAAAAAACCGGAAAAGACAAAAAAAAGGGCAAGGCGACTTTAATAAGTTTACTCGGGTATAAAAATGCTGTTAAATATTCTTCTTACTTAAAAAAAAGAATAATTTCTTCTTTAAGTAAGTATAAATGTAAAGATTTAATTGAAACCGTAGAGTTTGTAGTAAATAGAAAAAAATGACGAAATATAAGTTTTTAGATAACGTTAATTTTCCATCGGATATAAAAAATTTAAAGTCTTCAGAATTGATTACCCTCTCAAAGGAGTTAAGAGAGGAATTGATAGAGGCTGTTTCATTTACAGGGGGTCATTTAGGTGCAGGTTTAGGAGTTGTTGAGTTAACGGTAGCCTTACACCATGTTTTTGATACACCTAATGATAAAATAGTTTGGGATGTGGGTCATCAATCGTACCCACACAAAATTTTAACAGGTCGTAAAAACAGAATCAAAACACTAAGACAAGGAAATGGGTTATCTGGTTTCACAAAAAGATCTGAAAGTGAATACGATCCATTCGGTGCAGCACATAGTTCAACATCAATTTCTGCAGCTTTAGGTATTGCTACTGCAAACAAACTTTCAAAAAAATCAGAAAATGTTGTTGCTGTAATTGGCGATGGAGCGATAAGTGCCGGAATGGCTTATGAGGCTATGAACAATGCGGGTATATCAAAAACTAAAATGATAGTAATTTTAAATGATAACGATATGTCAATTGCAGAACCTGTGGGTGCAATGAGAAGTTATTTAGCAAAATTATTAACTGGAAAAATATATTTTAGTCTAAGAGAGACGTTTAAATTAATTATTTCTGCTTTTTCAAAAAGATTTTCAAAAAAAGCTGGTAAGGCTGAAGATTTCCTGAGGTCAGCAGTAACAGGTGGAACACTTTTTAATTCACTAGGTTTTTATTATGTTGGACCAATAGATGGACATGATATTGATACTCTTGTCTCAGTTTTAAAAAATGCAAAGGATACTAATTTCGACGGTCCAATAATGATACATATTAAAACTGAAAAAGGAAAAGGTTATCAATTTGCGGAAAATTCAAAAGATAAATACCATGGTGTTTCAAAGTTTAATATAAAAACTGGAGTACAAGAAAAATCAAGTTCTAAAATCCCATCATACACAAGCGTTTTTGCAAATACGTTAATTAAACACGCCGAGAGAGATAGTAAAATAATTGGTATTACTGCTGCGATGCCATCTGGTACTGGAATGGATTTATTTGCAAAAAAATTTCCAAATAGAATGTTTGATGTTGGTATTGCAGAACAACATGCAGTGACATTTTCTGCTGGTTTAGCCACAGAAGGTTTTAAACCTTATGCAGCAATTTATTCTACCTTTTTACAAAGAGCCTACGATCAGGTTGTTCATGATGTTGCAATTCAAAGTTTACCTGTCAGATTTGCTATAGACCGGGCAGGTCTTGTTGGTGCAGATGGTCCTACACATGCTGGATCTTTTGATATAACCTATTTATCAACCTTACCTAATTTTGTAGTTATGGCTCCAAGCGATGAGTCGGAATTAGTTAAAATGATTAATACTTCAGTTGACATTAATGATAAACCGTCAGCTTTTAGGTACCCTCGTGGAACTGGTATTGGGATTAAACTTCCTGAAATTAATGAAAAAATTGAAATTGGAAAAGGCAGGGTTATTAAAGAAGGTAAAGAAATTGCTTTAATTAATTTTGGTGCCCGTTTGCAAGAATGCCAAAAAGTTTTAAACAATCTTGAAAAAAAAGGTTTAAATCTTACTTTAATTGATGCAAGATTTTGTAAACCAATAGATGAAAATTTAATGTGGAATACAGCAAAAAATCATGAAGTTGTTATTTCAATTGAAGAAGGTTCAATTGGAGGTTTTGGATCTCATTTAAGTAAATTTTTATCAGAAAAAGGTTTATTAGAAAAAATTAAATTTAGGTCGATGACTTTTCCTGACAAGTTTATTGATCAAGATAAACCTGATCTAATGTACCAAATTGCTGGCTTGGATACCAAAGCTATCGAAGAAAAAGTTTATGGGGTTTTAGACTCTAAAATTGTTGTTCAGAAAAAAAATTAAGACTCGCACTGGGCCTTGTGCATCAAAAAATGATCTAACAAAACACAATGCATCATCGCTTCACCTATTGGAACTGCTCTAATTCCAACACAAGGATCATGCCGACCTCGCACTGATATATTTGTATTTTTTCCAAATTTATCAATAGTTTTTCTTGAGTTAAGTATAGAGGATGTAGGTTTTACCGCAAAAGATACTTTTATTTGTTGACCACTTGAAATACCACCAAGAATTCCACCCGCATTGTTAGATTTGAAAACCGTTTTATTACCTTTTTGTCTTATCTCATCTGAATTCTGTTCACCTGTTAATTGCGCAACATCCATTCCAGTTCCTATATTGACTCCTTTTACAGCATTTATACTCATCATAGCTGAAGCTAAATCCATATCTAATTTTGAGTAAATAGGTGCACCTAGGCCAGATGGCACTCCGTTAGCTCTTAATTCTATGACTGCTCCACAAGATGAGCCAGACTTTCTGATTGCTAATAAATATTTTTCCCATAATTTTAAAACTTTTTTGTCAGGACAGAAAAATGAATTTTTTTCTATAAATTTATTATTCCATGCAGATACATCACAACCCAAAATTCCAAGTTGGATAACCGCACCTTTAACGTAATATTTTTTCCCAATTTTTTTTTCTAAAACCTTTTTTGCAATTGCTCCCGCAGCTACTCTAGCTGCAGTCTCTCTCGCTGATTGCCTACCACCTCCTCTAAAGTCTCTTATGCCGTATTTTTTAAAATAAGTTAGATCTGCGTGTCCAGGACGAAATTTATTTTTGATAGTCTCATAGTCTCTTGATTTCATATCCTTGTTGTAAATAATCATTAATATTGGCGTACCAGTTGTCTCACCATTAAATACTCCTGACAAAATTTCAACCTTATCATCTTCTTTTCTTTGAGTAGTAAATTTAGATTGACCAGGTTTTCTCTTATTTAGTTCTTTTTGTATGTCTTTTTCAGATATTTTTATTCTCGGAGGACATCCATCAACTACACATCCAATAGCTGGTCCATGAGATTCACCCCAAGTAGTGAAACGAAATAACTTTCCAAATGTATTAAATGACATTATTCTATTATATAAATTATTTTGTTAAAATTATGAATGAAAAAAATTCACTTGGACTAGATATTTGTTTTAAAGATGAGGATAACCCAGTAAATCTCTTCAAAGAATGGTTTAAAAAGGCTGAAAGCACCGAACCTAATGATCCAAATGCATTATCATTAGCAACAGCTGACAAAAGCGGGAGACCTAAAGTGAGAATGGTTCTCTTAAAAGGCTTTAGTGATGATGGTTTTACTTTTTACACAAACTTCAATAGTTCTAAAGGCAAGGATCTTAAAGAAAACCCTAAGGCATCAATGTGTTTTCATTGGAAAAGTCTTTTAAGACAAATAAGGATTTATGGTGATGTTTTTCAAGTTTCTGACAAAGAAGCTGATGAATATTATAATTCAAGAGCGTACGGGAGTAGAATAGGAGCGTGGGCCTCAAATCAAAGTGAAGTTTTAGAAAGCAGGAAGTCACTTGATGACTCAATTGAAAAATTCAAAACAAAGTTTCGTGATGAGAAAAAAGTTCCAAGACCACCTAATTGGTCCGGATGGAGATTGGTACCTGAAGAAATTGAGTTTTGGCGTGATGGAGATAATAGAATTCATGAAAGACTGAAATATGTAAAGAATAATGGAAAAGGCTGGAAAAGATTTTTATTAAATCCTTAAAAAGATCTTTCAATACTAAAAGATGTCAAATTTTTTAGAATATTTTTTTGCTCAGAACTTTCAAAGACATTTAAAGAGCTAGATGCTAAAGAAATAAAATGATCAGCTTTTTTGTAACATTGTTTAATAATGTCATATTTTTTTATTATATCTAATGTGTACTTTAGGTCGTTTTCAGTTCTTTCTCTTTTGGAAAAAAATTTTTTAAGCATATCTCTCTCACCACTTTTACATTGTTGATTTAAAATAATTATAGGCAAAGTGATTTTACCCTCAAAAAAATCTTTTCCAATTGTTTTTCCAAATTTTTTAAGATCAGAGTTATAATCTAATGTGTCATCAGCTATTTGAAAAGTTACTCCAAGATTTTTTCCATAAGAAGATAATGCTTCTTTTACCTTTTCATCTTTATTACCCAAGATCGCTCCAACCTTGCATGCAGCAGAAAACAGCGCTGCAGTTTTGGAGGTGATAATCTTTAAATATGTTTCTTCGACTGTATCTATTTCTGATTTGTGTTGAAGCTGTAAAACTTCACCTTGAGCTATTTTTGCAGAAGTCGTCGATAACAACTTTAAAACCTCTAAATTTCCATCTTCAACCATCATCTCAAAACATCTACTTAAAAGATAATCACCGACTAAGATTGATGCATGATTTCCCCAAATGGAATTTATTGTTTTTTTTCCTCTTCTAATTTCTCCGTTATCGAGAACATCATCGTGCATCAATGTTGCAGCGTGAATTAATTCTACACATGCAGCTAAATTTATATCTCGACCACCTTTTAAATACCCACAAAGTTTTGAACTGCTTAAAGTCAACATGGCTCTTAATTTTTTTCCACCAGTTTCTAAATTATAGCTAGTCATCTTTTCTACTAAAGACACATCACTTATAAGTTTATTTTTTATCTTTTCTTCTACTAAAATAATTTTGTCATCGACTGAATTTTTTAAATCCAGATAAGCGTTATTAACTTTATTTTTTAATTGAATTACTGAACCCATCGATTAGAAACTAATATAATTGGAGATATTTTATACTTATCAATTGACGCACCTAAAACTTCAACTATTAGTAGACTTTATATTAATCTAAAAATTCTGTAAGCATACTTCATGTTATCTTTTTTCAAAAAAAAAAAAATTGTTCCCCACATAAGATTAACCGGTGTTATTGGAAACGCTGGAAGATTTAAACAAGGAATTGATTTTACCGGCCAAGAGGAATTAATAAAAAAAGCATTTTCTATAAAAAAATCTCTAGCTGTTGCGATATCGATTAATTCTCCAGGCGGTTCACCAGTGCAATCTCACTTAATATACGACTTTATTAGAGCTCAGGCCAAAAAAAATAAAAAAAAGGTAATTGTTTTCGCAGAAGATGTTGCTGCTTCAGGTGGTTACTTGATTGCATGTTCTGGAGATGAGATTTATGCTAATTCAAGTTCAATTGTTGGTTCGATTGGTGTTATTTATGCTTCTTTTGGTTTCAAGGATCTTATTCAAAAGGTAGGTGTAGAAAGAAGAGTTTATACTGCAGGAAAAAACAAAAGCACTTTAGATCCTTTTGTGGATGCGAAGGAAGAAGATATAAATAGATTAAAAAATATTCAACTTGATTTGCACAAAGATTTCATCAACGTGGTAGAGACAAGCAGAGGTGTAAAACTTAAAAAAGATAAGGGAATAGAGTTATTTTCTGGAGAATTTTGGTCCGGGTCTAAATCAAAAGAGCTTGGCTTAATTGACGGTATAGGAAATGCTAATCAAATTTTAAAAGATAAGTTTGGTGAAGATGTCATTATTAAAAAGTTTGAAAAAAGCAAAGGATGGTTGGCAAAAAGAATTTCATCAGAGAATCAAATCGATAAGATAGCAAACGTAATTGAAGAAAGATCTATCTGGCAAAGATATGGCCTCTAAAAAAAAAAATTCAAAAATACAGACATTCCAGGATACAATTTTAAATTTGCAGAAATTTTGGGCAAAAAATGGTTGTGTAATTTTGCAACCATATGACATAGAAGTTGGTGCAGGCACATTTCACCCAGCAACTACTTTAAGATCTTTAGGTCCCAAACCATGGAGAGCAGCTTACGTACAACCTTCGAGAAGACCAACTGATGGAAGATATGGTGAAAATCCAAATAGGCTACAACATTATTATCAGTTTCAAGTGATTATAAAACCTTCACCAAAAAACATTAAAGGATTATATCTAAGCAGTCTTAATGCTATTGGAATAAAACATAATGATCATGATATTAGATTTGTTGAAGATGATTGGGAAAGTCCAACACTGGGTGCGGCCGGACTAGGTTGGGAAGTTTGGTGCGATGGAATGGAAATTACTCAATTTACTTATTTTCAAAAAATGGCTGGGATGGATTGTAAACCTATTTCTGTAGAGCTTACTTATGGTTTAGAACGATTATGTATGTTTACCCAAAAGAAAAAAAATGTATTTGATTTAGTATGGAACGGTGAAGGTATTCTTTATAAAGATGTTTTTTTACAAGCTGAAAAAGAATTTTCATCTTATAATTTTGATTTTGCGAATATTGAGAACTTGTTAAAATTTTTTGATATGCTTGAACAAGAAACCAAATCTTTGTTAGAAAAAAAACTCTCACTCCCTGCTTATGATCAGTGTTTAAAGGCAAGTCATGTTTTTAATATTTTAGATGCTAGAGGAGCGATTAGCGTAGCGCAAAGAGCAGAGTTTATTGCTAGAATTAGAGATTTGACCAAAGGTGTTGGCCAAGTATGGGTAGATAGCCAAAAATAAAATGTCTGAATTTTTTTTAGAATTATTTAGCGAAGAAATTCCTGCAAATTTACAGAAAACAGCTAGAGAAGATCTCCAAAAAAATTTTGTAGATTTTTTGAAAAAAGAGGAAATTAAATTTAAAGATAGTATTTGTGTTCTATCAACTCCAAATAGATTGATTGTTTATTGCGAAAACATTTCTCAAAAGATTATAAAAGCAGAGGCCGAAATAAGAGGTCCAAGTGTAAATGCGCCTGAACAAGCGCTAAATGGTTTTATAAAATCTAATAATATAACTAAAGAAGAAACCTTTGTAAGAAAAACAGATAAAGGAGAGTTTTATTTTTTTAAAAAGCCCGCTCAAACAGTAGAGACAAAATCTATTTTGCAAAAAAATTTACCAAAAATTCTTGATGAAATCTCTTGGAAAAAATCAATGAGATGGGGTGATCATGATTTGTATTGGGGCAGACCATTAAAATCCATTCTTGCTTGTTTTGATAATAAAGTTTTAGAATTTAATTATTATCATTTAAATTCATCCAATTTTACCTATCTGGATAAAGACTTTGAGGAAAAAACAAGTAAATTTTTCAATTTTAAAACTTACAAGGAATTTTTCAAAACCAAAGGCATTATATTGGATCATAATAAAAGAGAGGAATTTATTGAAAATCAATTATTAAAAAAAACTAAATTAGACAGGTTAAAGTTAACCCCAAACAAAAAATTACTAAGTGAAGTAACAAATATTGTTGAAAAACCCAATATAATTAAATGCAAGTTTGACAAAAAATTTTTAAAGATTCCTAAAGAAATATTAGTCACAACAATGGAGTTTCATCAAAAGTATTTTCCAACCTTTGACAACAAAGAAAATTTAACGAATGTTTTCTTTGTAGTTGCAGATAATAACGACCCAAAAGGTTTAATTAAATTAGGAAATGAGCGAGTAGTCGAAGCTCGTTTAAATGATGCTCAATTTTTCTGGGATAAAAATAAAACAAAAAATTTAGTTAAAGGAATATCAGATCTAAAAAACGTAAATTATTTTGAAGGATTAGGAACTTACTTTGATAAAACTCAAAGATTAAGAAAGCTCGGATCGCTAATATCTGATGAACTTTTAATTAGTAAAGAAAAAGTTGAAGTAGCATCTTCTATTTGCAAAGTAGACCTAGTGTCTGATTTGGTTGGAGAATTTCCCGAACTTCAAGGTGTAATGGGTGGACACTTTGCCAAAGCTCAAGGTTTCGATAACGAAATTTGTTTGGCCATTAGTGAACATTACTTACCAATAGGCCCAGAGACAAAGACACCAAAAAAACCTTACTCAGTCACTTTAGCTTTAAGTGATAAAATAGATACCTTGGTTGGTTTTTTTACAATAAATTTAAAACCATCTAGTTCAAAGGATCCGTTCGCATTAAGAAGGTCAGCAATTGGTCTTATAAGACTAATAATAGAAAATAAATTAGAGATTAAATTAAAAGATTTAATAAATTATTCTTGTGTTTTGTTTGCTGAACAAGATTTAAATTTTGATATTAAGATTGTCCAACAAGATCTGTTTAATTTTTTTTCTGAAAGGCTTAAATTTTATATGAAAGAAAAAAAAGTAAGATCGGATATTATAGAATGCTCAATAAATAGTTATAGTGCAGATCAAATTTATGAAATTTATAACAAGGCGTTTATTTTAAATAAATTAATCGATAAAAATATTGGTCAAGATGTAATTTTTTCATACAAAAGAGCATCCAATATTCTATCAAACGAAATATCTAAAAATAAGATTGAATTAGAAAATTCGACCGATCCAGGTTTATTTAAAAATGATTTTGAAAAAAAACTATATAAAAAAATACAAGAAATAAGAAAATATTTTACAAGCTTAGGTAGTCATGAGGATTGTAAAAAAACTTTAGAGGTTTTAGCTGATGCAAAAACTGATGTTTCTAACTTCTTTGATAATGTGATAGTCAACGATGAAGATGAAGCAATCAAAAAAAATCGTTTGGAACTTATGCAATTGTTATGTAAAACGTTCAATAATTATTTAAATTTTTCTAATATTGAAAGTGCATAATGAACAATTTAATTTTTAATTTTAAATCTAAAAAAATAAAAAAGATTAAGAGCCCAAAGTTTATCTTAGGTGGCAAAGGAGCAAATCTAGCTCAAATGGGAAAACTTGGTTTACCTGTTCCTCCCGGTTTTACAATATCAACAGGGGTTTGTGATATATTTTATAAAAACAATAAAAAACTTAATTCAAAACTTATTAAATCTATTAAGCAAGAATTAAAACAAATTGAAAAAGAATGTGGAAAAAAATTTGGTGATTTAGATAATCCATTACTGGTATCAGTAAGGTCAGGTGCAAGAGTTTCAATGCCTGGGATGATGGATACAATTTTAAATTTAGGTTTAAATGATGAAACTGTCAAAGCTCTTGCAAAAAAAACATCCAATATGAGGTTTGCAAAAGATAGCTACAGAAGATTCATCCAAATGTATTCTAATGTGGTGCTGGGAGTAGAAAGTTATAATTTTGAGGAATTAATTGAAAATTATAAATTAACTAAGGGCGTTTTGTTAGATACCGATCTGGATGAAAATGATTGGGATGGTCTTATTGATGACTTTAAAAACGTTGTTAAAGAAAAGACTAAAAAACAATTCCCTCAAGATGTTTATAAACAATTGTTTGGAGCTATTTCAGCAGTTTTTTTGTCATGGGAAAGTAACCGTGCAAAAGTTTATAGAAAATTAAATCAAATACCTTCTGCATGGGGAACAGCTGTAAATGTTCAATCAATGGTTTTTGGAAACATGGGTAATGATTGTGCAACAGGCGTTGTTTTTACTAGGAACCCATCAAATGGAAAAAATGAAATTTACGGAGAATATCTTATTAATGCTCAAGGGGAGGATGTTGTAGCGGGTACAAGAACACCAAACTACTTAACAAAAAAAGCAAATAAAGACTCAAACTCAAAAGGTAAATCAATGGAAGAGGCCATGCCAAAAGTTTATACCCAACTTAAAAAAATTCTCAAACTTTTAGAAAGACATTACAAAGACATGCAAGATGTAGAATTCACAGTTGAAAATTCTAAATTGTGGATGCTTCAAACCAGATCTGGAAAAAGAACTGCAAAATCTGCTGTAAAAATAGCCGTAGACATGGTTAAAGAAAAATTAATAACAAAAAAAGAGGCAGTCTTAAGAGTCGACCCCAACACTTTAGACACACTTCTTCATCCGACATTAGACGAAACAAAAGAAGTTAAAACTATTGCCAAGGGTTTACCCGCGTCTCCAGGTGCAACAAGTGGAAAGGTTGTTTTTTCATCTGATGAAGCAGAAAGATTAAATGGGATGATGCAAGATACGATACTTGTAAGAGTAGAAACCTCACCCGAGGATATTCATGGTATGCATGCTGCAAAAGGTATTTTAACTGCTCGTGGAGGAATGACTAGTCATGCCGCTGTTGTTGCAAGAGGTATGGGAAGACCATGTGTATCTGGTTCAAGTGAAATTGATATTAATTACGAACAAAAAATATTTAGAACTTCGTCAAATATAGAAGTAAAAGAGGGAGATGTAATTACAATTGACGGATCTACAGGTAGGATAATCTTAGATAAAGTCCCAACTTTAAAGCCAGAGATCTCAGGTGATTTTTCAAAATTAATGAGTTGGGCTGATAGTTACAGAAAATTAAAAGTAAGAACAAACTCTGAGACCCCTCTTGATACCAAAACAGCAAGAGAATTTGGAGCTGAGGGGATTGGTCTTTGTAGAACTGAACATATGTTTTTTGACGAAGATAGAATTTTGTCTGTAAGAGAAATGATTTTATCAAAAACTGTAGAAGATAGAAATAAGGCTTTGGCAAAATTATTACCGCATCAAAAAAATGACTTTATTCAAATTTTTGAAATAATGAGTGGTCTTCCAGTAACAGTTAGATTACTTGATCCACCTTTACACGAATTTTTACCCAAAAATGATAAAGAAATTGGCGACCTAAGTTCAGTAACTGGTTTAAACGCTAAAGAAATAAAGTCAAGAACAGAGGAATTGCATGAACATAATCCAATGCTGGGACACAGAGGATGTAGATTGGGCATTTCTTTTCCTGAAATTTACGAAATGCAATGTAGAGCAATTTTTGAAGCTTTAGTTGAATGTAAAAAGAAGAAACTCAAATCTACAATGCCAGAAATTATGATACCTCTTGTATCAACAGAGGCAGAAATAAAAATAATGAAAGATCTAGTAATTAGAGTTGCTAAAAAAGTTCAAGATGAAAATAATACTAAAATAAGTTTCTTGGTAGGAACCATGATTGAACTTCCAAGAGCAGCTATTAAAGCAAAGGATATTGCTAAACATGCGGAATTTTTTAGTTTTGGTACTAATGATTTAACCCAAACAACCTTTGGCATTAGCAGAGATGATAGTGGAAAATTTTTAAATGATTATATTGAAAATAAGATATTTGATATTGATCCTTTCGTTTCAATAGACGAAGGTGTGGGAGATTTAATCGAAATTGCCACGTTAAAAGGTAGAAAACAAAATAAAAAAATTAAACTTGGAATTTGCGGAGAACACGGTGGAGATCCTAAAAGTATAAATTTTTGTTCAAAAACAGGATTGAATTATGTCTCTTGTTCACCTTATAGAGTTCCCGTTGCACGTCTAGCCGCTGCTCAAGCTGAACTTAAAAAATAAAAAATTCAAATTTCCAGTTTGAAATCCATAGCTGGAGCGCTGTGGGTGATACTACCAACTGAAATTCTATCAACACCTGTTCTTGAAACAGACTTAATATTTTTAAGAGTTATATTTCCAGATGCCTCAGTTTCATAATTTTTTTTTGCAAGTTTTACACCCTCTTTAAGACTCTTTATATTCATATTATCAAAAAGAATTGTGTTAAATTTTAACCCCAAAATTAATTTAAGCTGTTTTAAATTATCGACTTCTACTGTAATTTTTTTTCCTTTTTTATTTTTAATTGCAATTTGAATCAAAAGTTTTAGGTCTGAACTCGCAACATGATTATCTTTTATTAAAAACTCATCACTAAGATTGAATCTATGATTAGTACCACCACCCAATTTAACTGCATACTTTTGTATTACTCTTAAGTTTGGAATTGTTTTACGAGTACAGCAAACCTTACTTTTGCCTTTAGCAAGTTTAACAAATTTATTAGTGTAACTAGCTATACCAGATATATGAGAAAGAAAATTGAGTGCCACTCTTTCACAAATTAAAATATTTTTTGCATCACCTTTGATTATAGCAACTATCTGGCCGTTTTTAATTTGAGAACCATCTTTTTTTTTAACATGAAATTGGATCTTTTTATCGAAGACTTTGAATGTGCTTTTAGCAAATTCTATTCCACCAATTATCCCATTTTGATTTGCGATTATTTTAAATGTCTTGATACTACTTTTCTTTATAAGATTTGATGTGATATCTCCACTGGGATATAAATCCTCATTTAATGCAAGCTTAACAGAATTATTTATGAAATTTTTACTTAAAATTATCTTGGACACAGATATTATCTGCCTATTTCAGCCATTCTCTCTACAGACTTTCTAGCTTTCTCAATTGTTTCATCTGACATTAAAATTTCATTTGTCTCATTTTTTAAACAATCTAAAATTTTAGGAAGTGTAATTCTTTTCATGTGGGGACATAAGTTGCATGGTCTTATAAACTTTACATTTGGATTATCTACTTGGACATTGTCGCTCATTGAACACTCTGTTACCATCATGACTTTTTCTGGTTGATTGTCTTTTACATATTTTATCATACCACTTGTTGATCCTGTAAAATCACTTGCATTTATCACATCTGGTGGACATTCAGGATGAGCAATAACTTTTATTCCAGGATTATCTTTTCTTATTTCATTTATCTCTGCATCGTTAAACTTTTCATGTACTTCACAAGTTCCTTTCCATGATATAATTTCAACATCTGTTTGTGAAGCCACATATTTAGCAAGATAATCATCTGGTAAGAAAATTACTTTTTTGACACCAAGCGAATTAACAATTTTTACAGCGTTTGCAGAAGTACAACAAACATCAGTCTCTGCCTTTACGTCGGCTGAAGTGTTTACGTATGAAATAACTGGAACACCTGGATTTTGTTTTTTTAATTTTCTTACATCTTCACCTGTTATTGATGATGATAAAGAACAACCTGCTCTCATATCTGGCAACAATACTTTTTTGTTAGGGCTCATAAGTTTTGCTGTCTCAGCCATAAAATGTACTCCGCACATCACAATTATATCAGCTTTTGTTTTTGCCGCTTCAACAGCGAGTGCCAGCGAATCTGCTGAAAAATCAGATATCCCATGATATATTTCTGGTGTTTGATAATTATGTGCTAGGATTACTGCATTTTTTTCTTTTTTAAGTTTGTTTATTTCATAAATATAAGGAGCGTGAGTAGACCACTCAATTTCAGGGATAGTCTTAGAAATTTTTTGGTAAATTGGCTGTGTTGCTTTTTTTATTTCAGCTGTAAATTCCATACGTCAAATGTATCAACTTGAAAGATAGTTGTCATTCAATTAATGTGACGCATCAAGCGGCCATGCTGAAATTGGTAGACAGGCACGGTTGAGGGCCGTGTGGACTTAGTCCATGAGAGTTCAAATCTCTCTGGCCGCACCAAAGCATTGAGAGAATACACCTATTATTAGATTTAAAGGATCACTTACTTTTCAATCATTTCGCCATTTAGGTTTTAAAATTTCAATATTCGCCTCTCCACACTGAAATTCTTTATTATATTCAAATTCTTTATCTTTAAACTTGATAAGGGCAAAACTAAACTTATTTGCTATTAAAACCTTACCAATTTCTACATTATTAGATGTAATCGGATCGTTATTATTTATTGAACCTTTTTTTACTTTAAGCGGTAATAATCTTTTATTCAATTTATCTTTATTTTTAATACGTGAAGTATTTTCTTGGCCGACATAACAACCTTTCTTAAAGTCAATTCCATTAAGTTCCACAAAATTACACTCTATTCCAAATAATTTCTCTTGCAGCTGATCCATGTTACTTTGAGGTATACCTAGTTCAAAACTCAATTTGTAATATTCATCAATGTTAGAAGACTTGAGATTCATTTTTTTTAAGGACATATACAATTTTTCAAGATTAGCAATAATTCTACCTCCCAACTTTTTATTTCTTGGATCAAGAAAAATATGGTCTTCATTGTATTTAAATGTATATCCCAACTCATCTCTTGCACCCTCTATTGACAGAAACTTATCGTAATTAAAAGCAGCTACCACAAATTCATTGCTAAGATTTAAAATCTCTACTTTTGATTTGAGTTTATACATATTTAATTTTTTATATAGCTGATCAGCTGTTCTTTTTTCGCAATCTAAGAAGTAGCCGTCTTTGTGCTTGACTACTATAAAATCAAATAAAAATTTTCCTTGAGGTGATAGCAGAGAGGCAAAACAACTTTTACTTTCGTTAACTTTTTCAATGTCATTTGAGACAAGATTTTGTAAAAATTTTTCAGTGTCTACCCCATTAATATACAAAATACCTCTATCTTCTAAAATATAAACTTTTTCTGTATTCATAATTGATTAATATATAAATATAATATATCTACTTTTAAAACAATGTTAGATCTAATAATTAAAGACGGTGAATGTTATATAAACGGTAATCTAGAAAAAAAAGATATTGGAATACTTAATAACAAGATTATTCAGATTGGCGACCTGAAAGATAAATCCAAAGAAATATTTGATGCAAAGGGATTGACTGTTCTACCCGGTTGTATCGACACCCAAGTTCATTTTAGGGAACCAGGATCAACTGATGCCGAAGATTTAAATTCTGGTAGTAAAGCAGCAGTGATGGGAGGAATAACGTCTGTTTTTGAGATGCCAAACACAAACCCACCTACAACAAATTTTGAAGAGTTCGATAAGAAAATTCAATTAGGAAAAGGAATGTTTTGTAATCATGCATTTTATTTTGGTGCAACAGCTGAGAATTATTCAACACTAGAAAAATTAAAAGACTTGAAGGGGTGTTGTGGCATTAAACTTTTTGCAGGTTCTTCTACAGGCAATTTATTAGTTGATAAAGAAAAAGATATAGAAAAAGTTTTTGAACATGCTTCAAAAGTTGTAGCAGTTCACTCTGAAGATGAAGAAATCTTAAAGGTAAGAAAAAAACTAATTAAGGAAGGCAATGTGGCCAGTCATCCAATATGGCGGAACGAGGAAGTTGCAATGTCTTCAACTAGAAGAATTGTTAAAATCGCAAAAAGATTTAATAAAAAAGCCCATATACTTCATATAACTACAAAAGAAGAAGTAGATTTCCTCTCTCAAAATAAAGGTCTGATTACTTTTGAAATTACACCTCAGCATCTAACGATTTATTCTCCAGATTGTTATAACAAACTTGGAACTTACGCTCAAATGAATCCACCTATAAGAGATAAGTCGCATTATGATCGTTTATGGTATGCTGTAAGAAATAATTATAATGATACAATTGGTTCAGATCATGCGCCTCATTTAAAAGTTAATAAAGAGAAGGATTACCCTAATTCACCATCAGGTATGCCAGGTGTTCAAACTATTATTCCTGTTATGCTTAATCATGTTAATGAGGGCAAGCTGTCCCTGCAACAACTAATTAATCTTGTCTGTGAAAATCCTGTTCGAATTTTTGGAATTAAAAACAAAGGATTTATAAAAGAAAATTATGATGCTGATTTTACAATTGTTGATATGAATAAAAAGATTTTAATAAAAAATGAAAATATTCAGAGTAAATGCGGCTGGTCACCTTTTAATGGGGTTGAGTTTAAAGGAACACCGGAAGCTACAATCGTCAATGGAAAAATTAAAATGCAAAATGGCAAAATATTTGGTGAAGCTGAAGGAAAACCTCTAGAATTCATCTAATTATTTTATAATAAAATTCTAATTAGATTAGTTAAATAATAATCAATAAACTTAAAGTGAAATTTTTTCTTTTTTTTGAATAAATTTTTCACGTAAGTATGTTGTTCAAATCTTCTTTCCCACCAATTAAAATTCCTTTTCTCATAACCTTTAATTGTATATCCATGAATATTTTGGGTGTATACAGTCAATGATTTATTTAAGCATAAATAATTTTTTTCAAAAAAATATACATAGATAAAAGCTCTTGCATCAAAAGAAATCCTCTCAAAACTTTTGTCTGAAAACGAAATATCTTTCAATAATTTCTTTAAAAAATTTCTTTTAAAAACCATAGTGCTTGTAGGATTAATGTATGGCCAAGTATGCATTGGAAAATATTTTTTTCTTGGCTTTTTTTTAATTTGTAAATTTTTACTTGGATAAAAATATATCGGATTATCCTGAACAAAATTGAGATTTTTTTCTTGTTTAAATAAATCAACAATAAATTTGACTTTATTTTTGAGAAAATAATCATCGCTGTCTAACAAAAAAATGATCTCTCCTCTAGACTTTAAAAAAGATTTTTTAATTGCATTAAACTGATTTAAAGAAATTGAGGGCGTCTGTTTCTTCTTAAAACTAAATATTTTCTTTAATTTTGAATTTTTTATTTTTTTTAAAATTTTAAGAGAGTTATCAGTTGAATTATCGTCGAATATTATAATTTCTAAATTTTTATATGTCTGGTTTAAGCAACTTAAAATACTTTTTTTTAAAAATTTTTGGTTGTTGTAATTATTTATCAAAATACTTACTAATATATTTTTTTGAACCATTTTATATTCGTTTCTAAATTTTTTTTTAAATTATAGCCTAATCCAACAGTTATTAACAAATTAGATCGCATAAGTTTTTGTTTTTTTATTAAATTAGGTTTATATAAATGAAAAATATATAGAATAATGAAGCAAAAAAAACTAATTATTTTTTCACCTTCAATTGAAGGTGGGGGAGTAGAAAAGAACTTATTCATAATATCTAATTTCTTAAAAGGCAAAATAGACAATATTTCAATTATTACAATTTCAAACAAATTTAAAAACAGATTCAGCAAAAAGATCAAGTTTATATCACTAAAAGCAAATTTTTGGAACTCCATAGGACGGAGAAAAAAATTTTTTTTAGGTTTGTTTTTACTTTTTATCGAAATTTTAAAAGATAGAAATATTTTGGTTTTTTGTTTTCAAGGAAATGTTTATTGTACTTTGTTATGTAAGCTATTAAGAATTAAAATCATCGTCAGATCTAATTCTGCTCCTGATGGTTGGTCAAAAAATAAATTTAAAAATCTTATTTTTAAATATGTTCTTGGTAGTGCAGATGAAATTATTGTAAATAGTCTAGATTTTAAGAAAAAATTTAAGAAGAAATTTAATATTGAAGCTAAATGTATTTATAATCCACTAAATAAAAATGAAATAATTACAAAATCAAAAGTTAAAAATATAATTAAGTTTGATAAAAAAAAACTGAACTTAATTAATGTAGGTAGACTTACCGACCAAAAGGATCAATTAACCCTTCTCAAAGCAGTCAATAGAATTAAAGATAAGATTAGTCTGAATCTATTGATAGTAGGAAGAGGTGTAGAAAAAGAGAATTTGTTAAAATATATTCATAAAAACGAATTATCAAATCTGGTTCAAATGATTGATTTTCAAAACAATCCTTTTAATTTGATAAATTCGTCTGATATTTTTGTATTAACCTCATTATATGAGGGTTTGCCAAATGTTTTACTGGAGTCTCAAGTTTTAAAAAAATTCATTATTTCTTCTAACTGTCCAACTGGACCAAGGGAAATTCTTTTGAATGGAAAAGCGGGATTTTTATTTAATGTTGGAGACTATAAAAGATTATCAAACCTTATTTTAGATTATTCACAAAATAAGAAACTATTATCAAAAAAAATTAAAATTGGATATCAAAATTTAAAAAGATTTGACTCCAAAACAAATCTTAAAAATTACCTAAAGGTAATTAATTCTTTGATTTAAAATAATTAAAAAGAATTAATTAATACTACACCTATCACAATTAAGAATAGTCCTATTATAGACTGCCAACTTAATGTTTGATTAAAAAGAATATAGCCTAAAATTGCCACAGTAAATATACCTAGCCCACTCCAAGTACCATAAACAATAGCTATCGGAAGTTTAGTAACCACAAATGTGAGTAAATACAGAGCACTAATATAAAATAACGCAAGGAAAAAAGTTGGAATAATTTTCGTAAAACTTTGTGAAACTGGAAGAAGCATAGTGCCTGCTACTTCACAAAATATTGCAACAACTAAAATTAAATAAGTTTTAAGCAATTTTTAAAATGTTATTCTTTATAAGATCCTCTTTAATCTCATCTAAAATTGCGGGATCATCGATTGTAGGAGGCATTTTGTATTCCACATTATCAGCAATTTTTCTGATCGTTCCTCTTAAGATTTTTCCCGATCTTGTTTTTGGTAGTCTTTTTATCACTATCGCAACTTTAAATGCAGCAACTGGACCAATTTTATCTCTAACCATTTGAATACATTCTTTGGAAATCGTTTCGTTATCTTTATCTACACCTGTTTTTAATACAATAAGGCCGATTGGTAATTGACCTTTTAACTTATCTGCTATTCCAAGTACTGCACATTCAGCAACTGACTGGTGTTCTGATAATACTTCTTCAATTGCACCAGTGGATAGTCTGTGACCAGCCACATTAATAATATCATCAGTCCTAGACATAATCCAAATATAACCATCTTCATCAATATGACCTGCATCATAGGTTTGATAATAACCCTCGTAATTTGACATATAATTTTCTTTATATCTTTTATCTGCATTCCAAAGAGTTGGAAATGTTCCTGGAGGCAAGGGTAGTTTTACGACAATGTCTCCCATTTCATTTGAGCTTGCTAAAGTTTGATCTGGTTTTATTATCTTTACATCATAACCGGGTACAGCTTTACATGCTGAACCATATTTTGTTTCCATCATTTCAATTCCAGTGCAATTTGAACTAATTGCCCAGCTTGTTTCTGTCTGCCACCAATGATCGATTACAGGTACTTGGAGTAAATTTTCGGCCCATTTGATTGTATCAGGATCTGCACGCTCTCCAGCTAAAAACAATGACTTAAAAGAGCTTAAATCATATTTTGAAAAAAATTTTCCTTCTGGGTCTTCTTTTTTAATTGCCCTGAAAGCAGTCGGTGCTGTAAATAAAGATTTAATTTTATAGTCTGAAATCATTTTCCAAAAAGCTCCGGCATCTGGAGTTCCAACTGGCTTACCTTCAAACAAAACAGTTGTGCAACCTTTAAATAAAGGAGCATAAACAATATAAGAATGACCTACAATCCAACCAATATCACTAGCAGACCACCAAACATCACCTTCATCTACATTATAAATATTTTTCATAGTCCATTTTAAAGCTACTATGTGGCCCCCAATATCTCTTACTATTCCTTTTGGTACACCGGTAGTACCAGATGTATAGAGAATATAAGCATATTCATTTGATTTCATCTCTACACAATCTGTCTCCTTTGCATTTGATAAAGCCTCATCCCAGCTTATTTCTTTTGGAGCATTTAATTTAACTTCATGACCTTTTCTTTGAAAGAAGATAACTTTTTCAATTTTGTGTTTTGCAAGTTTTAAAGCTCCATCTACAAGTGGTCTATACTCTACTGTTCTTCCAGGCTCAAAACCGCATGATGAAGTGATTAATATTTTAGCTTTGCTGTCGTCGATACGACTCGCAAGTTCATTGGACGCAAATCCACCGAATACCACTGAATGTATCACACCAATTCTTCCACATGCTAACATAGCAACAACAGCCTCAGGCACCATTGGCATATAAATGATAGCTCTATCACCCTTTTGAAGACCCTGATTTTTTAAAGCACCTGCAAATTTTGAAACTTTTGACCTTAATTCATTATAGGAAAACTTTGCTTTGTTACCTGTAATTGGGCTATCGTAAATTAGTGCGGTTTTTTCTCCTAAACCGTTATCAATATGGAAATCTAGAGCATTATAGCAAGTGTTTGTGGTTCCGTCTTCGAACCATTTGTAGAATGGCGGATTGGTTTTGTTTAAAATCTTAGTTGGTTTCTTAAACCAGAATATATCCTCTGATATTTCCCTCCAGAATTCTTCCGGTTTAGTTAAAGATTTATTGTAAATTTGCTCAAATTTCTTGCTCATATTTAATGACTCAAAATCCTGTTATTTATGGCTTTTTCTACGTGTTAGTTGCATTTAATTTCAAAAAGCTAATAAAATCAACCTAAATTAGTCCTAAATAACACTTCTAATAACCCTTTATATTTGGTATTAGGACCCAACTTTGATCTAAATCAAGTTTAGGTCGTAGTTTAAATTTAAACTAACAAAAAACTAACTAAAGAGGGAGTTTTTTATGAATAAACTAAAACTGTTTGCATTAGCAGCAATAGCTCTAGTGGGCTTTGCTAGTGTTGCAAACGCAGCAGACACTGTTCTGTTAGCTACGGATGACCTTGTAGGAATATCATTTTGGTTAATTTCTATGGGAATGGCTGCAGCAACTGTCTTTTTCTTTATGGAAAGAGGTTCAGTAGCTGGTGGTTGGAAAACGTCTATAACAGTTGCAGGTCTAGTAACAGGTGTTGCATTTGTTCACTACATGTACATGAGAGAAGTATGGATCATTACAGGTGACTCACCAACAGTGTACAGATACATTGACTGGTTAATTACAGTACCGTTACAAATGATTGAGTTTTATCTAATATTAGCAGCGATAAGAAAAGTACCTTCAGGAATTTTCTGGAGATTACTAATCGGATCAGTAGTAATGCTAGTAGGTGGATACTTAGGAGAAGCAGGTTACATCAACGCTACACTTGGTTTCGTAATCGGTATGGCTGGATGGATCTACATCTTGTATGAAGTATTCTCAGGTGAAGCTGGTAAAGCAGCATCTAAGAGTGGTAACAAAGCACTTGTTACAGCTTTCGGTGCAATGAGAATGATCGTAACAATCGGTTGGGCAATTTACCCATTAGGTTACATTTTTGGTTACCTAACAGGTGGAATTGATGCAGCTTCATTGAACATCATTTACAACCTTGCTGACTTTATTAACAAGATCGCTTTCGGTCTAGTTATTTGGGCAGCTGCGGTTTCAAGTACACCAGCGAGAGCTAGATAATTAAAATTATCTTAATTTTAAAATAGGGCGAGTTTAACCACTTGCCCTATTTTTTTTTGTGCTTATATTTTTCTAATGGCAAAAATTACTTATATAGAACATAATGGAACAAACCATACAGTAGAAGTTCAAAACGGATTAACAGTTATGGAAGGTGCTGTTCAAAATAATATACCAGGTATTGATGCTGATTGCGGGGGAAGCATGGCTTGTGCAACTTGCCATGTTTATGTCAAAGAAGATTGGTTTGATAAGATAAATAAAAAAAACGAAGGAGAAGATGATATGTTAGATCAAGCTTACGAACCAAAAAAAAATAGCAGACTGAGCTGCCAAATAATTGTTTCAGATGATTTAGATGGTTTGATAGTAGACATGCCATACAAACAAACCTAATGATTAAAACAGATGCATTGATTATAGGAGCTGGACCTACCGGTCTTTTTACTGCACATCAATTAAAATTAATTGGTTTAGATTGTGAGATCGTTGATAATTTAGATAAAATAGGTGGACAATGCATAGAACTTTATCCTGACAAACCAATTTATGATATCCCTGCAGTTCCAGAATGCACAGGCGAAGAGCTTACTAATAATTTAATTAATCAACTAAAACCATTTGATATTAAATTTCATTTATCTGAAAGAGTTGATGAAGTAAAAAAAGATGGTGACAAATGGATTGTTAAAACAAGTAAAGGAACCTTGTTTACTACTCCAAATGTCATAATTGCTGGTGGAGTTGGATCATTTGAACCAAGAAAGTTTTCAGTTGAGGGACACGAGAAATTTGAAAATAAATCAATTTTATATTCAATAAAAGATAAAAATATTTTTAAAGGTAAAACTGTTTCGATTTTTGGTGGTGGGGACAGCGCTTTAGATTGGGCTATTGAATTATCAAATAATTGTAATGTTAATCTGATACATAGAAGGGATGAATTTAGAGGCGCTCAGGCAACTGTCGATAAAGTACATGAGCTTACAAAATCAAAAAAAATAAATCTTTTTACTAAGTTTCAATTAAAAAAGATTAATGGTTCAAATAAAATTGAAAGTATAGATATCGAAGATGATGATAAGAAAATTGAAAATTTGAAAACAGATTATGTGCTAGGTTTCTTTGGGCTTATTATGCAATTAGGGCCAATTGCAAATTGGGGGCTTAATATTGATAAAAAAACAGTCGAGGTTGATACTGAAAAATTTGAGACAAATCAAAAAGGTATCTATGCTGTTGGTGATATTTGCAATTATCCCGGTAAGTTAAAATTAATTTTGTCAGGTTTCCACGAAGGGGCTTTAGCGGCAAGGGCATGCTTTAAATTGGCTAGGCCCAATGAGAAATATCGTTTTGAATTTACGACATCCTCAAAAACTATAAAAAATAGACTTGGTGTCAAAGTTGATTGAGCTTTTTACAGCCGATACGCCTAATGGAAAAAAGATCTCAATTATGCTTGAGGAAATACAATATGAATACAAAGTAACAAAAGTAAATTTGTTCAAAAACGAACAATTTAACTCTGAATTTAAAAAAATAAGTCCATTTAATAAAATTCCTGTAATCAAAGATCATGAGAATGGTAAAACAATTTTCGAGTCTGGTGCAATTTTGATCTACCTAGCTAATAAAAGTGATAAGTTTTATGAGGAAAAAAATAGAGACCAAATTAATCAATGGTTAATGGCCCAGATGGGTTATGTTGGACCAATGTTGGGTCAACATCACCAGTTTCATCATTATAATCCAGGAAAAAGTGAATTTGGGGAAGATAGATATTTTAAAATTTCAAAAGCAATTTATAACGATTTAGATCTAAGATTATCGGAATCAAAATTTTTAGCAGGTGAAGAGTACTCAATTGCTGACATAGCTACATGGCCATGGATTGCTAGACATGACTGGCATGATATTGGTTTAAAGAACTATAAAAATTTGACGAGATGGTATAACGATATCGCACGTCGAGCAGCGGTTATCAAAGGTTATGATTTTATGAATAAAGGAGAAAAAATACCCTCTCCCTAAACGTCACTTGCATAAACTTTTTCCTCTTTTTCATGTTTTTCTTGAGCAGAAATACTTAATGTTGCTACAGGACGAGCAATTAATCTCTTTATACCGATTGGTTCACCTGTATCTTCACAAAAACCATAGGTCCCATCTTTGATTCTTCTCAGCGCCGCATCGATTTTAGATATAAGTTTTATCTGTCTATTTATAGCTCTCATCTCAACATTTTTGTCCGTGTATGAACTTGCCTGATCCACGATGTCTGCTGATGTGCTATTGTCATCCATTGAGCTATTATACAGAGCTTCGTTGTTTGATCTTATAAGGTCTTTTTTCCACTCTGATAGTTTATTTTTAAAAAACAGCTTATGTTTTTCACACATATATTTTTCCGATTCTTTTGGGACGTAGTTTTTTGAAATTTTAACCATTTTAATTTCTAAAGCGACCGCAGTATATTCAGCAATAAAATAGTGTCAAGAAACCATTAATTGTATAAATATATAGATATATGTTTAAAAAAAAGAATATAAGTAATTTATTCTATCTTTTTTTAATCGCACACTTATTTGTTTGGACTTTGATTCCTTCTATAACAAATAATAATTTACCATTGGATACGATAGAAGCATTAGCCTGGGGCAGTAATTTAGATTGGGGATATAACAAGCATCCTCCAGTGAGTGCTTTCTTTGTTGAATTTTTTTATTTCTTTTTTGGAAGTAATGACATCGCGTATTATTTTTTAAGTCAAATTTTTGTAGTATCAGCCTTTTATATAGTATGGATATTTTCAAATGAATTTTTTCAAAATAAGACTTTAAGTTTTTTTTCTGTTTTAATTCTTGAGGGAATATACTTTTATAATTTTACTACACCTGAATTTAACGTAAACGTTTGCCAATTACCTTTTTGGGCTCTTACGGTTTACTTTTCATGGAAATTATACATAAAAAAAGATACAAATACCGTAATACTAATTTTATTAGGTGTTACTGCTGCAATTGGTTTTTTAACAAAGTACTTATTTTCTTACTTATTTTTATCGGTAGTAATTATTTTTGCCTATGAATTTTTTATAACAAAAACTAGAAAAATAGATTTTAAACATTATTTACCAATTGAAATATTTTTTGTTTTACTAGTTCCACATTTAATTTGGCTTTTTCAAAATGATTTTGTAACAATTAAATATGCTTTTAATAGAGCTGGAATGGTAGATTATAGTTTTTTAAATCATTTAAAGTTTCCAATTTTATTTTTGATAAAACAAATTGGAATATTAATTCCCTTTTTTATTCTTTGTTATTTTATAATAAAAAAAATAAAATTAAGATTTGATATTAATGATAAAAAAAAATATTTTATTTTATTAATAAATTTTTTACCTATTATTTTAATATTTGTGACTTCAGTAGTCACTGGCTCAAAAATAAGAACGATGTGGATGACACCTTTTTATCTTTTTTTTGGTGTCCTTATTTTAAGCATGTTTGATATTAAAGATGACGAACAAACGTTTAAAGAATTTTTCAAACCATTTTTAATTTTGTTTTTATTATCTCCTATTACATATGGTCTGGTCTCGCTCATTAGTGAAAATAAAAGAACTGATTATAAAGGCAAGTTTGAAGCCAATAAAGTTCTTCAAATTTGGCAAAAAGATTTCACAGAATCAATTAATGTAGTTTTAGGAGATGAATGGTATGCAGGTAATATATCTTACCATATGGAAGGAAGACCAGTATGGCTTGGAGAAATAAATCAAAAGAATGTTGATTTACTAAATGTTTACATTTGTACTAAAAAAGTTTGTGTAGGTTACAGATGAAAAAAATAATAATCTTAATTCCAATTTATAACGATTGGCAGTCTCTTGAAAAACTTATTGAAGATATAAACTTGAAGGTAAAAAACATTAACTGCAAGTTCTCAATTTTTGTAATTAATGATGGATCGACAGAAAAATATGATGATAAAAGATTCTCCACAGAGGAAATCAAAGTTGAAGTAATCAATTTATTAAAAAATGTTGGACACGCAAGATCTATTGCGACCGGTTTAAAATATATTTATGAAAAAGAGGATTTTGATTATGCAATTCCAATGGATGGCGACGGGGAGGACAGACCAGACGAAATTAGTAAATTTATTGAAAGCACAGATTATTATGTTGAAAAAGCAATAGTTGGTGAAAGAATTAAAAGATCCGAAGGATCAATTTTTACCTTTTTTTATGTAGTCCATAAATTTTTGACATATTTCTTTACAGGAAAAAGTATTAAATTTGGAAATTTCACTTGTTTACCCAAATCAGTTGTTAAAAAGTTTATTATTGAAAAATCATCCTGGAATAGTTTTTCTGGATCTCTTGTTAAAACTGAAAAAAGTTTTGGATCGATTAAATCAATCAGAGGCAAACGTTATTTTGGGCCATCTAAAATGAGTTTTATAAATCTGGTTAAACACAGTTTATCTATCATTTCTGTTTTTAAGTTTAATGTTATTATAAGATCAATTTTGTTTTTTGTAATTTATTTTGCCATCATAAATAAAAATATTTCCTTAATCACTATCTTTCCTCTTTTTCTTCTTATCTTGTTTTTATTTATCATTTTCAATTTATCTAATAGAGAAAATATCAAAGAATTCGATGCATCACTCTCAAACATTGCGGATGTGCGTCCGCACTAGTTTGCTACTATTTTAGGTAAACAATAAAAATCTGCTGTATCAATTTTTGAGGAATATTGTCTTCTCATACTCCATTTTTTATTTATTCCTGCACTTGCTAAGCTAATTGTTGATCTTCCATATCTATAGTTAGTATTATCAATAGATTGCATTAAATTTTTTATCTTCTCGTCTTTTGTAGACTTAAATAAACTATTTCCCTTTTCAGAGTCAGACAAGCCTGACAAAATTATACCAGCTTTTTGATACTTAAATCCATCTTTGTATATTAGATCAAGACCTGTAAGAGCATTTTTAACTATTTCGATACTATTATTTGTTGCAATAGGAAAGTCGATTGTCTTTGAATTTGAATAAAATATACCTTTATTTTGAAAAGGACTTGTTCTTATAAAAATCGTAACAGATTTGCATACTAATGACTCAGATCTAATTTTTTCTGCTGCATTCAAACAGTAGCTCGTTACAGACTCTTTTAGTTCTCTAAGTTTTTCTACTTTCTTTCCAAACGATCTTGATACACAACAACTTTTTCTTTTTGCTTGTTTAGTTTCAATTTCGATACAAGGAACACCTCTAAGCTCCATAGCAGTTCTTGAACTAAGAACATTTTTAGTTTTTTTAATCCAAGTGTTCGAGGCATTTTTTAATTGTTTTGCATTATAAATCCCGTTTTTGATATAAAACTTTGAGAGTTGTTTTCCAACTCCCCATATATCTCTTACTTCAACTTTTTCTAATATTGGGTCTAAGTCCCTAATATTGACCAAACTTACAACACCTGACTTCTGTTTTTTCGCTATGTGATTTGCAACTTTGCTTAAAGTTTTAGTTTCAGCTATTCCGATACTAGTTGGTATACCAGTCCATTGTAAAACAGTATTTCTAATTTCTTTACCAACATCCTTTACATCTTTGTCTGAAAAATTAGATAAATCTAGAAAGGCTTCATCAATAGAATAAACTTCTATTTTTGAGTTAAATCTTTTTAGTGTTCGCATTACTCTTCGTGATATGTCCCCATATAGAGAATAGTTTGACGAAAATACTTGAACATTATTTTTTATGATAATATTTCGTGCTTTAAAATAAGGCTCTCCCATTTTAATTCCTAAGGCTTTAGCCTCGTTAGATCTCGATATTATACATCCATCATTATTAGAAAGAACTACCACAGGTAACTTTCTTATTTTTGGATTGAATAATCTTTCACAAGAAACATAGAAAGAATTGCAATCTATCAATGCAATTTTTTTAGTATACAGAGTGGATGACATAAGTTACGACCCCCCAAACAAAAATATCTGCTTCTTCATTTATTAAAATTCTATCCTCAAATTTTTTAGATCCTGAGGTTAAAAATTGCCTATCTTTTTCTTTAACAAAATTTTTAACAACGAGTTCGTCGTGAACATTTGCTATAACAGTAGAAAAGTTTTTAGGCTTTAGACTTTTGTCTACAACTAATAGATCTCCGTCATAAATTCCAGCGTTGACCATAGATTTTCCCTGTACCCTAATTATAAATGTTGCAGGAACATTTTTTATGAGGTGAACATTTAGATCTATGTCTTCCTCAATGTAGTCGGTAGCTGGCGAAGGAAAACCTGCTCCAGCTTTGTGTAAATAATAGGGTATAGTTAGCTTCATAAGTGTTCTTATTTTGTTCTTTTGCAATTAATAGCCTAATAAATCGATATAGTCAAATAGGTTGTATTTTGAGTCTGAAATTGAATCAAAAGTGAATCAAAACGAGAACACTGAAACTACATTTTGATACGTTGTGGATAACTTTTACAAGGGATAGAGTAAAAAAGAGATGAAAAAATTAACGTGTCACTGCGGAGCAATAGAAATAAAAATAAAATTAAAAGAAAAATCAAATGATTATTACAGATGTAACTGCTCTATTTGTAAAAGAAAAGGCTCTATAACAACAATAGTGGATAAGGAAGATTTGGAAATAATAAAGGGTGCAGAAAAAATTAAATGTTACCAATTCAATACAAAAGCTGCAAAGCACTTTTTTTGTTCAGTCTGCGGAATAAATACCCATAATTTAAGAAGGAGTGATCCAAATACATATGGAGTTAACGTTGGATGTTTGGAAGATATATCAACCAAAGAATTATTTGAACTTAACGTAAGAGTAAATAATGGTAAAAATCATAAGATGGATAGAATTGAAAAATGATTAAAAAATTAACATGTCATTGTGGTGAAGTTGAAGCTGAAGTAAAGATACCTGAAACAGGTATTGAAAAATTCATGAGATGCAATTGTTCTTTATGTAAAAGAAAAGGATACATAATTGGTGTAGTAGGAGAGAATGATTTCAAATTAATTAAAGGCGAAAAAATATTAAAACTTTATCAATATTATACAAAAGTTGCCAGACACTATTTCTGTTCTATATGTGGTATTCATACTCACAATAGACCAAGAATTAATCCAAAAATTTATGGAATAAACCTTGCATGTATTGACGACATAGATACTTTTGCTTTAAAAGATGTTCCAGTCAATAATGGTGAAAACCACCCATTAGATCAAAAAAAATAAGATGCAAAATTATAGAGAGTGTTTCGAAAAAGTAGGAAAAGATTGTGTAAAATATATACAGTCACAAGAAACAAAAAAAGAAAAGTTTAAAAACAAAGATCAAATGATAAAATCCCATATAATTCCTTTATGTTTTTGGATTAATAAAAAAAGGAAAGATAAAAAAACCTTACTCGTTGGTCTTGCAGGAGGCCAGGGGACTGGAAAAACAACAATTTCAACTTTATTTAAATTAGTACTTATCAAGTATTTCAAATTACAAGTTTTCAAAATTTCTATAGATGATTTTTATAAAACTAGAAAAGAAAGAATTTTATTATCAAAAAAAAAACATCCTCTATTGCTAACAAGAGGGGTTCCAGGTACTCATGACATACAATTAATGATTAATCTTTTTAGGAAAGTTAAAAAAAATACATTTAGATCAATTAGTGTTCCAAAATTTGATAAGTCAATAGATGATAGGTGTAAAAAAAATAGTTGGCTTAAGTTAAAAAAGAAACCGGATATTTTAATTTTGGAAGGTTGGTGTATTGGTGCTAAACCTGAAAATAAAAAATCTTTAAATAGACCAATGAATATTTTAGAAAAAAATGCAGACAAAAAAAAAATTTGGAGAAGTTATGTTAATAATCAACTTAAATCGAAATATTCAAAACTCTTTAACCAGCTAGATTGTCTGTTATATTTAAAAGCCAAAAATTTTAAATTGTTAAAAAGATGGAGATTAAAACAAGAAAAAAAACTGAAAATGAAAAGTGGAACTAAAAAAAACTCTAAGATAATGAATGAGAAAGAAGTCGAAACTTTTATGATGACTTATCAAAGAATAACTCAAAATATGTTTAAGAATGCCCCAAAATATTCTTCAGCGGTTATTGATCTAAATGAAAACCATCAAATTAAAAAGGTAAAGTTTAAACATGCTTAATTCTTTAAGAATAATATTTTTAATTTTATTTTTTTCGGTACAAAATTTGTATGCAGCAGATTTTTATAAAGCATTGCAAGATGCTTATTTAAGTAACCCAGAATTGAATGCAGAAAGAAAAAATATTTCAGTCTCTGAGGAGGATTTAAAAATTTCAAAAAGTGAGTTTTTTCCGTCTGTTACAATAACTGGAACCAAAAGTGAAGCAACCACCAAAAAATTAACAGATCGTGATGGAACTAGTGCTGCTATTACTGATGTAGATACCGAAACACAAACTGTTACGATAGAGCAAAAAGTTTTTCAGGGTTTAGGTGGAAAGGCAGATCTTGAAAAAAGTAAAATTGGAATAAATTTAGCAAAAGCAAAATTATTAAAGAAAGAACAAGAAGTTATATTAAGTGCTGCTGAAGCATTTACAGGAGTTATCTTAGCAAATAAGAAATTTAAAATAAATAAAGAAAACTTAGGTTTGTTAGAAAGACAAGTCGAAACCGATCAAAATAGACTGGAGAGTGGAATAATAACTTTGGCTGACTTAGCTCAATCTGAGTCATCTTTAGCCGGAGCACAAGCACAATTTATCAACTCTCAAAATGATTTAGTAACCGCTAAACTTCTTTATGAAAAGATTATAGGTCCACTAAATGATATTGAGAGTTTGAGTGAAGATGTAAACATAATATTTGAAATTCCAATATCCCTTCAAAATGCAATTCAAATTTCAAAAGGGAATAACCCAGATCTTACAATTGCTAAACTAGAATATGATCAATCCGAAAAGGATGTTAAAATTGCACTTTCTGAATTTTCACCTTCAGCAACCATTTCAGCTAAGTCTTCAAAGTCAGATGATTTTAGCTCATCGTATGATGAAAGAGAACAAGAGACAGTAAGTGCTGAAATTTCATGGCCAATATTTCAAGGGGGAAAAAATTCAGCATCTCTTGAAAGAAGTAAGAATTTACAAAATCGAAAACAATTACTTTTAGATAATGCTGTTAGAACTAATGAAACAAACGTTGCTAGTGCCTGGTCTAAGTTTCAATCTTCTGATAGTTTATTGTCCTCTGTTCGTGCACAGGTGAAAGCTGCAGAAATTGCTCACGAAGGGATAACAGTTGAATATGAAACTGGCCTTGGAAGAACTACCCTTGATGTTATTCAATCAAACACAATTCTTTTAACAGCTAGAATTAATCTAGCTAATTCAGAAAGAAACCTTCTATTATCACAGTTAGAGCTTTTAAAATCAGTAGGTCTTTTAAACGCAAAATATCTCAATATTATTAAGTAATTTAGAGCTTTTTATTTAATCCTTGCCAATGAGAACAAAATGTGTACATTTAAAAGTATGATTCGTATGTTAATAATTAATAAAAAAGAGGCATCAAATGACAAAAAATAACTTAAAAGTGGTGAAAACCGCAAAAGATAAAGACTTGGAAAATAAAGAAAAAAATAAAGCTTTAGACGCAGCTATCAGTCAAATTACTGATAACTTTGGAAAAGGTTCTGTAATGAAGCTTGGCCAGAAAAAAGCTATGGATATAGAGTCTATTTCTACAGGCTCTCTAAGCTTAGATTTAGCTTTAGGTATTGGTGGATTACCGAAAGGAAGAATTGTCGAAATTTATGGTCCAGAGTCTTCTGGAAAAACAACACTTGCTCTTCAAGTAGTCGCTGAAGCTCAAAAATCTGGCGGAATATGCGCATTTGTTGATGCAGAGCATGCTTTAGACCCAGTATATGCAAAAAAATTAGGTGTAAATACAGAGGAATTATTAATTTCCCAACCTGATGCTGGTGAGCAAGCACTCGAGATAGCAGATACACTTGTTAAGTCAGGTTCTATTTCTGTAATAGTTATTGACTCAGTTGCAGCATTAACACCAAGAGCTGAAATTGAAGGGGACATGGGTGATCATCACGTAGGTCTTCAATCAAGATTAATGAGTCAGGCATTGAGAAAATTAACTAGCTCAATATCAAACACAAACACAATGATGATTTTCATTAACCAAATCAGAATGAAAATAGGTGTTATGTTTGGAAGTCCTGAAACTACATCAGGTGGAAATGCATTAAAATTCTACTCATCTGTAAGAATGGACATTAGAAGAATTGGTGCGATAAAAGATAAAGATGCAATCATTGGTAATTCTACAAGAGTTAAAGTTGTTAAAAACAAAGTATCTCCACCATTTAAAGTAGTTGAGTTTGATCTAATGTATGGAAAAGGAATTAGTAAAGTAGGTGAATTAATCGACCTTGGTGCAAAAGCAGAGATTGTTGAAAAATCTGGTGCTTGGTATGCATACAAAGGTGAGAAAATTGGTCAAGGAAGAGAAAATGCCAAAATTTACTTAGAACAAAATCCAAAAGTTGCCGCTGAAATAGAGATGGCAATTAGAGAAAAAGCAGGTGTGATTACTAAAAAAATTGAAGGTAACCCACTTGATCAGGAAAAAATAGAAGCGAGCCAAAAAGAAGAGTCTCCTCCTGCAAAAAAGAATTAGCTAAATAGTCATTATTAGTTAAGAAAAGGCGCTGTAACAGGCGCCTTTTTCCCCTTAAGATTATAGACATCATTTAAAAAAGCTGTATTTTAAAAATATGGCTCAAAAAACCTTAAATGAAATAAGAAATACTTTTCTCAAATATTTTGAGAAAAATGATCATAAAATAGTTGAGTCTAGCAATCTTGTTCCTAACAATGATCCAACATTAATGTTTGCAAATTCTGGAATGGTTCAATTCAAAAATGTTTTTACAGGGTTAGAGAAAAGAGATTATAAAAGAGCCACTACTTCACAAAAATGTGTTAGAGCAGGCGGAAAACATAATGATTTAGAAAATGTTGGATATACCCCAAGACACCACACCTTTTTTGAAATGCTTGGAAACTTTTCGTTTGGGGATTATTTTAAAGAAAGAGCAATAGAGCTTGCATGGAATTTAATAACTAAAGATTTTGGATTAGATAAAAATAGACTTTATTTCACAGTTTTTAATGAAGATGAAGAAGCATTTAAACTTTGGAAAAAAATATCAGGCTTAAATGAAAATAAAATAATTAAAATTTCCACCTCAGATAACTTTTGGTCAATGGGTGAAACAGGTCCATGTGGCCCTTGTTCTGAAATTTTTTATGATCACGGGGATCATTTAAAAGGTGGGCTACCCGGAAGCAAAGACCAAGATGGCGACAGATATATTGAGATTTGGAACTTAGTTTTCATGCAATATGAACAGATTTCAAAAGATAAAAGAATAGATTTACCCAAACCTTCAGTAGATACAGGTATGGGTCTTGAGAGAATGGCAGCACTTCTTCAAGGTACACATGACAATTATAAAACAGATCATTTCTTAAAATTAATAAATTCAATTTCAGAAACTGTAAAAGTTAAACCAAACGAAAATAATTTATCAAGTTTTAGAGTAATAGCTGATCACTTAAGGGCAAGTTCGTTTCTACTTGCTGAAGGTGTGTTACCATCTAATGAAGGAAGAGGCTATGTACTTAGAAGAATTATGAGAAGAGGAATGAGACACTCACATTTACTTGGATCTAAAGAACCAATTTTTTACAATATTTTTAAAACTCTTTTAGATGAAATGTCTAAAAATTATCCAGAATTAAAAAGAGCAGAGTCGCTTATTAAAGAAACCTTGAAAATGGAGGAAGAAAAATTTTTGGTTTTATTAGAAAGAGGTATGAAAATTTTAGACGATGAAATCTCAAAAATAGACAAGGTTCTCCCAGGTGAAGTTGCATTTAAACTTTATGATACTTATGGATTTCCGTTAGATTTAACTGAAGATATTCTTAAGAACAAATCTCTTCAAGTAGATAACAATAAATTTGATGAGATGATGAAAAAAAGTAGGGAACTAGCAAAAAAGAATTGGAAAGGTTCAGGGGATAGTTCAGTCAGTGAAATTTGGTTTAATCTAAAAGAGAAAATTGGTCCCACTGAATTTTTAGGTTATGAGACTAATCAGGCTGAAGGAAGTGTTAATGCAATAATTAAAGATGATAAAGAAATTCAACAACTTAAAGAAGGTGAAGAAGGACAAATTATTTTAAATCAAACTCCTTTTTATGGGGAGTCAGGTGGTCAGGTTGGTGACAAAGGTACTATAACTTCAGGTGAAAATGAATTTGAGGTAACCGATGTTCAAAAAAAAATTGGAAACTTATTTGTTCACTTTGGTAAAGTTTCAAAAGGAACAATTAAACTTAAAGATAATGTTGAATTAAAAATAAACACAGAAAGACGTCAAAATATTAGAGCCTATCACTCAGCAACACATTTATTACATGAATCTCTTAGAAGAACTTTAGGAACACATGTAATGCAAAAAGGATCATTAGTTGCGCCGGATAGATTAAGATTTGATTTTAGTCATATGAAACCAATCACAGATGAAGAAATGAAAAAAATTGATGAAAATGTTAACAAGTTTGTAAACTCAAAAACGGAAGTTGTTACACGATTAATGACTCCTGAAGAGGGAATTGAACAAGGTGCAATGGCTTTATTCGGTGAAAAATATGGAGATGAAGTTAGAGTTGTGTTTATGGGTGAAGAAGGTAACAAATATTTTTCAACAGAACTTTGTGGTGGAACCCATGTAAAAAACACTGGTGAAGTTGGTAAATTTAAAGTAGTTAGCCAGTCATCAATAGCAGCAGGTGTTAGACGGGTTGAAGCATTAAGAGACAAACAACTAAAAGAATATCTAAAGTCAAAAGATAAGATGTCTAGTTTGTCTTCTCAAAAAAATGAAGAAACTATCAAATCGTTAACGAATGAAATCACCAAGCTTGGAGGAAAACCAGTAAAAAAATTAGATGACCTAAAGATTACAATTAAGGAGCTGACAAAACAATTAGAGGAAATAACAGTAAAGAGTATTTTATCAGATAAGAAAAAAAATATTGTTAAAGATGATAATATTAAAAAGATTAATATTAGATTTCAAAAAATAGATGACTTACCCTTTAAAGAATTAAGAAGACTTGTTGATCAAGGTAAGAAAGATATTAAAGAAGGTATTGTTGTTATATATGCAATTAAAGATGACAAAATCGGTTTAGCAGTGGGAGTTACAGGCTCTTTAACTAAAAAGTATGATGCAATAAAATTTGTAAAATCTGGTTCAGAAATTCTTGGTGGAAAAGGTGGTGGAGGTAGATCTGATTTTGCTCAAGCTGGTGGAGTTCATTCAAATAAAATAGAAGAAAGTTTTGAAAAGATTAAAAGTTTAATTTAACTTCTTTTTCAAATTTCCATCGATTGCATCAAGAAATTGATTTGTAGTAAGGTATTTTTGATTTGTATCTATTAAAATTGCTAAGTCTTTAGTCATTGATCCAGTTTCAACACAATCAATACAAACCTTTTCTAACGTATTTGCAAATTTTATTAGCTCATCATTTGCATCTAATTTTCCTCTATGAGCAAGTCCTCTAGTCCAAGCAAAAATTGATGCTATAGGATTTGTTGAAGTTTCCTTTCCTTGTTGATGCATTCGATAATGTCTAGTAACAGTTCCATGGGCAGCCTCTGCCTCCATTGTTCTTCCATCTGGTGCGAGCAGCACACTTGTCATAAGTCCAAGAGAACCATATCCCTGAGCAACAGTATCTGATTGAACGTCACCATCATAGTTTTTACAAGCCCAAATATATTTTCCACTCCACTTCATTGCGCAGGCAACCATGTCATCTATAAGCCTATGCTCATAGGTTAAATTATTCTTTTCAAATGTCGATTTAAATTCTTTTTCAAAAATACTCTGAAATATGTCTTTAAATCTTCCATCGTAAGTTTTTAAAATCGTGTTTTTTGTTGAAAGGAAAACTGGCCACTTTTTAATTAATCCATAGTTAAAGCAAGATCGAGCAAAATCTTCTATTGATTTATCTAAATTGTACATTGATAAAGCCACCCCTGATCCTGGAAAATTGAATACCTCATAATTTTTAGTATCTTTACCGTCTTCAGATGTCCATTTGATTTCAAGTTTTCCTTTACCAGGAACTTTAAAATCGGTTGCTCTATATTGATCTCCAAATGCATGTCTTCCAATAATCACGGGATCAGTCCATGAAGGTACTAATCTTGGAACATTTTTACAAATAATCGGTTCTCTAAAAACAGTTCCTCCAATGATATTTCTGATTGTACCATTTGGGGATCTCCACATTTTTTTTAAATTAAATTCCTTTACACGCGCTTCGTCAGGTGTAATTGTTGCACACTTTATACCCACACCATTCTTTTTTATTGCATTCGCACAATCAATGGTTATTTGATCTGAGGTATCATCCCTACTTTTCATACCAAGATCGAAATATTCAATACCCAAATCAAGATACGGTAATATCAATTTATTCTTAATAAACTCCCAAATTACTCTAGTCATTTCATCGCCATCCAACTCGACGATTGGGTTTTTGACCTTAATTTTGCTCATATTTGTGTATAAATCTTAGTAATTGAATTTCTGCTTTTTATATACATATTAATCAGAAATTATCAAATAAAGGATTATGATAGATAAAGTTTTTCCGAAAATACATAACGAGGGTTATAAGTTTTTAGTAATATTTGGACTCGGAACACTTGTTTTGTATTTAATAAGTGGTTTCTTAGGTTTAATAGGTGTTATTCTAACAATATGGGTTTACTATTTTTTTAGAGATCCAGAAAGATTCCCAATAAATGATGAAAATTATCTTGTAAGTCCAGCTGATGGATTAGTGATTAAAGTGGAGGATGTCAATGGTCCTTCAGAACTTTCCTTAGATAATAAAAAATTTACCAAAGTAAGCGTGTTCATGAATGTTTTTGATTGCCACGTAAACAGAATTCCATGTAGTGGTGAAATTGAAGAAATTTTATATAAACCAGGCAAGTTTTTAAATGCGTCTCTAGACAAAGCCAGCGAAGATAATGAGAGAAATTATTATAAAATTAAAAATAGTAATGGTGATCAGGTTGTAGTTGTTCAGATTGCTGGTTTGATTGCTAGGCGTATTGTTACTGAGACAAACAAAGGGGAAAAACTAAATCAGGGTGATCGAATAGGAATGATTAGATTTGGTAGTAGGGCAGACATATATTTTGAAAATTACAAACCTTTAGTAAAAGTAAATCAAAGAGCAGTCGCTGGCGAGACATTAATCGCAAAAAAATAAGATGGAACAACAAAATAAAAATTTCAAGTTAGTTGCAAATAAAAAAACAAGATCAATTTTACCTAATATGTTTACACTAGTGGGTGTATGTATAGGTTTAACGTCTATTAAATTTGCATTTGATGGCAGGTTTGGTTTTGCAGTTTTAGCAATATTAGTTGCTGGGATTATAGATGGTCTTGATGGAAGAATTGCAAGACTTATCAAAGGAACTTCAGAAGTTGGTAAAGAACTTGACTCTTTAACAGATGTTATAAGTTTTGGAGTTGCTCCAGCATTTATAATGTATTTTTGGTCCCTAAATAATCTTGGAAGAGTGGGGTGGTTAGTTTGTTTGATTTATGTAATTTGTGTTGCTTTGAGGTTAGCGAGATTTAATATATCCTCTAATACAAATGCAAAGTGGAAAGATAATTTTTTCGAAGGTGTACCTTCACCAGCCGGAGGTATTTTAGTTTTATTTCCATTAATTTATAGTTTTAGTGAACTTCAGTTTTTTTCGATTGAAAATGAATATCTAGTGCCTGGTTTTTTTATTTTAACTTCAATATTATTAATTAGCAAGATACCAACTTATTCTTTTAAAAAGATTGTGGTACCAAGAAGATTAACAATTTTTTTATTATTTACGTTAATTTTATTTTTTGGTTTGTTATTGATCTATACTTATAACGTTATAGTGGTATCAACGTTAATATACTTACTTCTTATACCAATTAGCTTTTTCCATTTTCGGAAGCTATCAAAAAAATTTAGTCATGCAAATCAAGACGGTGAAGATCAAGAAGATGTCCTTTAAATGAAAAAAAGCGCTATAGTTTCATTAGCAGATAAAAAGTATTTTGATTTATTAATTGAATTAATTGACTCTATTAAAAAGAAACCTGAGAGTAATAATACAGCAATTTGTGTACTCGATGCAGGAATGAATGACAATCAAAGAGAGCAATTAAAAAATAAGGTTGATGAAGTTGCAAAAGCAGAGTGGGATATTGAGGTTTCAAATTTAAAAGTAATGGGAAAAGAATGGCTCAAAAGTCAAGTGTCTCGAGCATTTCTTCCAAAATATTTTCCAAAATATGAGAAGTATCTTTGGATAGACTGTGATGCATGGGTCAATGATTGGAAGTGTGTAGAATTATATTTTAAAGCATGTGAAAAAGGAAAATTAGGAATAACTCAAACAATGGGCCCAGGCTATAAAATAATGTCAAAAGTAAAATGGTTATTTGGAAAATTAGCAATAGTAAAAAGCCAAAATTTTAAACATGCTCTTTCGTCAAATATTGATATTTCAAAATCAAGAAAACTTGCATTCGCACCCCACATTAATATAGGTGTTTTTTCACTTCAAAAGAATTCACCGTGCTGGGAGGTATGGCAAAAAAACCTAAGACAAACTTTAAAAAGTGGAAAAATTTTTGGCTCAGAGGGGTTAGCAATAAATCTAAGTGTTTACATAGATGAAGTAGACACAGAATTTTTACCTTTAAATTGTAACTGGATTGCGAGCAATTTACTTCCAAAATACGATAATATCCAAAAAACATTTGTAGAGCCTTATTTACCAAATAATAAAATCGGCATTATGCATTTAGCTGCAGGAATTTGGAAAAATAATGTTGATATGAGATTAGATAAAAATATAAAAATTGATATTTATAATCTTCAAGATCAAAAAGAACTAAAAAGCTTAAGGTTTAACAATAGTTGAAAAAAAATAAGATATCTAAAAGTTGGGTTATTAGACAAAGAAGAGATAAATATGTTCGTCAATCAAAGTTGGAAGGGTATAGATCGAGGGCGGTATATAAACTTAAAGAATTAGACGATAAATTTAAAATTATTAAAAATAATTTAAGTATTTTGGATATAGGTTCTGCACCTGGCAGCTGGACACAATATCTATCCGAAAAATCAAAAGGCTCAAAAATAATGTCTATTGATCTTAAAGAGGTTGAGAAAATAGAAGAGGTTTATCATGTTGTCGGTGATTTTTTGGATAATAAAAATCAAAAAATAATTACAGATTATTTTCCAAAAAAAATAGATCTTGTAGTCTCTGATATGGCGGTTAATACCACTGGAAATAAAAATTTAGATTCAATTCAAACGGGTGAACTTTCTTTAACGGCAATGCATTTTGCTATAAGTGTGCTGCGACCAAAAGGAATTTTTTTATCAAAAATTTTTATGGGCTCAACATTTAATGAAATTGTTGAAAATGCAAAAAAAAACTTTAAAGAAAGCAAAATCTTTAAACCACCTTCAAGTAGAAAAGACTCAAAAGAAAGCTTCATCATCTGTAAAAATTTAAGATAGTCACTTTAAAATTTTCAGGAATCGTATATAAACTATTATGGATCCCATAAAAGAAGCACTTACCTTTGATGATGTCACCTTAGCGCCAAAGTATTCCGCTGTACTTCCTTCCGAAGTAAATACTTCCGTCAAACTGTCAAAAAAATTGAGACTTAAAATACCATTGCTCTCATCTGCCATGGATACAGTTACAGAATCAAAAATGGCAATTGGAATTGCAAAGGCAGGTGGTATTGGAGTAATTCACAGAAATTTGTCCATTACTGATCAAATATTGGAAATAAAAAAAGTTCAAAAAAAAGGCTTAGCAGTTGGAGCAGCAGTTGGGACCAATGATACCGACCTATCTCGCGCAGAGAAAATTATTAAGTGTAAAGTAGATTTGATTGTTGTGGATACAGCGCATGGCCATACTAAAAGAGTAGCAAATATAATTAAATTTATAAAAAAAAAAAAATCAAGCAAAACGTCTTTGTGCGCTGGAAATATAGCAACAGCCGAAGCAGCAAAATTTTTATGCAAACTTGGAGTAGATATAGTAAAAGTAGGAATTGGACCAGGATCGATTTGCACGACTAGACTTGTTGCTGGTATTGGTGTTCCACAGTTAAGTGCATTACTAGAGGTAAAAAAAGGTTTAAGCAAAAATGTTAAAATGATTTCTGATGGCGGAGTTAAATTTTCTGGAGATATTGCAAAAGCACTTGCAGCAGGTGCAGATGCTGTAATGGTAGGATCAATGATCGCTGGAACTAACGAGGCTCCAGGTAAAATTATAAAAAAAAATGGAAAGTTGTTTAAAGTTTTCAGAGGAATGGGATCAGTTGGTGCAATGAACAAAGGTTCTGCTGATAGATATTTCCAAAAAAAACAAAAAGATAGTTCAAAATATGTTCCAGAGGGAGTAGAGGGTTTGATTAAATATAAAGGCGATGTAACTAAAATAATTTTTAAACTTATTGGAGGACTTAAATCATCGATGGGCTACTTGGGTTCTAAAAATGTAATTAATCTAAGAAATAAACCAAAATTTGTTAAAATTACAAAAGCCGGATTTTATGAAAGTATGGTTCATAGTATAGATGAGGTGAAAAAAAATAGCCAATATTTATGAGGAATATAAATAAATTTTTTTTAATTTTAATTTTATTGTTTTTGAAAACAATCGCTTATGGCTCTGAAAATTTTTACGATCAAGCAGTAGATAAATTTAATGCCAAAAAATTTGATGATTCAAAATTTTTGTTTCATAGAAATATTGTATTTAACCCTAGAGACGCTAAATCTTACTTATATTTAGCTAAGATTTTCAATTCTGAAGAAAACCAGAAAGAAGAAGAAAAAAATTTAAACACCGCTCTTCTACTTGAACCAAATAATGAAGAAGCAATTTATATGCTAATACAAATTAATCTTGATAAATCAAATTTTTCAAAAGCAAATGAATTGTTAGCAAAACTAGATATAGTTTGTAAGGATTTTTGCTCCAAAAAAAAAGAAATTGAAAAAACACTCCAAAATCTTGAAGCAAAAAATGAAAAAAAACAATAGAGATAAGAAAATTCTTATAATTGATTTTGGTTCTCAATATACTCAATTAATTGCAAGACGTGTAAGAGAGCTTGGTGTATTTTCAGAAATATCAAATCATAAACAAGTTAAAAAAGTTAATGTGGAGGATCTCTTTGGGATTATTTTATCGGGCGGTCCTTTAAATGTTTATGAAGATAAAAAGATAAATTTTAATAAAAAGATTTTAAACTCGAAAGTTCCTATTTTAGGTCTTTGCTTTGGCCATCAGTTAATTTCAAGACATTATGGTGGTAAGGTTATAACAGCAAAAAATAGAGAGTTCGGCTTGGCTACTATTAAAAAAAAGTTAAACTCTAAATTAACCAAAAACTTTTTTGATAACCGTAAACAAAGGAATGTATGGATGAGCCATGCAGATCACGTAACGAAATTACCAAAAGGCTTTAAAGGAGTAGCATCAACAAAAGGTTCAAAATTTACGATAATTGAAAATGATGCAATCAAGAGATATGGTATTCAATTCCATCCCGAAGTAACTCACACAGAAAAAGGAATTTTATTACTCAAAAATTTTGTTTTTGGTATATGTAAGTCAAAAAAAAATTGGTCAACAGATTATCAAAAGAAAACATTAATAAAAAATGTCCAAAATCAAATTAGTGACAAAAAAATAATATGCGCACTCTCTGGGGGTGTAGATAGCAGCGTTGTAGCACAATTGCTAAATAAAGCAGTTGGTAAACAATTACACTGTATATTTGTTAATACAGGATTGTTAAGACTTAATGAAGAAAAACAAGTAGTAAATACTTTTAAAAAAAAACTAAAAATGAATTTGATATATGTAAATGCAACAGATGAATTTTTAAATAAATTAAAGAATATTACAGATCCTGAAAAAAAGAGAAAAATAATTGGAAATTTATTCATTAAAATTTTTGAACGATATGCAAAAAAATTAAAGAACGTGAAATTTTTAGCCCAAGGAACTTTATATCCAGACTTAATTGAAAGCAAGTCAGTTACTGGAAGTCAAACATCTAAAATCAAATCGCATCACAATGTTGGCGGATTGCCAAAAAAAATGAAATTAGAATTGTGCGAACCACTAAGATTACTTTTTAAGGATGAAGTGAGAAAACTTGGAATAAAATTAAATTTATCTAAGGACATAATTAGTCGTCACCCATTTCCAGGGCCTGGATTAGCAATAAGAATGCCAGGTAAAGTCTCGAAAGATAAAATAGAAATATTAAAGCAGGCAGATAATATTTTTATTTCTGAACTTAAAAAAGAAAAATTATATGATAAAATTTGGCAGGCATATGCCGCTTTGTTACCGGTAAAAACTGTTGGTGTAATGGGTGATAATAGAACTTATGAGTATATTTGCTTGTTAAGAGCAATAACTTCTCAAGATGGTATGACAGCAGATTTTTTTGATTTTCCTAAAAATTTCATACAAAATGTATCTAATAAAATTATTAACAACATTAGAGGAATAAACAGAGTAGTTTATGATGTCACTTCAAAACCACCAAGTACTATTGAATTAGAGTAATGAACAATAAAATAAAAAAAATATTAAAGAAAAAAAACAAATCAAAGATTATTTGCCTTACAGCCTATTCCAAAAATATTGCTGAAATCGTTGATGATCATGCAGATATAGTTCTAGTCGGAGACTCTCTTGGATCTGTATTATATAATTATGATACAACAAGAAAAGTAAGTCTAAATATGATGATCGAACATACCAAAAGTGCCAGAATGGGGATTAAAAAAAGCCTTTTAGTAATTGATCTTCCTTACAATACCTACAGAAATAAATCTGAAGCACTTAAAAATTCTAAGAGATCAATTAAAGAGACAAAATGTGATGCTGTTAAAGTTGAGGGGGGAACAAGAGTGAAAGAAATCGTAAAACATTTGGTTAAAAATAGAATACCTGTATTAGGTCATATTGGCGTAACACCACAAACAACTAAAGGAAAATTTAGATCTAAAGGTAAAAATGAAGTGGAAAAAAGAAAACTTTTAAAGGATGCTCAAGATCTAGAACAAAGTGGAGCTTTTGGAATTGTTTTAGAATGTATTTACAGCGATATCTCAAAACAAATAACAAACTCAATTAATATACCAACAATTGGAATTGGTGCTTCAGTAAATTGTGATGGTCAAGTTCTTGTAACGGATGATCTAATTGGTTTGAATGAAACCAACTTTAGGTTTGTTAAAAAATTTGGAAATGTTAAGAAATATATTAAAAATGCAGTTATAAAATATAAAAACTCAGTAAAACAAAAAAAATTTCCCTCCAAAAAAAACAGTTATTGATTAAGAACTACCTTTGCTGTCTTGTTCTAAATTTACCTCTGCTTACCTCTTTTTCTAAAAATGTTCCGAAGGCATCCCCATTTACATCGAGTTCAACATTTGTAGCTCCCTCATAGTCAACTTTTTTTCCTTTTTTTAGAAGTTTTAAACCTTTAGCAATCTCACCTGGATAGATTTTTGTACCAGGAGAATTGCTCACTGACATAATATTTTTAGATAAATTATTATCTGATTTAAAATTTTTTTCCTGCAAAGCAAGAATAAGTATAGCCGCTGCATCATAAGACTCCCCGATAAATAGTCCTGAAGTATCAACGTTATTTTTTTTGGCAATTTTATAAAATGAGTTAATATTTTTGGTATTTGAACCTGGAATTATTCCAAATGAATTATTTATTAATTTGCCAAACTTTTTTTCAGTAGACTCATTAATCATTCTATCTGATAAAATGAATTTTTCAAAAGCACCTGAATCAAGAATTGACTTAATTAATCTTTCTCCATCTTGTTCAATTTCAGTAAAAATTGCAACAGCGTCTCCTCCTGCAGCAGCTAAGACTGACACTTCATTTGAAATATCAGTTTTATTTATCTTTATGGGTACACTTACGGTAATCTCTACATTGCTATTATTAAGTGTTTTTTTAAAATTTCTCTCAAGCTCTTTTCCATAATTTGTGTCTTGGAATGAAACAGCAATTCTTTTGACACCTTTATCTTTTGTAATTTTAGCTAAAACCTCGCCATCTCTATTACTTGGAGCAGTAGTTCTAAAAAATAAGTTTTTTTCATCTATTATAGACAATAATGGAGTAGTTGCTGATGGGGAAATCATAGGAATGTTTTTTTCATTAACCGACTCCAAAAGTATTCCTTCAGATATCCCAGGACAAGCAGCACCAATAATTGCAATAATATTATTTTTGTTAATTGTATTATTTATTGATTTAATCTGGGACTTGTCACACATTGTATCTATTTTAATTAAATTGATTTTTTCCTCACCATTTAAAAATATTTTTGAAGAATTTGCCTCTGAAATTGCTAACTCTGCTGAAGAAAACATATTCGGAACAATAGATTCTGTTGGACCTGTAAAACCAAGAGCTATACCGATAGTAATTTCATTCGCCCAGATTTCTGTTTGATTACCCAAGAAACAGAATAAAAAAAGAAAACTAAGAATTTTTTTTCTCATGATGCAGTAAAATAAAAATATGCCATGATTAATACTTTTTTCAATTAGGTTATTTTACCTTTTGAATTAAAAACACAGATCCAACTACAATTATCCCTCCTAAAGTCATTATCAAACTTGGGATTTCATTAAATATTATAAATGTTTGGATCAATCCAAATACAGGAAACAAAGCATAAAAGGGAAGAACTTTTCCTACTGAATAAAATTTATATAAGTAAAATAAAGACATATGAGCGCCTATTGAAACAATTAGACCAGAGTAAATTATTAAAAACCACATATCTTGCTGAATATTTTTTAGAACAAACATCGTATTACCCTCTAAAAAAAAGGATAAAGTTATTAATGATACAAATCCAATTGATGCCATGAAAAAATTTGTAGTAACGATGTTTAATTTATTTGTATCTCTACTTGCCACATTCGCAATAGCATAAAAGAATGCCATTAAAGCTGTGAGAACAAGAGCAAAAATATTGTTAATCAACTCTGGGTCAAAACCAATTAAAATAATTCCCAAAAAGGACGTAATTACAAAAAACCATTTTTTAAAACTAAATTTTTCACTGAGGAAAAAATTACTTAAAATAATTGCAAACGGAATAGCGAGCTGGGACCCTATTATAACGGGCGAAACTATATTCGACTCTTGTAAAGCTAGATAAGTAAAACCTGTAACTCCAACCCCCATGGAAAAAGAAAAAATAAATAATGATTTCAAATTTTCCTTAGGGATCTTAAAATTAAAAAAGGGTAATAAACAAATTACAACTACCAACATTCTTAGCGATCCAAAAAGTAAAGGAGGTACATTTGTGTTTAAGACAAGTTTTCCGAAAACAAAGGCACTTCCAAATAGTGCCATGATAAACAAAATTAACAAGTAATGTTTTATAGTCAAAAAAATCCAATTTTAAATTGATTTATAGAATGACATTCATATTTTTTAAGTTATCCTATGTCAATTAATATGAATTCAAAAAAGATTAAAGCTCAATTTACAAAAGACACTAACCCAAGAGTAGGCTTAATTGTTTTGTCAACTGACAACATGATAGAAAAAGATTTCTCAAAAGTCTTAAGTGATAAACCAGTAGATTTATATGTTAATAGAATTAAAAATTACAATCCTGTAACAGCTGAAAATTTAAAAAAAATGTCCGAAAAAATTACATCAGTTGCGGACAATATACTTCCTGGTGAAAAAGTAGATTGTGTTGTTTTTGGTTGCACATCAGGAACAATAGTATCTGGTTTTGATAATATAAAAAAAAAAATTAATGTAGCTAAACCAAATGCGATAGTTACGGCTCCAAGTACTGCAGCTTTAAATGCCTTGAAGAAAAAGAGTATTAAAAGAATATCTGTCGTCACACCATATATTAAGTCTTTAAATGATGATGTTGTAAATTTTTTTAAAGAAAATAAATTTGAAATAGTTTCAAATACTTATTTTGATATTGAGTCGGATGTAGATATTGGAAAGGTAGATCAAAATAAATTATTCGAAATATTATCTGAAATTGATCATAATCAAGCTCAGGCACTATTTGTTTCTTGTACTTCACTACCAGTTTTAAACATAATTGAAAAACTTGAAAAAAAATTAAATATAATTGTTTTATCAAGTAACCAAGCATTAATTTGGGAAACTCTAGAAAAAATAAATGAAAACAAATCTATTACCGGATTTGGAAGTTTATTTAACTAACTTTTTGCATGAATTTCACAGTCAAAGAATATAAAAATCGTCTTAAAAAAGTTCAATCAGAAATGCAAAAAAAAGGAATTGAACTTCTTATTTCACAGGATACAGCAAACATAAATTATCTGACAGGATATGATGCTTGGTCTTTTTATTATTCTCAATGTGTAATAATTCATGTGAATTCTGATGAGCCCCTATGTTTTGTGAGAGCTCAAGATGCTGGTGGAGCTTTTATAACTACCTACCTTAAAAAGGAAAATATTATTATTTATGACGAAAAATATATTCACACCTGGCCGACTCATCCATATGATGCGTTAGTTGATTTAATAAAGAAAAAAAAGTGGGATAAAATTAATATAGGTGTAGAAATGGATGCCCATTATTTCACAGCTTATTGTTATGAAAAGTTAAAAAAGGGTTTACCAAACGCAAAAATTTTAGACTCTGAGAGATTAGTCAATTGGGCAAGAGTAGAAAAATCCATCGCTGAAATTGAATATATGAAAAAGGCAGCAACTATTTCTGAAATGGCAATGAAAACTGCAATGGAAATAATAAGTCCAGATGTAAGACAATGTGATGCTGTTGCTGAAATTCAAAGAACTTTATTTAGAGGTACCCCAGAATATGGTGGTGAATATGCAAGTATTGCAACTTTACTTCCTACTGGAAAAGGAACATCCGCTTCACATTTAACTGCTAGTGATAAAAAATTTGTTAATGGGGAAGCAACAATTATTGAGTTATCAGGTACGTATAAAAGGTATCATGCTCCAATGGCAAGAACAATTAACTTAGGGAAGCCAGATCAAAAAAAACTTGATGCTATGAAAGCAACTAATGAAGCTTTAGAGGAGGGTATTAACGCTAGTAAACCAGGTAATACCGCTAATGATGTTGCGGAAAAATTTTGGGGAGTCTTGGATAAGTACGGAATTATAAAAGAATCTCGAACAGGTTACTCTATAGGTATTGGGTATCCACCAGATTGGGGTGAACACACTTTAAATATTTACAAAGGGGACATGACCGAACTAAAACCTAATATCTGTTATCACATGATTGCTGTTATGCAATTTGGTGATTGGGGAGTTGAGTCATCAGAGTCTATAAGGATAACTGAGAGTGGAAACGAACTTTTATGCAATTTTTCAAGAGATTTATACGTAAAATAAGTTCTTGAAATAGATCTCAACAAATGTTTTAAACATTGTCTTATGTCCAAGAACTTAGATTTTGTTAAATTTGATAAAGTTGACAAAAGTTACGATGGGAAAGTACTTGTTGTTAAAGATTTAAACTTAGACATTGCTGAAGGCGAGTTCATAACTATGTTAGGGCCATCTGGATCAGGTAAGACAACTTGTTTGATGATGTTAGCCGGTTTTGAAACTCCCACAAATGGAGAAATTTATTTAGATAAAAATCCAATTTCAAATATACCCCCACACAAAAGAGGAATAGGAATGGTATTTCAAAACTACGCCTTGTTTCCTCATATGACGGTGTATGAAAATTTAGCCTTCCCTTTAAGGGTAAGAAAATTTCAAAAGGATGAGATTGATAAAAAAGTAGATAAAGCTCTATCAATGGTATCTCTTTCAGGTTTTGAACATAGAATGCCAGGGCAATTATCTGGTGGTCAGCAACAAAGGGTAGCTGTAGCTAGAGCTTTAGTATTTGATCCTCAAGTCGTATTAATGGACGAACCATTAGGTGCTTTAGACAAAAATTTAAGAGAGAGTATGCAATATGAAATTAAACATATTCATGAAAGTATTGGTGTTACGGTAGTTTATGTCACTCATGATCAAAGCGAAGCATTAACAATGTCTAATCGAATAGCAGTATTCAATGATGGAAAAGTTCAACAACTTTCATCACCAGACAAACTATATGAGGAACCAGTAAATTCTTTTGTTGCTGAGTTCATCGGGGAGAATAATACTTTTGCAGGACAAATAACAGACATGTCAAAAGATCAATGCAAAGTAAAACTAAATGATGGATCTGAAATAATTGCCAATCCAATCTCAGTAAAAACAAGTGGAGATAAAACTACCGTATCAATAAGACCAGAGCGAGCTTTAATAAATACGAAAGAGAAAATGGACAATAACTTCAAGGGAAAGATAGAAGAAGTAATCTATCATGGAGATCATACAAGAGTTAGACTAGACCTATTAGGAAACAAAGAATTTATATTAAAGGTGCCTAATAGTTCTGCAAATATGGATATTAAAATGGGTAACCAAATTAATGTTAGTTGGAATAGTCATGATGCTCGAGCACTAGATCCAAAATAAACCTCAGGTTTAATTTTCAATTTTTTCATCAAATAATGCCCTATTTTAGCCAAATGGCATGTTGACTCCTTTAACATATCTTGCTGTAATTACACTTTATATAAAACGTTTAAACGGAGGAATAATGAAAAAACTGAGTAAACTATTACTAGTTCTATCTTTTGTATTTTCTGTGACTTCATCAGCATTTGCAGTAACTGTTGCATCATGGGGTGGAGCTTATACAGAGTCTCAAAAGCTAGGATATGGTGATCCAACTGCTAAGAAACTTGGAATATCAATCAACTGGGTTGATTATTCAGGTGGATTATCAGAAATTAAAGCACAAAAAGAGGCCGGCAAAATTACGTGGGATATCATAGACGTATTTGCAATGGATACTATCACAGGATGTGACGAAGGTTTATTTGTTGAATTTGATTTTGACAAAGACTTCCCAGCAGCACCAGATGGTACAAAAGCAAGCAAAGATTTCTTTGCTCCAATGCCAAGTAAATGTGCTGTAGGAAACATTTTATATTCTTGGAACTATGCTTATAACACTAAAAATGTTAAAGGAACTCCAAAGACTATAAAAGACTTCTTTGACACTAAAAAATTTCCAGGAAAAAGAGCTATCTACAAAGGCGCTTTAACAAATTTAGAGATCGCTTTAGCAGCAGATGGTATTAAACCAGGAAAAGGTGGAAAGAAAATCTACAAAGCTCTTAATACAGAAAAAGGTGTTAATAGAGCAATGAACAAAATCAAAGCATTATGCACAGACCCTAACGGTGGATGTGTATTTTGGTCAGCAGGTGCTCAACCACCAGAATTATTAGTATCTGGTGAAGTTGTTATGGCAACTGGTTGGAACGGAAGATTCTTTAACGCACAAATCGGTGAAGGTGCTCCAATCAAACAAGTTTGGGATGGACAAGGTCTTGACTACGAATATTTCGTGTTAGTTAAAGGTTCACCAAATGAAGCTGATGCTAAAAAAGCTTTAGCAATGATGACAAGTACAGAAGGTCTAGCTGGAAGTGCAAAATATATTGCATATGCTCCTTGGAGAAAATCATCACTTAAAGTTATGGCAGCAGGTGAGCCATGGTACAAAGATGGTAAGACTAACATGGTACCACAAATGCCAACTGCACCAGCAAACACTAAAAATTATTTCCTAGTTGACCCACTATACTGGGCTGATAACGGCACAGAACTTGGTGAAAAATGGGAAGCAATGAAAGCTGGTCTATAATTTAAGTTTTATAAAACTTAATTATATATTATAATTAAAGGGCGGTTTTATAGCCGCCCTTTTTTATTTATGAGCTCTGAATCTAAACAAATTTTAACAACGGACGGCATACCTTTAGAGATAAGCTTAAAAAAAGCTGAAAGGAAAAATAAGATAAAAGCTTTTTTACTTGTAGCTCCTTTACTTCTTTTTTTACTAATCACTTACATTTTTCCAATTGGAGATATGTTGATGCGAAGTGTTGATGATAAAATGGTAACTCAAATGCTTCCAAAAACATTTAAGTCAATGGAAACTTGGGATGGAAAGGAGTTACCACCTGAAGAAGTCTTTGAAGCTTTTTATTTAGACTATAAAAAATTAATTGAAGAAAAGACTTTTGGTAAATTATCTACTCAACTTAATTATACAAAAAATGGATTCAAAAGTATTTTAAAAAAATTACAACGTAAGATGAAAAAATTTGAGGAGGGAAATTATAAAGAACAAATTATGGCTGTTCACCCCAGATGGGAAAATGTTGAATATTGGAGAGCAATTAAAAGACGGGCACCAGCTTACACTAGTTCTAAATATTTAAAGGGGATGGATATGTATGTTAACGAGGAGGGAAAAATTGTTAACGTTGCTGAAGATCGCCGAGTTCATAGGATTTTATGGCTTAGAACTTTGGAGGTTGCATTTTTTGTAACATTACTCTGTTTCTTAATGGCATATCCAATTGCTCATTTGCTCGCGACTTTACCAATGAAGTATAGTAATTTATTAATGATATGTGTTTTACTTCCCTTTTGGACTTCACTTTTAGTAAGGACTGCAAGTTGGATGATACTTCTTCAACAGCAAGGAATAGTAAATGATTTTTTTGTAATGACAGGTTTAGTAGCAGACGATGCAAGACCGGAGATGATGTATAACAAAACTGGAACCTATGTGGCTATGACACAGATATTATTACCTTTTATGGTTTTACCTTTATATAGCGTTATGAAAACAATATCCCCGAGTCTTATGAGAGCTGGTAAATCGCTAGGCGGAACCCCCTTTATTGCTTTTTGGAAAGTTTATTTCCCTCTAACTATACCCGGGATTGGAGCTGGTTGCTTATTAGTATTTATTCTTGCAATTGGTTATTACATAACGCCAGCATTAGTAGGAGGTGCATCAGGAACTTTAATAAGTAATCAAATCGCATTTCACATGAAAAGTACTCTTGATTGGAGCTTTGCTTCAGCAATGGGCCTAATGTTACTTACGGGAGTTTTAGCAATTTATTGGATATACAACAAACTTGTTGGTGTAGATAACATTAAACTAGGATAATTATGGCATTACCAAAATATACAGAAACACGCTACCGAGTTTGGCATTACTTTTATATTACTATTTGCACATGTGTATTTTTCTTTTTAATTGCACCTCTATTTGTAATATTTCCATTATCTTTTAATGCTGAAGAATTTTTAAGCTTTTCTGAGGGAATGAAAAATCTTGATCCAGATGCATTTTCTTTAAGGTGGTATAAAGACATGATTTATGGAACAAAAAATCCATGGGGCTTAGCGGCAAAAAATAGTTTTATAATTGCAATATTTGCAACTCTTGGATCGGTCCTTTTAGGAACTGTAGCTGCATTAGGTTTAAGCAGCAGACATATGCCGTTTAAAGGCTTGATAATGGCAACTTTAATTTCACCTATGATTGTTCCTTTAATAATTTCTGGAGTAGCTATTTTCTTTTTTATGGCTAAAGCAGGTTTGGCAGCAACTCATACCGGTATAGTTCTTGCACACATAATTTTAGGAACACCTTTTGTTGTTATCACTGTGACTGCTACTCTATCAGGTTTTGATCACAGTGTTACTAGAGCGGCCTCAAGTCTAGGCAGTGATCCAGTTAATACTTTTATGAAAATAACATTACCTTTGATTCTACCTGGCGTAATATCAGGAGGATTATTTGCCTTCGTAACTTCTTTTGACGAAGTTGTCGTAGTTTTATTTTTAGCTGGCTTAGAAAATACGACAATTCCAATTCAAATGTGGACTGGACTGAGAGAACAATTAAGCCCAACAATTCTCGCAGTTGCGACATGTTTAATAATTTTATCTACGCTTATTCTTGTTACAGCTGAGCTGTTAAGAAGAAGATCTGAAAGACTCAGAGGAATTAATAGATAAAAATAAATGCAAATTAAAAGTGTTGTCATCATTGGATCTGGTACTATGGGCAGTGGAATAGCAGCACACTTATGTAATGCTAACGTTCCAGTCACTCTTTTAGATTTATCTACAGACATTAGTACAAAGGCGCGAGAAAGAATTTACAAGTCTAAACCACCACTTTTAATAGACAAAAAAAAAATCGACAATATTAAAGTTGGCAACATTAATGATGATTTTGATGTAGTGAAACAAGCCGATTGGATTGTAGAGGCTGTTGTTGAGAGAATAGATATTAAACATAAGATATATGAAAAAATATTTAAAAATAGGAAATCAGGAGCAATTGTATCCTCTAATACATCTTCAATTCCCATCAAAGTTTTGTCAGAACATTTAACTGATGAGGAAAAAAAAGATTTTTGCATAACACACTTCTTTAATCCTGTTAGATATATGGGTCTGCTAGAAATTGTTAAAAATGAAAATAACGATTTAAAAAAAATAGATTCTTTAAAAAAATTTTGTGAAAACGAATTGGGCAAAGGTGCAATTGTTTGTAATGATACACCCGGTTTTCTTGGAAATAGAATAGGTGTTTACGCGATGCAAGTAGCTATGACAGAGGCATTTAAAATGAAATTATCAATTGAAGAGGCTGACGCTGTATTTGGAAGACCAATGGGAATTCCTAAAACAGGTGTCTTTGGTTTATATGATTTAATTGGTATAGATTTGATGGCTGATGTACTAAAGAGCTTTATAAAAGAACTGCCCGAACAAGATCCATTTCAAGAAGTTGCTAAGGAGATACCTCTAGTTAAAAATTTAATTGAGACTGGATATACAGGAAGAAAAGGCAAAGGTGGTTTTTATAGAATGAATAAGACAGATAATCAAAAAATATTAGAAGCTATTAATTTAGAGTCGGGTGATTATTCAGCCACAAAAAAAATTGAATTGGGTATTGATACTGTAAATTTAAAAGAATTAATAAACAGAAAAGACAAATATGGAGAATATTCTTGGTCAGTCATATCAAAAATAATAAAATACTCCTCATCCTTAGTTCCAGGCATTACTGAAAAATTTAATGATATCGATGAAGCAATGAGGCTAGGTTTCAATTGGGCTATGGGTCCTTTCGAAATGTTAAAATCAATTGGAGTAAACGAATTTTTCAATCGAATAGATAGTTATGAAAATAATAAGTTTTTAGAAGACTTGTCAAAAACAAAAGATGAAAATTTTTATGGGTCTAGGCAACTATATACTGATATTGAAACTTTAGGAAAAGTAAAAACTAAAGCAATTAAAATTGATAAAAATAAGTCCGCTGAAATATATAGATTTAACGACTTTAATATTGTTGAGTTTACAACAAAAGCCTGTGCGCTTGATTACGACTCCATGGATGCTCTTAAAAAAGCAACAGACAAACCATTGATAGTAATAAATGAAAGTATGCAATTTTCTGCTGGTGTAAATCTTAGTTATACTATGAATTTTGCTGAGAAAGATGATTATAAATCAATTGAAAAATTTATTAAGTATTTTCAAGATACTTGTAAAGAATTAAAATATTCAAAGTACCCAGTGGTATCAGCTCCATCTGGTCTTACTTTGGGTGGTGGTTTTGAAGTTATGGTACAAAGCAATTTTGTTGCATCTCACACGAATATAGTAGTTGGTTTAGTTGAAACCATGGTTGGATTAGTTCCAGCAGGGGGCGGATGCAAAGAAATGTTATGGAGATGGTCTCAAACTCCTGAAGCAAAGAGTGACCCTGATTTTGCTGCACTCAAAGTATTTGAAATTATTGGTTATGCAAAAACAGCAACATCTCCAAATGAAGCTGAACCTTTAAAATATTTAAGACCTGAAGATAAAAAAATAATGAATCGAAATAGTTTGTTGGAGGAATCAAAAAAATTATTAGATATGAATAAAAACTTTAAACCACCCAAAGAATGTAAATTTAAATTATCTGGAAAACCGCTTAAAAATAAAATGGTTAAACTGCTAGAGAAACTTTATAATGATAAAATCATCTTAGATCATGGTTTAAAGGTTGGAGAAGAACTCGCAACAGTTCTTAGTGGGGGAGATACATCGATTGACAAAGATCTTAGTGAGGATAAACTTTACGACTTAGAGCTCGCTGCATTCATGAGATTAATTGAGACAAGTAAAACTCAAGATAGAATTAAGCATACTTTATCTACAGGAAAACCATTAGTTAACTAATTAAATATTCTTTGTTGCTGATTATGCCATTTATCAAGAATTGGCTTAAGTTGTTCACACGAAAAATATTTTTTTCTTTTATCATTTTTATCAATAAATTTTTTTAAGTAACCTAGTTTAACACCCTTAGATAAAATAGTTTGAATAGTAGTTCTACTAACTGTAGATTTAGTAACTTTGCATAAATCTTCGAAAGTAATTTTTTCTTTTCCATAAATATAAAAGATTATAATTACGTGAACTTTAGTTTTAAAAATGAATGAAAGTTCTCCAGAGTCATTTACATGACTAACTAAATCATTGGCTATTTTTGAAAACTTATTTCTCATACTATAAATTATTATTAATAAATATTGATAGTATTTTTTTATATTTAAAATTACTAATGCATTTTACAATTTTTAGCTATGCAATTTGATCAATATAGAATTAACTATTTTATTGAATAATATCAAAAAAATTTTTGTCAAAATGTTACAAAAATAGGTGTTATTTTGATAAAATATACTATCAAAATCTAATAGTAAATTTTACTGCTAATTTAAAACTATATTACTTCTAGCTTAGTCAGCTAGAATATTCGTTTTAGAGGAGATTCAAATAACCAATGAAAAATCAGAATTAGACCATTATGAAAGTTTTAACAAAAAAATTTTTGAATTGGTGTTTAATAATTTTTTTAAGTTTAACGAGTACCAACTCATATGTTTTTGCTCAAACCATTGATCAATTTACTTTGCCAACTGGAGGAGAAGTTGTCAGTGGTAACATTAGTATAAATCAACCAACCGTTGGCAGGCTTGATGTAAATCAAACTACTAACCAAGGAATAGTTAACTGGAATACTTTTAACGTTGGTTCAAGTGCATCAGTTCATTTTAATCAACCCACAAATAAATCTACAATTTTAAATAATGTTGTAAGTGGTAAATCAATTATCAACGGTTCCATTTTTTCTAATGGAAGACTTTTATTAGTAAATCCTACAGGAATTTTAATGGGACCTACTTCTGCCGTTAGAGCTGAAGGCGCGATATTGTCCACATTAAAAATTACAAATCAAAATTTTTTAAATAATCACTTAGCTTTTTCAACAAATAAGTTATCTAGTTTGACAACAAATGGAAAAATAGATGCACAATACGTGGCACTAATCTCTCCGGAAATTAATAGTAAAGGCCAAATCATTGCTAAAGCATCTACTGCTCTTGCTGCCGGAGACGATGTTTTTTTAAGTATTGGTGAAAGTAATAAGTTAACGGTAAAAGTAAAACCATCAAAATTAAAATCTCTTGTAAATAATGAGGGATCAATTGAAACTAAAAATGGAATAGTGACAATCAAAACTGATGCAGCACAAAGTTTAGTTGATGAAACTATTAAAATAACAGATGCTAAAGCAAAAGGTCTTGTATCAGAAAATGGAGTTATCAAATTAGTTTCAAACAAAGGAACTATCAAAGCAAGCGAAATCAAAATTGATACAGGGTCAAAAGGTGAAGCAACTATCTCAGGCAAATTAGATGTCAATTCTTCAACAGGTAAGGGCGGTGACATTGAAATAACTGGTAAGGAATTAAACTTGGTATCTGCAAAATTGACAGCAGACGGAAAAACAGGTGGTGGAAAAATCCTTGTGGGTGGAGATTGGCAAGGTTCAGGTGATTTACTTCAAGCAACTTATTTAAATATTGATTCAGCAACTAAAATATCAGCTGATGCATTAGTAAGTGGATCAGGAGGTAAAATTGTTGCTTGGTCGAATATTAAAGATGGAAATTCATTAACAAAAGTCAGTGGAACACTTTCAGCAAAAGGAATAGATGGTGATGGAGGTCAAATAGAAACTTCAGGAGCTACTTTACTTTATGATAATATAAAAGTTAACACGAGTTCAGAAAGTGGTGCATACGGTAATTGGTTACTTGACCCAACTAATTTAACAATTGGATCTTCAGAGGCATCTACACATGCTTCAAGCCTTGAAACTACAAATGTTACATTAACTGCTGATGAAACTATTACTGTAAATAATACTATTGCGTACACTGGTTCTAGAAATTCAACATTAACTTTCGATGCAACAACAACCGTTCTAAATGCGAACATTACTTCGTCTAATGGAACTTTGAGCGTAGATATAAATACTATTTTAGAAGCCGGAGCTTCAAACACACAAATCACAACTAATGGCGGAGATGTAGATATAAGCGGGGTGATTAGAGCAACTGGAGCATCAAAAAATTTAACAATTGATGCTGGAGCAGGAAATGTTACTTTTTCTTCAGCAGTCACAGGAGTTAGTAGTACTACTGCTGGATCAGCTGGTTTTAGAAGATATAATATAGATGGTTATTTTAATGACTATCTAGATCATTTTGATGGTTGCGAAACTGTATCTTGCGGAACTGTGGATTACACTATCAATGAAGGAGACGAGGGCACAACATACAGTAGAAGATGGACCGGAGTTTTGGATGCACAAGTAAATGGAACTTACACTTTTAAAACAAGAAGTGATGATGCATCTTACGTTTTTATCGGTGACAAAGATCAAGATCTAGCGACTTTTATTGCACATATTCAAGATGGAAGCAGATATGGAAATAATCGTACATCATATAGAGTTGTGGATAATAGAGGTACTCATGGAATGCAAGATAGAACAGGTACAAAAGCTCTAGAGACCGGTGGATATTACCCAATCATAGTTTTCTTTGGGGAAAACCATGGAGGCGCAGGTATGCAATTTACATTTAAAGGTGGTGGAAATAACAATTATAGATTCACACACCAGGCTAATACCAATGGCAAATTAAATTTTTACCAAAGCACTGCTACTACTAACACTTACATTAATAATCTAACTGTTACAGCTAGTGCATTTAATGCAGCAGCAATTAAAGTAGGTGGAACATTATCGGTAACAAATTCTGGAACTTCAGCAATTACAGGAGCTATAACAGGGGATACCGCTTTAACAAAAGCCGGCACAGGAGAACTTACAGTTTCTGGGAGCAATACTTACACCGGTGATACTACAGTAAGTGCTGGAACTTTATTTGGTGGAACAGATAGTGGTAGCAAAGACTCATTTGGAACAGGGGCTATAACAGTCGCAAGTGGGGCAACATTACAAATTAATGATAGTAGTGACGGTGCGCTTACAAACGCTTTAACATTAAATGGAGGAACATTATATGCCACAAGTGGATCAGGTTCATATTATGATGGAAATATCACATTGGGAGCGCATTCAACTTTAAGATCAGACGGAACACTCTATGTAGACGGAGTAATCAGTGGTTCGAGCAAAAACTTGACTAAAACAGGTACAGGTGCAGCATATTTGAGAGGTACTAATACTTACTCAGGAAGCACTACAATTAGTGCTGGTACATTTGGACTCGCTGGGGCAGGAACTTTAGGATCCGGGACTTATGCAGGAACAATTTCAAACAGCGGAATACTCTCCATTGGATCAAGTACTTTACAAAATTTCGATGGAGCAATATCTGGAACTGGAAGTATCACTAAAACCAGCACAGCTATAGCTAGATTAAGAACTGATAATACTTTCTCTGGAAATATTACAGTAAATAGCAGTGGAAGATTAGTTATTGAAGGCACACTTGGGGAGGGATCTTATGCGGGTAACATTTCTAACACTAGCTCAAATGGTTTTGGTGTAATTTTTAATACGAGCTCTGCTCAAACTTTAAGTGGTGTTTTGTCTGGATCAGGTACTTACTCTTTATTTGATGCTGATACAAGTGGCGTGCTTACTTTAACGGGATCAAATACCTTTTCAAATGCTTGGAAACACGAGGGAGGAACTTTGATAGTAGGAAATGATAATGCTTTGAGTTCAAGTCCAAATATTAACCTTGGATCTACTGGTAACACAAGAAGATTAGGAATTTCAAATAGTGCTGAGCTTCCATCATTAACATTAAGTGGTGCTAAAACTTTAACATTAACCACAGCTCTAAACACAGGAAGTATAGCAACTACTAATTCAAATTTAAATACAGGAGGAAACGATTTAACAACAGGATCAGCGAATACTAATACAACTTTCGCTGGGGTAATATCTGGCGCCGGCAAACTTATTAAAGAGGGTTCAGGAGTATTCAGTTTAAGTGGTACAAACACTTACAGCGGTCTTACAAGAATTGATGGGGGAACATTAAAGATATCTGGTTCAGGAAAATTAGGTAACGGAAGCTATTCAAAAAAAATACAAAATAGCGGAACATTCAATTACGCCTCTTCTGCTACACAAACTTTATCAGAAGTAATTTCAGGATCCGGGGGAATTACTGCAAGTGGTAGTGGGGCTTTAACGCTTACGGGCACAAACACTTTCACTGGAGCAGTAGTATTGACCGGAGGAGGAAATTTGGTTGCTGGCTCTGCTGCAGCTTTAGGCGCTAATGCTCCAGCAATAGCATCAGGCTCAACATCTGACCAGTTTAGTGTTTCAGATGGGGTGACATTAGCATCCTTAAATATTACAGGTGCTGTTAGATTAAATTCAGGAATTACAACAACTGGCATACAAAATTATACCAGCAATGTTCTTGTAGCTGCTGGTACAATAAATTCACCTGTCGAGTTTACTACAACTAATTCAAATATAAACTTTAGAGGAACTTTAAAAGGACAAGGAAATGCTAAAGCACGATCAATGACCGTTAACGCTGGAACAGGTAATGTGATTTATGGAGATAGAGTTGGTTATGCTTTTAATGGAATAACGGTAGATCCTACTCAAACTGCTGATAGCTTTTATAAGTTGATAACAACAGGTAATAACATAACGATTAAAGGGGATGTTATGACTTATGAAGAGCAAAGATATAACGGAGATGTTTTAATCGGTAGCACCAGTAGCAATGGTTTAACAAGAACATTACTATCAATGGACCCCAAAGTTATATTTAACGGAAAAGTAAATGATACAGTAACTGGTAGACACACCCTTATTGCAAAAGCAGTTGAAATTGACAGAGGAGCAAACTCTGTTCCAACAGTTGAGTTTAAATCAACAGTCGGGTCTATAAAGAAATTAGCTTCTTACACTGGTTTAACTGGTTTTCAAGTAACGGGCCAAAATTGGGGAGTAATTAATTCAAGTACAGCCTTTGGAACTACCTCTGGAGTTGGTCAGACAATGACAGGAGGTTCAAGTGGATCAAGTTCAAGTGATGAAAAGGCTAGGAGAGCTGCTAAAAAAATTGCAAAATTTAAACCAAAATATCAGTTTGGACGAGGCCCCATGAGCTTTGATTTTTTTGGTAGAGGCGGAAACACTATTGGTTTTTCAAAAAGTGTTGAAATTGTTTATGCGGACAACCCAAAATTTGGAGATATAACAGCAAGACCAACTCGTAATAATCCTCCCGGCCAAGGGTTTTTTGGTGGATTATTTGGAGGACCTAAAGGTAATCCCGCAGACATTAACCCATCTAATATACAGCCTACAAGAGATTTTAATGCGCTACCAAATCAATCTAGAGACATAAAAGAATTATTTAGATCATTCGATGGCAAACCACAAAGAGGTGAGTTTTTCAATCCTTACAAACTTGGCCCAGACCCAAATCAAGGAATAGAAAACAACCAAGGTTTAAATAGTAATCCTGATGTGAGAGTCGAAGATGAAGAAAATTTATAATTTTAAATCAACATTAATTTTAATATTGTTGATAACTTTTTCGAGTTTTGGGAGTGCAAATGATGTTCCTACTGTTGACGATGTAAATAAACAAGTGCCACAACTTCCAGATAAAAAAAAAGAAACTACTGAAAAATTAAATGAATTAAACAAAGAAGTTTTATCTCTTGATGAAAGCAAAATATTAAAAGTTTTGGTCAAAGATTTTAAATTAGAGGGAAATAAGAGATATAATGATGAGACTTTAAAAAATTTGTTTAAAGAAAGTATCAACAAAGAGTTAGACTATAATGCACTTCTTGGTGTCACAACTTTAATTTCCAACTATTACAGATCCAATGGATTTCTAGCAACATCTTACCTTCCGCCGCAAGATATAAAAAATGGGATAGTTCAAATCAAAATTACTGAAGCTGAATTAGGCAAAATCATTTTTGATGTAGACAACGCACATGAGCTAAATTTATCAGAAGAAAAAATAAGAAAAAAAATTCTTTACAAGGTAAAAGATGATGGTGGTTTAAATATTTCTCAATTAGATAAAAACATTAGAAATTTTAATAAAACGCCTGGGATTAACGCAATAGCTCAGCTTGAAGAAGGAGAACTATTTGGGGAAACTGATATTGTAATTACCGCAAATAACACAGAGACAATAACCGGATCTTCTTTAATCGATAATTCAGGCTCGAGAGCATCAGGTACAGCTAAACTTACTAATACAATTAATGTAGATGGATTGTTTAATATTGGTGATCGATTTACTTTTACCAATGTTGCTACTGGAAATACTTTTCAAAGTGGAAAGCAAATTGAAGAGTCAAATTATTATGCAGTGGCTAGTACATTTCCCATAGGTTATAATGGAATGCAAGCAAATATGCGAATTTCAAAAATGGAATATAAACTCTCAGCACCTTATGATTCTACAATTCCCTCTGGTTATTCAACTGAGTATAATTTTACTTTAACGAGACCGTTAATTGAAAAACTCACTAAAAATCTAAATGCTACGTTGGCAATATCAAGAAATGATTATGTAAATGATTTAGGTACTGGCAATAATAGCAATAAAGACATGACTAAGGTTTCTCTAAACTTAGGCTTTGATTCTTCAGACACAAAATTAGGTGGTGGTGTAAACTATGGTCTTTTTGGAGTAACGTTAGGTAAACTAGACGTTACTGACAATGCAACCAATTTTACCACAGATCAAGGTACTGCTGATAATAATGGTAGAAACCTAAAAGCGACATTCAATTTTAATCGTCTACAAAATGTTACGGATAAGACAAATATGTTATTGAAGTTTAATAGCCAATTCGCTGCTGATAATTTAGACGGTGGTGAACAATTTACTTTAGGCGGATTAAATGGTGTACGAGCTTATTCATCTAGCGAAGCAGCTGGCGATGCAGGTTTTACAACAAGTATAGAGGTAAGGAGAGATTTATTTAATTTCCCAACAACAATTTTTTATGATTATGGAAAAATACGTCTTCATAAAAATAGATGGACTGGATGGAACTCAACAAATACTGATCTTAAAAACACCTATGCCCTTAAAGGCTGGGGAATGACAATTGATGTACCAGTTTTTAATCTTTTTGAAGTTAAACTTACTCATTCTAGAACAATTCAAGGAAATTCTGGTGCTGATAGTGATGGTTTAGATATTGACGGTTTAAGTTGGGATGATAGAACCTTCATTTCTTTAACTAAAAATTACTAATGAACAAAATTATTTTTATAATAATATTAATATTTTTAAATTGTAAATTAGTTCTTGCAGAGGATAAATCTCCCCCAAAGGTAACAACTCAACAATATGATAATTGGACCTATCAATGCGTTGAAAGGGGTAAAAATAAAAATTGTGAAGTAAGTCAAACAATCAGAATTCAAAATACTAATATAAATTTTTCAGTGACATATACAAAATTTCTTGACGAAAAAAAAAATAAAGTAAGCCTAATTACCATTATATCACCGTTAGGTATTGATTTAAATAAATCACTTTCCCTTGGATTTGATGATCAAGAAAAGATAAACATTCCTTGGTCAAGTTGTGAACAAATAGGGTGCTTAGTGTTTTTATCGAAAGGATCAGATAATTCAGAAACTGATGACATTTACGAAAAGGTTTATAAAAATTTTATTTCTGGAAGCACCTTAGAGATTGGAGTTTTGGGTTATGCCTCAAAACAACCTCTTGTGATACAATCAAATTTAAAAGGTTTTAAAGAGGCAACAGATAAACTTAATTCAGAATACTAATAATAAATATTATTTATCAAAATATAATTAATCAAATTCAGAAAACAATTTAAAAGAATTTATAAAATCTGGACGCAAAACATACTCAGACTTATTTCCAGATTTGATTTTCTCAAGTGCTGTAAATCCATGAGTTACTCTACCAAGTGGTGTATATTCTCCTTCAAATAAAGGTGCATCAGCAAGAAGTATAAAAAATTCACTATCTTCCATATCTCCATTTTTACTTTTTGCAAATCCAACAGAACCTTTTTTAAAAATGAATGGTCTATCTTTTTCTGGTTTAATCAAATTATATTTTGATTTACCACTTCCGATATATGTATAGTTAATATCTCCTTTTTTACCAAATTCTAAATCTCCAGCTTGGACTAAAAAATTTTCAATAACACGATGAAAAGCAATATTGTCATACTCTTTGTTTGCTATCAAATTTTTAAATCTAGCTACTCCATTGGGTGAGACTTCAGGTAAAAGTTTGATTACCACATTTCCACAATTAACATTCATCACAACTATATTTTCTTTATCTTTAAAATTTAATTTTTTAATGTTTACTTTTTCAACAAAAAAACACTTATTTTTGATTAACACAAAAGATGACAAAGTCATTATCGCCAATAAAATTAAGAAAATAAGTAAAATTTTTTCGGATTTTGATTGTTTAACTTTTAATAACATTGGACGATGAGATTCCACTTAATTTTTGTATCTGTCACTTAAAAATATTTTAGTTTAAAAATAAGGCTGCAATTTTTTTTAAATGTGTGACATTTTTGTCACTAAAAAGCTCTTTTTTCTTTGGTTTTATGACAATACAACCTCTCAATGTTTATTAACTTCGTCTAAAAAATATACATTAATCACCTTAGATGCTATAGGAGTCGTGAATAATATATTATTAAAGGAAGTTTATGAAAAAACTATTTTTAACAACGTTGTCAATAATATTGATACCTTTTGCTGTTTCAGCTGAAACAAGAATTGGTATTTCTGGAGCTTTTTCAAGTTTTGACACAAGCGGTACAGAAACAACTAAATCTTCAAGCCAAAAAAACAGTGGCAGCAGAACTGAGGATGTAGTAGTTCCAGGTATTTTTATTGAAAAAACAAACAACAGTGGTGTTGCATTTGGATTTGAGTTTAATCCAGGTGAGGCAGAATTAGGATCAGGTACTGGAGCAGATGACGATGCTGAAACATCTGGAGCAAACAAAGCTAGCGCTGAAGTTTCTTCACATATGTCTCTTTACGGATTATTTCCACTTGGACCAGCATATTTTAGATTTGGCTTTGTACATGCATCAATAGATACTACAGAGACTCTAGCTACTGGAACAAAATATGGAAACGAAGATGTTGATGGTAAAATTTTTGGTTTAGGATTGCAAAAAGATTTGACAAATGCATTTTTTAGAATTGAAGCTACCTACACAGACTATGATGATGTGAAATATCTTGGTTCTTTAGACAGCGACAGTGTGAGAAACACAGTTGAAGCTGATGTTGACTCGACTGCTATCAAATTATCTTTAGGAAAATCATTTTAAGATAATTAAATATAGAATTGAAAAAAGCCCTCTATATGAGGGCTTTTTTTTTAACTAAAATTTAAAACTATTGTCAACTTTAAGAACTTTTTTTTTGATAAATTTTACTTTTTCTCTTAAAATTTTGTCATTTTTTAATAATTCCTTCACCATATTATTTTCAGTCATAATAAAAGAAAATGTTTCAGCCATATCTTCTGAAACCGAATATTTAGAGTAATCTGTAAAAAAACCATTTGTTGATTTTAAAAGTTTTAAACTTGAGGAATTTTCACAAGAACTACAATTTGAGTATAAAAAATTTGATTTATTAAAATTACGCCATTCTTTCTCATTAAATTTTGTTTTATGATTGTGATGAATTATATGAAATATTTCATGGTGCAAAATTCTGTTAAAAATTTTTTTGTGAGTACTAGTATTAAGGACTATTGTACGCACTTGTGGATTTGCAAAACCATGTGCACTTATTTCAGAAATTTTAAGTTTATCGCAAAAAACTAAATATTTGAGATTAATTTTATTCAAAAAAAAACTACTATATTTTTTCAAATTTTCATTAGAAATTATTATCTTATTATCTAGATCTTTCTTAATCGGTTTCTCGCAATTTATACTATTAATCCCCATGCCAGCATTGACACTATCTTTCGCGTAAAAAAATTTAACTTTACTTTTAGAGTTATTATAAATTTCTAGGTTTGGTAGTTTAATTATTTGATATATTTGATCAGATTTTGCCGCAAAAGATACGAAAATCATTATAATTAAAATTAAAAATGTTTTCATTTTAATAACAAGATTATATTATAAAACAAAATAATATGGTATGATTAAATTGTGAAAAAAAAGAAAGAATCTGATCCTAAATCTGTACCGAATCTTTTTACAAAAAAATATATTTTTTATTACTATGCCTTCTTTTGGTTAGTGTTGATATTGATAGTTTTCTTTTCATGAAAAAAAAAAACAAAAATACTATTCAGCCAATTAGTGGAACAGTAGTTCCAAGATTTGCTGGTCCTGGTACTTTTGCAAGGTTACCAGAGTTAAGAGATGTAGAAAGTTGCGATGTAGCAATTGTTGGCATTCCTTTTGATGCGGGCACAAGCTATAGACCAGGAGCAAGATTTGGCCCTCAAAGCATAAGACACGCTTCGAGGCATTTAAGAACTAATTACCATCCAAATTATGATGTTGAACCATTTAAAGTTCAGCAAGTTGCTGACGCCGGGGATATAACGTGTAATCCATTTAATATTGATGAGGCAATAAAACAAATAGAAAAAGGTGCTTACGACTTACTTAAAAAAACTGGGAGAATTATTAGCATGGGGGGAGATCATACGATAGCATTTCCGCTTTTAAGAGCTATTAACAAAATAAATGGAGGACCTGTAGCACTTGTTCACTTTGATGCACACTTAGATACATGGGATACTTATATGGGTGCCCCTTATACTCATGGAACACCCTTTCGTAGAGCTAGAGAAGAAAATTTATTTTTAGATGATGCATCTATGCATGTTGGTATAAGAGGACCACTCTACAGCAGAGATGATCTTAAGAATGATGAAAGTTTCGGATTTAAAACTATTCATTGTGATGAATTTCAAAGTGAGGGAGTTGATAAAATTGTTCAAAGAATAAAAAAGAGAGTAGGTGATAATCCGTTATATTTATCGATAGATATTGATGTATTAGATCCAGCTTACGCACCAGGCACCGGAACACCAGAAATAGCCGGTATGACAACTAGAGAAATGGTCAATGTTATTAGAGGATTATCAGGTATGAAATTAATTTCTGCAGACGTTGTTGAGGTTGCGCCGGCCTATGATCATGCTGAAGTGACATCATTAGCTGCAGCAACCATAATTTACGAAATTACTAATTTATTTGCAAAAGTTTAGAGAATAGCTAATTTCTTATCATGCTAAACAAAAAAAATTTTTATATAAACGGTAAATGGGTCAAACCTGATAGCGAAAAAGAAATCAAAGTAATTAACCCTGCTAATGAAGATGTTTGTACTTTGATTACTTTAGGAAACAAAAAAGATATTGATACTGCTGTTTCCGCAGCAAAAGAAGCACTTAAATTATGGGGATATTCTCCAAAGGAAGAAAGGATTGATTATTTAGAAAAATTATACACTTTATATAAACAAAGGTGGGATGATTTTACTAATGCAATCGTCTTAGAGATGGGAGCTCCTAAAGAATTTGCATCGAAACTACAGGTAGGTGCTGGAGCAGCTCATATTAAATCATTCATAAAATATTTAAAAGAATTTAATTTCGATAAGCCTCTAAATGATCACTTAGCCAATCAAAGAATTATTTATGAGCCTAAAGGTGTATGTGCACTTATAACTCCATGGAACTGGCCAATGAATCAAGTTTGTTTAAAGGTTGTTCCTGCACTTGCATCAGGTTGCACAATGGTTTTAAAACCATCAGAGATAGCCCCATTGTCTTCAATGATACTGGCTGAAATAATTGATGAAGTAAAATTTCCGAAAGGTGTCTTCAATTTAGTAAATGGTGATGGAGCAACAACTGGAGAAGCACTAAGTAGACATTCAGATATTGATATGATTTCTTTTACTGGGTCAACAAGGGCAGGTGCGTTAATTTCACAAAATGCTGCTAAGGATTTTAAAAGAATTAGCCTTGAATTAGGTGGTAAAGGTGCAAATATAATTTTCAAAGACGCTAAACCCGATGCTGTTGAAAAAGGAGCATCAAGGTGTTTTAAAAATTCAGGACAGTCATGCAATGCCCCAACAAGAATGTTGGTTGAAAAAACAATTTATAACGAGACCATCGAAAAAGTAAAAAAATTTACATTAGATTTAAAAGTTGATCACCCTTCAAAAGAGGGAAATCATATTGGACCTGTAGTTTCAGATCAACAATTTAAAAAAGTTCAAATACTTATTCAAAAAGGTTTAGATGAGGGCGCTAAATTGATAGCTGGTGGCACTGGTAAACCTGAAGGTTTCCAAAAAGGTTATTATGTTAAACCAACAGTATTTGCAGATGTAAATAATAAAATGGAGATTGCAAGAACGGAAATATTTGGACCTGTTTTATCAATTATACCTTTTGAAAATGAAGAAGAGGCTATAGAAATTGCTAATGATACTGATTACGGATTAGCAAATTATATTCAAACTCAGGATAAGGAAAAAGCAAATAGAGTTGCAAGAAAGTTAAGATCTGGAATGGTTGACATTAATGGTGCTGGTCTCGCTGTTGATTCTCCTTTTGGGGGCTTCAAACATTCTGGTATTGGTCGTGAAGCTGGAAAAGAGGGTTTATTAGAATTTTTAGAAGTAAAATCAGTAGGTGGCTGGGCTAATTAGATTTTGATTTTTCTTTAACCCCGTTCAAAAATTTAAGACATTTTTTTAGTTCCTCTAATTTAATAAATTCATCCACTTTATGTGCCTGTTCAATTGATCCAGGACCACAAACGACTGTACTAATTCCAATTTCTTGAAAAAGACCTGCCTCTGTACCAAAGGAAACGACTTCACGAGAATTATCACCAGTAATACTCGAAACTAGTTCACACGCCTCGGAATTTTTTTCTCTATTAAATCCTATAATTTCTCCAATTATTTCTTTCTCAATTTTAGATTTTGTATAAATTTTTTGCATTTCTGGAAGCAACTCTTTTTTGACAAATTCATCTATTTCATTATTAACAAATATTCCGTCCTCCTTTACAACAGGTCTTAGTTCCCAATCAACCTTACATTTGTCAGCTATTACATTCCTTGCAGTTCCACCAGATATACCACCAATTTGTAAAGTGGTATATGGCGGGTTAAAAGCTGAATTCTTAGGTTTTCTTTTTTTTAAAACTTCTCTCAACTGCATAAGTTTTTGAATAAATTTCGAAGCATATTCGACAGCATTAACTCCTTTTTCAGGCTGCGAACCATGACCAGCAAGACCATGAAAATGAGTTGTATATTCGTAACAACCTTTGTGAGCATCAATTATTTTCATATTAGTTGGCTCTCCAACAATGCACAAAGAATCTTTTATATTTCTTTTTTTTAATTCTTCTATTAAAAGAGGTGCTCCTTGACACGCTGTCTCTTCATCAAAGGTAAAGGAAAAATGGATATCTCGATCTAATCTTTCGGAAGAAAATACTGGCGCATAGGCCAACACACAAGCCAAAAAACCCTTCATATCACACGACCCTCTTCCAAACAGTTTCCCATCCTTGATTATTGCTTTAAAAGGATCTGTTGACCAACTTTTTGTGACTGGGACTACATCTGTATGACCCGAAAAAATTATAGATTTTTTTCCATTATTTTTTTTTGATTTTAAAGTTGAAAATAGGTTCACTCTTTTTTTATCATTATCAAATACTTTAAATGATGATGCGCCACTATCATCTAAAATTTTTTCGCAATAATTTATGATAGAATTATTATCTTCACCTGAAATAGTTTTAAAACCTATCAAATCAGAGAGAATTTTAAGTGAATCGTTATATAATTTATCTAAATTATTTTCTGTACTCATTCGTAAAAAGAATTATATATTAATTCCATGAAAGAACAAATATCCTTTGATCAATTTGACAAGATAGATTTAAGAATCGGAACTGTAATTTCAGTCAAAAAAAATGAAAAAGCTCGAAAACCCTCACTAGTTATAAAGGTTGATTTTGGAAAAGAATTAGGTGTAAAACAATCTTCTGCCCAAATTACACATTATTATAATGAGGAGAATTTGAAGAATAAACAAGTTATTGGTGTCTGTAATTTTGCTGAAAAAAATATTGCAGGAGTTGTCTCCCAAGTTTTAATACTTGGTGCAATAGATCACGAAGGAAAAGTTGTATTACTTCATCCCTCGCAAAAAACCGAAGATGGGTTACCGATAGCTTAATTTGCTTGTAAATTTGCGACAAATGACAAATTTATTTAACTATTTAATTATGTTATGTCAGCTTACTTTTACTCGAAAATATAATTTTTTATGAAACCAGGTAGCAAAAATTCTTATAAATCACTTACCTCCATTGAAATTAATCAAAATCAATATAATTTTTATTCCTTAAAACTTGCAGAACAAAACGGTTTAAAAGGTATTAATAAGCTACCAAAATCATTAAAAGTCTTATTAGAAAATTTACTACGGTACGAAGATGCCAAGACAGTCACCAAAGATCAAATTCTTGCTTTACAGAAATGGTTAAAAGATAAAAAGTCCGAAACAGAAATTGCTTATAGACCCGCTAGAGTACTCTTGCAAGACTATACAGGAATACCCGCAGTTGCAGATTTAGCTGCTATGCGAGAAGCTGTTAAGGAAAAAAATAAGGATCCACAAATAATCAATCCATTGTCCTCTGTTGATTTGGTAATCGACCACTCAGTTCAAGTCGATAAATTTTCAACGCCAGACTCATTAAAAAAGAATGTTGAAATCGAATTCCAGAGAAATGCTGAGAGATATTCTTTTTTAAAATGGGGGCAACAAGCTTTTGATAATTTTAGAATAGTTCCGCCAGGAACAGGAATATGCCATCAGGTAAATCTTGAGTATCTTTCTAAGGTTGTGTGGAAAGAAAAATTTAACAATGAAGACTATATCTTCCCAGATACATTGGTAGGAACCGATAGTCATACTACTATGGTAAATGGTTTATCAGTTCTTGGATGGGGCGTTGGAGGTATAGAAGCTGAAGCCGGCATGCTTGGACAACCAATTTCGATGTTAATACCAGAAGTAGTTGGTTTCGAAATAATAAATAAACTTCCTGAGGGCACCACAGCTACTGACTTGGTCTTAACAGTTGTTAAAATGTTAAGAGATAAAGGAGTGGTAGGAAAGTTTGTTGAATTTTATGGTGATGGAATTAAAAATCTAACTTTAGCTGACAGAGCAACTATAGCTAATATGGCCCCTGAATATGGAGCAACATGCGGCTTCTTTCCAATCGATGATGAGACTTTAAAATATCTGGAGTTCTCTGGAAGAGATAAAAATCAAGTAGAGATAGTTAAAAGATACGCACAAGAACAAGGTCTATGGGTAAGTGACGATATAGTTTTTACTGATACTCTTAAACTGGATATGTCTACGGTTGTTCCAACCATCTCAGGACCTAAACGACCTCAAGATAAAGTTTTGCTAACAGAGGCCTCTAAAAATTTTGATACGAATTTTAGAAATATTACAAAAAGAGAAGTATTTTCTACTTCGAAAGTAGATGGGACAGACTATGAAATTAAAGATGGTTCAATTTTAATAGCTGCGATAACTTCATGTACTAACACATCAAATCCCAATGTATTAATTGGCGCGGGTTTGCTTGCAAAAAAAGCTAGTGATTTTGGATTAATGACAAAACCTTGGGTAAAAACTTCTCTTGCACCAGGATCACAAGTAGTAACAGACTACTTAGCAAAAGCTGGTTTAAACGTTTATCTTGATAAACTTGGGTTTAATCTTGTTGGTTACGGTTGCACAACTTGTATTGGTAACTCTGGTCCATTACCAGATAATATATCCTTGGCTGTACAAAAAAAAAATATTTACGCCGTATCAGTTCTATCTGGTAATAGAAATTTTGAAGGAAGAATTTCTCCGATGATTAAAGCTAACTATTTAGCATCACCACCTCTTGTAGTGGCTTATGCACTAGCTGGACATATGAAGTTTGATTTTTATAAAGATTCATTGGGCAAATCTAAAGATGGAAAAGATATTTTCTTAAAAGATATTTGGCCATCAAATAAAGAAATTGAAGATACATTAAGTAATTCTCTTAATGCAGAAATGTTTATTAACAGATATTCAAATGTATCCAAGGGACCATCACAATGGCAAAATATTAAAACAAAAAAGAGCAGTATTTACGATTGGGATGATAATTCAACTTATGTTAAAAAACCTCCTTTCTTTGACAACCTTAAAGACAGCCCAGATGGATTCAAAGATATTTTTAATGCGAGACCTTTATTAATTCTAGGAGATATGGTTACGACAGATCATATTTCGCCAGCTGGCTCAATTCAAAAAGAGAGTCCTACTGGTAATTATTTTATGAAAAATCAAGTTTTACAAAAAGATTTTAATTCTTATGGGTCTAGAAGAGGCAATCATGAGGTAATGATGAGAGGAACTTTTGCAAATATAAGAATAAGAAACGAGATGGCACCAGGAACTGAGGGAGGTTTTACCAAACTATATCCTGAAGAAAAAATAATGCCAGTTTTTGAAGCAGTAGAGGAGTATAAAAAAAGAAAAACTGATTTAATAGTTATAGGTGGTAAAGAATATGGAACAGGTTCTTCAAGAGACTGGGCAGCCAAGGGTACAAAACTTTTAGGAGTAAAATCTGTATTTGCTGAAAGTTTTGAGAGAATTCACAGATCGAATTTAATTGGGATGGGAATATTACCATTACAATTCATGGATGGTATGGACAGAAAAAAATTAAAACTTACTGGTTCAGAAATAATTACAGTTAATGGAATAGAAAAAGGATTGAATCCTGGGGATAAATTGTCCGTCGAATTTAAATATCAAAATGGAGAAATAAAAAAAATCAAAATGTTATGCAGAATAGATACGAACAATGAGTTAGAATATTATAAACACGGTGGGATTCTTCAATATGTTTTACGAAATACAATTTAACAATGTCTGAAGATATAGAAATTATTAATCAGAACACAAGAATCGAAAAAATAAAAAATTTTTTTTCAAATAATTATAAAAAATTAATAGGTTTATTAGTATTAATATTGCTAGTGCTATTTTCATATTTTGGTTACGAAGAATATAAAAAAAGGGCAAAATTAGAGATTGCTGAAATTTATAATCAAATTACTTTGAAAGAAATAACAATTGAAAACACCAATGATATTGAAAAATTAATAAAAATCATAAAAGAAAAAGATCCAATTTATTCAGCTTTGTCATTATATTTTATCATCGAAAATGATCTGGTAAATGACCAAAAAGAAATTAACAATTTTTTTGATCTGGTAATAAAATCTCAAGGAGAAAAGGAAATAAAAAATCTAATCATTTATAAAAAAGCTATGTACAACGCAGACGTAATCTCAGAAAATGAAATACTTGACATATTGAATCCTATACTCAGATCAGAAAGTGTTTGGAAATCTCACGCATTACTTCTTATGGCAGACTATTTTGAACATAATAATAATTTGATAAAGTCAAAAGATTTTCTGGAAGAAATTGTAAATTCTGAATTGGCCAACAATGAAATCAGAATTGAGGCTGAAAGACGTTTAAAGAGGAATTTTGGTGATTAAAAGATATTTTTATTTAATAATATTTTTATTCCTTCTTGATTGTTCATTTAATCCTAACTCAAAATTTTGGACAAAAGAAAAAAAAATTTTGGTTGATAAAAGCTCAACTACAGTTTTATTAAAAAAAGAAAAACAATCCTTAAGTGAATTTAATCAGAACTTTAAGATTTCACTTCCAAAAAACTTAAAGGTAGATACTAATCAGCAGCTAAATAATGATGGTTTCGTTAATTTTGACGCAAATCTTGAAAAGATGTCTAAATATAATTTTAGTGCGATAAAATCATTCTCAAATTTTGAGCCTGAAATATTGATAGATAAAAATCATTTAATTTACTTTGATAGTAATGGATCAATAATTAAATTTGACAATAACTCAAATATAGTTTGGAAACAAAATCACTACTCAAAACAAGATAAGAAACTACAACCAATTTTATTTTTTGGTAAAAGTGGAGAAGATTTATTTGTTGCAGATAACATAGCAAATTATTATGTAATTAATAAAAATACAGGAAAACTTAAATGGAAGAAAAAACACTCTTCTTCATTTAATTCCCAAATAAAAATTTTTGGGGATAAAGCTTTGGTAATTGACATGGAGAATAAGTTAAGATGTTTCTCTTTGGAAACTGGAGATCTTTTATGGTCAGTAAAAACTCAGCAATCTCTCTTGAGATCTCAGAAAAAACAATCACTTATTTTGAATAATGACAAAGTTTTTTTTAGTAACTCAATAGGGGATGTTACTGCGGTAAATATTTCTAGTGGAAAGGTAATTTGGCAGACACCAACTCAGTCAAATGTGACTTTTGGAAATACCTATTTTTTGAAATTATCTGACATTGTCTCTGATGAAGTCTCAATATTTGTTTCAAACAACAATAACCAATTTTTATCCATTGATTTATTGTCAGGTGCTATTAATTGGAGACAAGATTTTAGCTCTGAATTAAGACCAGCGATAATTGGTAACTATCTAGTTACAATTTCAGATAATGGTTTGCTTATAGCTATGAATAAAGAGTCAGGTCAAATCATAAGAATTAATGATTTATTTAAAAATATTAAAGAAAAAAGAAAAAAAAACTTTCAACCTATTGGTTTTTTAATTGGCAAATTTTATATCTATGTCTCAACGAACAATGGAAGAGTTTTAGTTGTGAATTTCAGAGAAGGTAAAATTGAAAAAACACTTAAATTAGACAATAAAAAACTTCAAAGACCCGTTTATTTTAACAAAAGTTTATATATTGCAAAAGATAATTCGATCATTAGATTAAATTAATGTTTCTAAAGTTTCTCGAAAAATTAGGAAGAAAAAAAGTTGTTTTAGATAGAGGACCTTCCCACCCCCAATTTAAAAAAGCTAAACCCTGGATGAATAGATATTATTTAATTTTTAGACATAGACCAAAATGGTTTCCGTTTAATATTTTGATACATGAAATGCTCGATGACGATCATGGAGAAGGCGTTCATAATCATCCGTTTCCGTTTATGACAATAATTTTAAGAGATGGATACTTTGAAACATTAAAAAGTGGAAGATTCTGGAGACCAGCAGGTTACATTGGTTTTAGATCTGCGAACACACATCATAGAATTGATATTAAGCCAGGAACCAAACCCCTTACTATATTCATAGCAGGTCCATATGGATTAAGGAAAGGACCAAGATCAGAGTATGGAATTGATTTTAAAACTAAAAAATGAAGCAAAAGTTTTTTGAATTAAGACTAAAAACAAACGGACAAAGATTATATAATTTTACTGATCAAACCATAAATTGGATCAAGGAAAATTCTTTTAATAATGGAATATTAAATTTAAGCATTCAACATACAAGCGCATCTTTGATTGTTCAAGAAAATGCTGATCCAGATGTTCAAACAGATTTAATAAATTATTTTGATAGATTAGTTCCTATGAATGAAAAATCTTATATTCATAAATCAGAGGGAAAAGATGATATGCCCGCTCATATTAAATCTGCTTTAACCAATAATCAAATTTCTTTGAGTGTAAAAAAAAAAGAATTATTGTTAGGTACATGGCAAGGAATTTATTTGTTTGAGCACAGAATCGAAGGTCAACTGAGAAAAATTATTCACCATTTTATAGGTGATTAGATGTGAGGATCATATGCCCATTGCAAAATAGCTTGTCTCTGTCTTCTTCTGCAAGTCAGATTTCCTTTTTCACAATTTTTTTCAATAGCAGTTACATGCCTTCTAAAATTTTTCCATCTTTTAATTTGAGTTATATCTACTTTTGGTATTCGTCTTCCCATTGAAAATCTACAATACCATTGGAACCAACCAAGTGGATCTTCTTTAAATATCCAACCTTTCTCAATCCAATGTTCTCTAGAAAGTCCTGCTTTAACTTTAAACCTATTTATATTTACATCAAAAGTTTTACTTAGCTTAGCTTTTACAAACCACGTTTTTGGGTATTCTTTAATGTTATTTCCAAAATAAGATCCACCAAAAACTCCTAACTCAAGCATTTTTTTTGGGGAAAGTTCAGGATTAAATAATCTATAAATCTCTGCGTCGCTTAATTTTTTCATATAATCAAATTAATTTTTTTCCTTCACTTAATAACTTCTTGTAAAGATCTACATCTGCAGATCCCTCACAACCTATTAATAATATATTTGAATTTTCATTTATTTCTAGGGCACTTTTTGTTTCTTCATTATTACAACATGAAATTAAACTTGTGATCCCAGGTGTTGAACATTCACCTCCTTCTATTGAAATATTACTTAATACTTTATTTGCTAACATTGCTACAGTCTGTGAGACGAATTTATCTGAAACACTAATACAATTATTTACTGAATTTTTTAATATTTGCCATGGGACTAATGACACTTCTCCACAAGACATACCGCCCATTATACTTTCTTTTATAATATCTACACTTGTAGGTGCATTATTTTCTATACTCTGCATTACACAATTTGCATTTTCAGGCTCAACAATAATAATTTTTGGTACTTTTTTGAAATAATTAGCTACACCAGCAACTAAACCTGCCGCCATACCTCCAACACCAGCTTGTAAAAAAATATGTGTGATATATTCATTAGTTTGCACTGAAATTTCTTTTATTATTGTCGAATATCCGGCCATTGTAAGTTTTGGAACAAGTTCATAATCTAACCAAGCTACATCTTGAATAATTTCCCAATTATTTTTTTTTGACTCTTCCTTACAAAAATTAAGAGAGTCTTCATAATTTCCTTTAACCCTGATTACTTCAGCATTCAAATTCCTCATTTCTTCAGCTCTAGTTTCGCTTACGTTTTCACTAATAAAAATTTTACAATTTAATCCCAAATTTTTTGCTCCCCAAGCGACAGATTTACCATGATTTCCTGCTGTAGCTGTTGAAACTGTAATATCTTTTCTACCTTTAGTTATTTTTTCCACAGCATAAGCACCACCAAGGGCCTTAAAAGATTTGAGTCCAA
>CABXSF010000001.1 GCA_902514805.1 uncultured Pelagibacteraceae bacterium | reverse complement strand
TTAAATCTGGTTTAATTTGGTCAATTCTCATGTCCTTCCTTTTTTCTGGAAAATCAATCTCCTCCACTATAAATATTCCACCTTTTTTAATTTTAGGAAATATCATAAATAATGAAATAATTTGGTCTTTGAGCATATGACTTGCATCCTCAATAACGATATCAAATTCTATATTTTTTTCTAAAATATTTTCGTTAATTGAGTCTTTTGAAGATGTATCTGCAAAGAAATTCTTAAGTCGAGAACCTTTATATTTATACATGTCGGGATTAATGTCCGCGCTATAAATTAAAGAATTCTTAAAATAAAAAAACAGAGCTGCCGAAGCGTTCCCATAGAAAGAGCCAATTTCTAATATTTCAAGGTGCTCATTTTTTTTTGATTTAAATAAATTTTCATAAATTTTAGCATATCCATGGGCAATTATTTTATCACTTTTTCTCTTCGACGGTTGAGTGTACTGATTGATATATTGCTCTCCTTTATCTGAATTAAAGTATTCAAAGAGAAAATTTAAATTTTTTTCATAAAGATAACTTTTTTCTAAACCAAGATTATCTACGTTCACTATTTTCTGTATATAAAATAGATTTATTAGATATTTTATAAATATAGAAAAAAATAGATATATTTTAAGAATAGGTGAGGCCTTTTTAAACCTATGTTTATAATAAATTTTATAAAAAGTTTTTAAGTTCATTGTTTTATTTCAAAGAAACACCAATCGGATTCTAAATACGTTGTTTTGTTTAAAAACCAAAAAGAAAGATATCTCTCCGCTAGAAAAGCGTACAACCTTTGTTGATCATAGCCTTTCAAACTCTTAAATCCAAAAATTTTTTCACATTTAAAAAGCCAATTAAAAAGATCTTTAAACCATTGATTCAAAATTTTTTTTTTTGAAATAACCATTATATGTGGATTGAACTTTGTTTCTGTGTTTACAAATTTTCTGAATCTTTCTCTATCTTTGATATTCATATTATCAATTGCTTTATCTAAAACTCCAAATCCATGATGCATGTCAAAATGTAATCTTATACTTTGTTTCTTCTTTTGATTTACAACTGATGGATCCATTAAAATATTTCGCCAGCCTCTTTTAATTAATTTCATTCTTTTAGGGTTATCTACTCTTATAGGCTTGCAAATTACACTTTCATATTTATTCCATTTTCTTTTTGGTTTAGTGATTATTTTTTTTTTCAAATCTTTTAAACTTTTTACTTTTGATGAATTTTTTGTCCAAAATCTTCTTTTTTGGCAAAATCCTATCCAATCATTATTTCTGTAATTCTTTAGTTTATTTTTCCAAAACCAATAATGGAAGGTGAGTTCTGAATAGTGCTTTTCTTTATTTTGAATATTCTTACCGTTTAAACATGTTGTATATTTATAATTAAATTGTCTTTTACCAACACCAACCAGATTTACGTTTAGAGCTTCCAAATGTTTGTGGGGTTTATCTGTAACACAAAAAATATTAAGACTATTCATACATTTATTTTTAGACTACAAACTGTATTATATAAACAATTTTTAAATTCCAAAATTGATTAAAAAACGTAAAAAAACATATAAAATATTAAGAAGTCGCTTTTTCTCGATTTTATACAAAAAAATTTATGTAAAGAGAAATTTTAGGCCTAAATTTAAAATCATAAAAAAAAAACATTTTCAAAAAAACATTTACAAAATTTATTCTATTCGAGATTGTCGAATTTATACAAATTGTGTGGAAAATGTAAGCATTATCAAGAATAATCAATTAATTCCTGAAGGTTCAATGCAACAGATAAACGGCAGATTAGTTGGTTCAAAAAAAAATGAAGTTTTAAAAACAGGAACGCCAAAGTTTTTAAGGAAAATAAAAGGTAATGTTATAAGTCTAGTGCAAGGTGCCAGTGGATATAATAATTACGCACACTGGTTGTTTGATATTATTCCAAAAATGAAAATTCTTTCTGAAGCTTATAATTTAAAAAAAATCGATTATTTCTATTTCTCTAAACTAAACTCTTTTCAAAAAGAAACTTTTAAAATACTTAAATTGAATTCAAATAAAATCATAGATAGTAAGATTTACAAACATTGTTTTTTAGATAACTTAATATTTTGTACTCATCCTAATTATTTAAAAGGAACTTTTTCTTCAGCTCAAAATAATTTGCCAAGATGGATTGTTAATTTTTTGAGAAAAAAATTCCTTAAAAATTCAGCAAAAAAAATTAAAAATTTTAACAAAATTTACATTGATAGATCTGACTCTCAATACAACCATTGTAAAATCATTAATGATAATGAAATAAAAGATTATTTAAGGAAAGAAGGTTTCAAAATAGTCAAGTTATCAAAATTTAGTTTTCAAAAACAAATTTCAATATTTAAAAATTGTAAAATTGTTATAGGGCCGCATGGAGCCGGGATGGCAAATTTAATTTTTTGTAGAAGAAAAACTAAAGTTGTAGAAATAAGACCCTTAGGTCATCCAAATAATGTTTATAAAAGAATAAGTAAATTCAATAAATTGAAACACTATCTCATTAGATTGGAAAAAGTTGAGAATGAAAAAAAGGGTGATATGCTATTAGACGTAAAAAGACTCAAGTATTACTTAAACTAAATTATCCAATCACTATAATTTTCTTTATTTTTGATTAAATACTCTGGAAAAGAATAATCTAATTCAATTTTTTCAAAATTATCTTTTCTGCCAATTATATCCTCCCCTGAAATAATTTTTTTTTGTATTTCATCTATTTGAAGATATTTGGGATCAATACGCTCTTTAAAATGTATTGGATCATTTGTTTCACATAAATTTTTATATTTATACAATAAATCTGCAGGAGTTTTTAAATTACAAAAATGCCAACCACCATCGCTAATAATGTTATTTAGTCTGAACTTATCTAAACGCCAAAATGGTCTTTTTTTAAATTTTAAGTCCCTTAACCATTGAGGTGATTTTAAATATTTTTTTATACAAACTCTTGAACCATACCAATAAGGATAGCTTTTACTTTGCAGATTGAATTTGTAATAAAAATGTTTTTGTTTGAAAGTTGCATATCTCATCTTGTGGTCAAAATTTTTAACGGCTTTTGGACATGGAATTTCATCTAAATCTGAAATTAAAATAATATCATCTTCATTTGCATCTTTTATACCTTTTGAAATTGAATTTCTTTGATGGTTCTCACGTAAATATGGATCTTCACCATCTGGCAAGTCTGTTACGGGAATATAAATAATTTTGTCTTTAAATTTTTGGAATTTTTTAACGTCAAACTTAAGTTTTTTTGGATTGTTTTGCCAAGTTTTATCTCCTTCAACAATTACAAAACGATCTACAATTTTATCTAAAATGTTTAGTCTTAAATCTAAAAGTAAATCTTCATCCCAGTAAGAGAAACAATCATATATCATTTTAATTTTCTTTATTTATTTTAAGAACACCAATAAAAGCTTCTTGTGGTATCTCCACTCTTCCAAATTGTTTTGATCTTGCTTTTCCCTTTTTTTGTTTGTCTAAAAGTTTTCTTTTTCTATCTCGTGCCCCACCACCGTGTATTTTTGTAAGAACATCTTTTTTAAAACCTTTAATTGTTTCTCTGGCAATAATTTTACCACCTATTGCTGCCTGTACAGGAATCATGAAGTTATGTCTTGGAATAAGATCTTTTAGTTTCTCACAAACATCTCTTCCAATCGTTTGTGCAAAATCTTTGTGAACCATCATTGCAAGGGCATCAACTGGCTCAGAGTTCACTAATATTCCTAATTTTACCAAATCGCCTTCTTTATGACCCATTATTTCGTAGTCGAAACTGGCATATCCACTCGTCATAGATTTAAGCCTATCGTTAAAATCAAAAACAACTTCGTTTAAAGGTATTTCATAATTTAATACTGCTCTATTACCTGAATAATTTAAGTTTTTTTGAATACCTCTTTTGTTCTGACAAAGTTTCATAATAGAACCTAAGTATTGATCAGGTGTAATAATTGTAGCTTTAATCCATGGTTCCTCTATAAATTTAATTAAGGTTGGATCAGGCAAATTTGATGGATTTTGCAAGTCTTGAATGCTCCCATTATTTAAATGAACTTTGTAAACAACGCCTGGAGTTGTGGTTAGTAAATTAATATCAAATTCTCTTTCAAGTCTCTCGGTTATTATTTCAAGATGAAGTAAACCTAAAAAACCACAACGAAATCCAAGCCCAAGAGCTGATGAAGATTCTGCTTCATAAGAAAAGCTAGAGTCATTTAATTGTAATTTTGCTAAACCATCTTTTAATTTTTGGTACTCAGAACTATCAACTGGAAATAAGCCACAGAAAACCACCGGTTTACTTGGTTTGAAACCAGGTAAAGCTTTTTTGAGAGGATTTTGAGCATCACAAATAGTGTCACCAACTTTTGTATCAGATAAATTTTTAATTCCTGTAATAATAAATCCTATTTCACCTGATTTAAGTTCATTAATATCTCTAGCTTTTGGTGTAAAAACACCTACTTTTTCGACTGTATAATCTTGATCGGTAGACATCATTTTAATTTTCATATTCTTTTTTAACGTTCCATCTATTACTCTAACTAGAATGATAACTCCTAAATAAGAGTCGTACCAGCTATCAACAAGCAAACATTTTAATTGTTCTTTAATCTCACCTTTTGGTGGTGGTAATGCAGAGACTATTTGCTCTAAAATTTCTTCTATACCTTCGCCTGTTTTTCCTGAGCAAGGAACAGCAGTAGAAGTATCTATACCAATAACATCTTCTATTTGTTTTTTTGTTCTATCTAAATCGGAAGCAGGTAAATCAATTTTATTTAATACGGGTATTATTTCATGATTTATATCTAGCGCCTGGTAAACATTGGCAAGTGTTTGTGCTTCAACCCCTTGAGTGCTGTCCACAATTAATATGGATCCTTCACAGGCGTAAAGTGATCGACTAACCTCATAGCTGAAATCTACATGACCTGGTGTATCTATAATGTTAAGAATATACTCTTTGCCATCTTTAGATTTATAAATAAGTTTTACTGTTTGTGCTTTAATTGTAATCCCTCGTTCTCTTTCAATATCCATAGAGTCTAATACTTGATCCTTCATCTCTCTTTCTGTTAACCCTCCACACTTATGAATTATTCTATCTGCTATTGTTGATTTCCCGTGGTCAATATGAGCGATGATGGCAAAATTCCTAATGTTATCGAGATTAGACATTTATGATCTTAATTTTGCACCAGTTTTTTCTTCTACAGTGCTAATTATTTTTTTGGTTATGTTTGTGAGATCATTTTCATTTAAAGTTTTATGGTCAGATTGTATTGTCACTTTTAATGCAATTGATTTTTTATCAGACGGAATATTTTCTCCTTCATAAACATCAAAAATTTTTATTTCTTTGATTAAATCTTTGTCTATTTTTTTTATCACTTCTGATAAATCCTGAGCCCTAGAATCTTTATTAACTAAAAAAGCAAAATCTCTATCTGACTTTTGGTAATCTGAAAAAGTTAGACTTTCTTTTATTTTTATATTCTTGGATTTGTAATTAACTAAGTTTTCTAAAAAAATTTCAAATCCAAAGGTATTTAAAATTATTTTTGGATGCAAAGCACCAAAATATCCTAGAACAAAATTGCCATCTTTTGAAACAATAGATCCTGAAATACCTGGGTGATAATAAGAGGGTGTATTATCCTCAATTATGAACTCATCTTTTTCTATTCCAAGTTCAATTAATGATTGAACTAAATCCTTTTTAATGTGGAATACATCAATTAAATTTTTATTCTTTAAAGAATTATCATCATCCATGAATTGTTTTTTAATTCCACAAACAACAGTTTTTTGTTGACCAGGTTTTTTTCCTGTAAAAGTTGGGCCAATTTCAAAAATAGCCTGATCTCCAAATCCTCTGTTTAAGTTTTTTTCTAAATAAAAAATTAGGTTTGGATATAAAGAATTTCTTAACACATTTAAATCTGAACTTATTGGATTAATAATCTTTATGCTTTCTAAATTTTCTCTAAATTTACTATTAATCATTTCATCAGTAAACGACCAGGTTATTGTTTCAAGATATCCTTTTGAAGCCACCGATCTTTGGGCTAAATGAAAATGTTTCTGATAAAAATTAAGTGTTGGTTTAGTTCGTTTTTTTTCAGGTTCAATAGACTTAATTTTTTCAAATCCAATAATTCTGATTACTTCCTCTACTAGGTCAACCTCACCAAAAATATCTGGTCTCCAACTTGGAACCTTTACATCAAGAAATTTACCCTTTGCTTTAATAGTAAACCCTAGGTTTAGTAAAATTTTTTTTATTTCATTCGAGTTAATGTTGGAACCAACAATTTTTGATACCATTTTGGGATCAAATTTAATTTCAAGGTCCTTAAATTTTCTTATTTGTTGAACATCAAATTTAGAAACTTCTCCTCCACAAATTTCTAAAATTAGTTCAACAGTTGACTCAAGCCCAGCATTTACGGACTGAGGATCTACTCCTCTTTCAAAACGGAACTTTGCATCACTACTCAAATCTAATTTTTTAGCAGTTTTTCTTATTATTGCAGGATCAAAATAAGCTGACTCTAATAGTATATTTTTTGTATGTATTTCTGTTCCTGACCTTTCGCCTCCGATTATTCCACCCAAACCAAGTACACCCTCATCATCCGATATCACACACATGTCTTTATTAAGAGTGTAATTTTTGTTATCTAGGGCTTTAAAGCTCTCTCCTTTTTTTGAATTTCTAACGGTAATTTTATTCTTTATCTTGTCTAAATCGTATGCATGGAGGGGTCGGTTTAAATCAAACATTACATAATTTGTTATATCAACAACAGCAGAAATAGGCCTTAAGCCAAGTGCTAAAATTCTATTTTTTAACCATCCTGGACTTTCAGTATTTTTAATATTTCTAATTATACAGCTTCCAAAAATTGAGCATGCCTGATTTTTATTTTTTTCAATCTTTATCTTTAAATTATGTTTAATATTCTTTTTAACTTTGCTTTTTCTTGGTTCTTTTAGTTTTCCAAAGTTAGAGGCTGAAAGGTCTCTCGCTATACCTCTCACACCTAGACAGTCTGGTCTATTTGGGGTGATTGATAATTCTATTACATTTTTTACTTTTTTTTCACCAAAAAATGATTTTCCAATTTTTGTTTTATATTTATCATTTAGATCTATTATTCCTTCACTCTCATTAGAAAGTTTCAACTCTGACTCAGAACAAAGCATCCCGTAAGAGGTTTCTCCTCTGATCTTTGATACTTCCAATTTCATACCATTTTTTGGAATTACTGAACCCGGCGGTGCGTAAACTGTCAAAAGTCCATCTCTTGCATTAGGAGCACCACATACAACTTTAAGAGTTTCCTTTTTTCCAATATCTACATCACATAACTTGAGTCGGTCAGCATTAGGATGTTTATTTGCTTTTACTATTTTCGCTATAATAAATTCACTAAGTTCATTTTTGACTGGTTCTACCTTTTCTACCTCTAGGCCAATACTATTTAATTTTTGAATAATTTGAGACTCACTTTTGTTTGTTTTTAAGTGAACATCAAGCCAGTCTTTAGTGAATTTCATTTGCTTAAACCTCTGTAGTTTGTTGGAACATCTAAAGGATCAAAACCATAATAATTTAACCATCTATAATCACATTCAAAAAAAGATCTTAAATCATTAATTCCGTATTTAAGCATTGCCAATCTATCAATACCAATACCAAATGCGAAACCCTGATAAATTTTTGGGTCAACCTTACAGTTTTTTAAAACATTTGGATGAACCATTCCACATCCAAGAATCTCAAGCCATTTATCGCCTTCACCAATAATAATTTTGTTATTTTCAATCCTATATCCAATATCTACCTCAGCTGAAGGTTCTGTGAATGGAAAGTGACTAGGTCTAAATCTCATCTTAATTTTATCCACTTCAAAAAATTCTTTAATAAAATAATTTAAACATCCTTTTAAATGTCCCATATTAATATTTTTATCTATGTGAAGACCTTCCAGCTGATGAAACATTGGTGTATGAGTTTGATCACTATCGCTACGATAAGTTCTTCCTGGTGCAATTATCTTAAAAGGAGGTTTGCCTTTTAACATCGTGCGTACTTGAACTGGAGAAGTGTGCGTCCTAAGCAATGTTTTCATGTTCTCATCCAAATAAAATGTGTCGTGCATATCTTTTGCTGGATGATCTTCGGGAGTATTTAAAGCAGTAAAATTATTATAATCATTTTCAACGTCAGGTCCTTCTTCTACACTAAATCCGATTTCTGAAAAAATACATGATATTTCGTCAATTACTTGAGATACAGGGTGAATCTTTCCGATTTTGAATTCTTTCTCAGGTAAAGTGACGTCAATTTTTTCTTTTTTTATTTTTTCATTAAGATCTTTATCCGAAACTTCTGTTGCTTTTGATCTAAATATTTCAAGTAATTCTTGTTTTGCTTTGTTTAGATTGGATGCAAAAGTTTTTTTCTCATCTTCAGATAAAGAACCGAGTTTTTTAAACTGAGAATTTATAAATCCATTTTTACTAAAAATATCTGTTCTTATGGATTCAATTTCTTTTGAATCCTGAGTTCCGTTCAATCTGTTTTTAAACTCTAGAATTTTTTTTTCAAAATCAGACATTTTTACAGATTATTTCTTAAACTAAGAAAAACAATAGGGAAGATTAATTAAGTGCTGCTTGAGCTTTTTTTACAATTGTTTTAAACGCTTCAGGGTTATCATAGGCAATTTCAGCTAGAATTTTTCTATCTAACTTAACACCAGATTTGCTTAAAGCATGTATAAATTTTGAATATGTAAGTCCTTCACCTCTTACTCCTGCATTAATTCTTTGTATCCATAATGACTTAAATTCTCTTTTTTTATTTCTTCTATCTCTATATGCATATTGCATCGACTTTTCCATCGCTTGTCTTGCAACTCTTATGGTATTCTTCCTTCTGCCCCACTGCCCTTTTACAGCTTTAAGAACTTTCTTGTGTTTAGCTCTGCTTGTTACTCCTCTTTTTACTCTTGGCATTTTATCCTCTCAGACTGTATGGCATGTATGACTTTACAATTTTGCTATCCTGTTTAGACATTACAGTTGTCCCTCTTTGTTTTCTAATTTGTGAATTCGTTCTCTTGATCATGCCATGTCTTTTTCCTGCTTGAGGCATGATTACTTTTCCTCTTGCAGAAATCTTAAATCTTTTTTTTGCTGAACTTTTTGTTTTTAACTTTGGCATAACAGGAGGGGTTATACAAATATAATGATAAATTTACAAGAATAATTAAATTGGTTGAATGACCATTATCATCTGTTTGCCCTCAAATTTAGGCTGTAACTCTACTTTTCCAAGTTTTTCTATATCAGTCTTAATCTTATCCATTAACTCATGTCCAAGATTTGAATGTTGTAACTCTCTTCCTTTAAATTTAATAGTAAATTTTACTTTATCACCTTTGCTCAAAAATTTTTGAGCATTTTTAATTTTAAATGAGTAGTCATGAATTTCAGTTACTGGTCTAAGTTTTATTTCTTTAAGTTCTACTTTTTTTTGTTTCTTCTTTGCTTTATTGGCTTTTTTTTGAGCATCATACTTGAACTTACCCATATCCATAATTTTACAGACTGGTGGTTTGGCATTTTGGGCGATCTCAATTAGATCAAGCCCTTCATTTTTAGCCATGTTGATTGCTTCTTGGGTATTTAGAATCCCTAAATTTTTTCCATCGCTTGAAATTACCTGAACCTCTTGAGACATAATCCTGTTATTTGAACGAGGTCCTCTATCCTTCGTTCTTCTCTGGAAATAGTTTTGTTTGAAGTCTGCCACTTATTATGATGGAGCTTTATTTAAAGCTTGATAGTGATTAATAAATTTTTTTAGTTCCATATTTTCTTGTTTTGTAGAATCTAATTGTCTAATAGTTACACTATTGCTGTCAACTTCTTTTTTTCCACAAATTAATAGTATTGGAACTTTTGATAATGAATGTTCCCTTATTTTATAATTTAAATTATGATTCTTTAGGTCAACCTCTGAATTTAAACCGGATGCAATAAGCTTTTTATTTACTTCAACAGAATAATCATTAAAGTCCTCAGAAATTGGTATTACCATTATTTGTGATGGACTAATCCAAAATGGAAGTTTTCCAGAGTAATTTTCAATTAATATTCCAATAAATCTTTCAAGAGAACCAAATAAAGCTCGATGCAACATTACTGGAACTTTTTTTGATCCATCTTTATCAACAAAAGATGCACCAAGTCTTCCTGGTAAATTTAAGTCAACCTGAAGAGTTCCACATTGCCAATCTCTTCCTATTGCATCTCTTAAAACAAACTCAATCTTTGGACCATAAAATGCACCTTCCCCTTTGTTGATACTATATTCTAATTTTGTAGCTTTAACTGCTTCCAATAAAGCATTTTCTGCTTTATCCCAAACTTCATCCTCTCCAACTCTAAGATCTGGTCTATCAGAATATTTTAAAATAACATTTTCAAATCCAAGATCTTTATAAATATTTAAAATAAGATTTGTGACTGATAAAGACTCTTCTGTAATTTGATCTTCTGTGCAAAAAATGTGCGCATCATCTTGTGTAAAAGCTCTTACTCTTAATAAACCATGTAGTGCGCCTGATGGTTCATATCTATGAACCTTTCCAAATTCGGACATTTTATAAGGTAGGTCTCTATAACTTTTTAAACCTTGGTTAAATACTTGAACACATCCTGGACAATTCATGGGTTTAATAGCAAATATTTTTTCATCTGGTGTTTCAGATGTGTACATATGTGCACCAAATTTTTCCCAATGACCAGATTTTTCCCACAAAGATCTATCTAAAACTTCTGGGGTGTTAATTTCTTTGTAACCTGCCTCATTTTGTTTTTTTCTCATGTAGTCGATAAGTTTTTGAAATAATGTCCATCCTCTTTGATGCCAAAATACTGCACCTGGACTTTCTTCTCTAAAATGAAATAAGTCCATTTCTTTACCAAGTTTTCTGTGATCTCTTTTTTCAGCCTCCTCTAATCTTTTAATATAATTATCTAAATCTTTTTTTGATGCCCATGAAGTTCCATAGATCCTCTGCAACATCTCATTTTTTGAGTCACCTCTCCAATATGCCCCTGCAACTTTTGTTAATTTAAAATTTTTACCGATTTTACCTGTTGATGATAAATGTGGCCCTCGACAAAGGTCATACCATTTACCATGAAAGTATATAGAAATTTCCTCAGTTTTAGGAATATCTTGAATAATTTCTGACTTATAGTTCTCACCAATTTTTTTGAAATGTGAAATAGCTTTGTCCCTATCCCAAACTTCTCTGTAAGTTGGCTCATCTCTATCAACAATTTCTGACATCTTTGTCTCAATTTTTTTTAAATCTGCTTCAGTAAAAGGTTCTTTTCTAGAAAAGTCATAATAAAAACCATCTTCAATAGTTGGTCCGATCGTCACTTGAGTTCCAGGAAATAGCTCTTGGACTGCCATTGCTAAAATATGTGCTGTGTCATGTCTGATGGTATCGAGCCCATCTTTATCTTTTGACGTTAAAACTTTAACTTTACAATCCTTTTCAATTTCAAAACTTAAATCTTTTAATTTACCATCTACACTTATAACTAAAGCTTCTTTAGCGAGAGATTTACTAATTTTTTCAGCAACTTTAAGTCCTGAAACTTTTTCTTTAAAAGTTAATTTTTTTCCATCAGGTAAAGTTATATTAGGCATTTATTAATTTTTTATATTCTGAATAAGTTGAAAAACACATTTTTTCAACATTAAATTTTTTTTGCACGTTTTTTCTACCATTATTTCCCATCACATTAAGTGAAGTATCGTCCAATCTAAAAATAAAATCTAATTTTTCACTCAAAGAATGATGATCGTTAGAACTAAATAATAAACCAGTTTTATTATCAACTATTGTTTCCCTAGATCCACCAATATCACTTGCAACTATTGGTTTTTTCATTGATTGTGCTTCGACTGATATTCTGCCAAAAGCTTCAGGTTCAATCGATGCAGAAACAATAACGCTAGATACGCTATAAGCCACAGGCATTGAGGGTGCATGTTCAAGAAAAATTACTTCATTATTTAATCTAAATCTTTCAATCAATCTAATGAGTTTTTTTTTGTAAATTTTTCTTCCTTGATCAGACCCTAAAAGTATAGCAATAAAGTTTTTATAACCAAATTTTGTTTTAAGATCATTTAGAGCTTCTATAAAGATTTCTTGACCTTTCCACTCAGTAAGTCTTCCTGGCATTAAAATAATTTTTTTATTTGCATCAGTATTAAGTTTTCTTAAAAATTTAATTCTCTCTACTTCTTTGATGTTATCAGGGTCGTAATATTCAGTGTTAATCCCTCTAAAAATGACTAAAAATTTCTTAATTTTGGATATGTACTCTGGGTATTTTTCTTTGATATGTGAAAAAATAAAATTTGAGCCCGCAATTACACAATCTGACTTAAGCATGATTGCATTGTATTTTTTTTTTATTGAATTATTAAAATTATATGTCCCATGGAATGTTGTTACTAATTTACATCTAGTTATTTTAGAGACATAATAACATGACCATGCTGGCGCCCTACTTCTTACATGAAGTATATTAATTTTGTAAAATATAACTATAAAAGCAAGTATAAATATATTTATTAAAATCAGTAAAGGATTTTTGCTGTGGACAGGAAGTCTAAATAGTTTTACTTTTTTTTTATCTATATATTTCAATAACTCTCCTCCACTAGTAGCAATAAAGGAGCTTGATTTTTGTTCTTTTAAATAATGGGCAAGATCGTAACAACCTATTTCAGCTCCACCATAACCAAGTCTTGGTATTACTTGTAAAACTTTTAATTTAGATGACATTTATTTAACTTATAATATCATATTTAAAATTTCAAAATGACTAAATTCAATTATATCTATTTTAAAAAGGATAAAAAATTACGAATTTTGAACAGTAAATTAAATTCTAAACTTACTATTGTGTTTTTGCACGGTTTAAAATCTGATATGGAGGGAAAAAAACCTCTTTTTATAAATAAGTATTGTAAAAAAAACAAAGTTAACTTTCTCTCTCTTGAATATGCTGGTCATGGCAAGTCATATGGAAAATTTGAAAATGGAACTATTTCTCAATGGAAGAATAACGTTAAATTTGTAATTCGCAAAATAATTAAAAAAGAAAAATTTTTAATAGTTGGTTCAAGTTTAGGTGCTTGGCTTGGACTTTTGCAATTTCAAGATTTTAGGAAACAAATAATTGGATTTATTGGAATAGGTTCTGCTCCTGAATTTTTGGATAGGTTAATTTGGCAAAAACTGAAAAATAGTGAAAAAAAAATTTTTTTAAAAAAGAAATTCTATATGCTTAAAAGTGATGGCTATGAATATAAAATCAAATTAGCTTTTCTGAAAGATGGTAGAAAAAATAAAGTGCTTAATAAAAAGATAAATTCAAAAATCCCTGTTTTTTTAATTCATGGGAAAAAAGATGATGTTGTTCCTCTAAAACTATCCAGAAAAATTTTTAGTATTTTTCCAAGAGCAAAAAAGAAAATGGAAATTATAAAGGGAGGTGATCATAGTTTATCTCGTAGAGGTGATTTAAATAAGCTCGCAAGTTTAATAAACAAAGTTATATATTAACCTTTAAACCCTCTTCATAAGTTGAGTAAATCAATTTTAATTTAAATTTATCTTTGATTTTTTTATTTGAGACTTTTTTAGAATCTTTATAGAAATCCTTTAGCATGCCTTCTTCTAACTCATCAAAACTAATAATTTTTGGTAATTCAAAATTTATTAAATTACATGCATATTTAACGACCTCTAAATTTGATGCTGGCTTATCATCCGACAAATTATAAATGTCATTTTTTAAAGATTTATTTAACGACAAGTGTAATGCTTGAGCTATATCTTTGACATGTATTCTAGAAAAAAAGTGATCTTTTTTATCAACGACAAATTTTTGATCATTTTTAAGTCTGGTAATTGCATTATATCTATCAGAATAAATTCCGGAAAGTCTGAAAATTTGAATTGGTAATGAATATTTTGTTCCAATAGATAACCAACCGTTCTCAACATTTAATCTATTTTTTCCTGCAAGCGTTTGCGGGTTCGTTGGACTGTCTTCATTTACCCAGGCCCCATCGTGATTACCATAAACACTTGTTGAGGATAAATAAGTCAGCCATTTTAGGTTTAGTAAATTAAAATTATTTTTTACTAATCGTTCTATAAACATATCCTTCCCATTTATTGGAGGAACAGATATTAAAATATGATCAGACTCTTGTAATGGATTGATCAAATCTTTATCAAAATTATTTTCATTAAATTCATAATTAAAATATTCTAAATTTTTGAAAGTAAGCTCAGAAGTTTTTTTTCTTGATGTGGTTGTTAATTTTAAATCAACTTTACAATTTAATAGATGTTCCACGAAAGATTGGGCTACTTGTCCAAAACCGAAACAAAATAATTTCATTTTTTTATTAACTTGCGAAATTAGAGATTTTATTTGTAATAGGATTTTCAAGTTTGTCGATCATTTCTTTTGGACAAACTTGAATAAAATTTTGTATCTCTGTATCAAATTTTTCTAGTATTTTTTTAGAAACATTTGAATTTGTCTCATGAAAGTGTTCTTCAATAATTTTTTTTAAAAATTCCTGCCAAAATTTTGTTTCAACACCTTGCCAAATTACACTTTCGGGATTAACTCTTTTTTCAAATTCTTTTTCATTATCGTAAATAAAAGCCATACCACCCGTCATACCAGCAGCAAAATTATCTCCAGTATTTCCTAAAATAATTATATTTCCCCCTGTCATGTATTCACAACCATTTGAGTCACATCCTTCAATTACAGCTGTTGCTCCCGAATTTCTTACAGCAAATCTTTCCCCTGCTTGTCCAGCCGCGAATAATTTTCCTGAAGTTGCTCCATATAAAACTGTGTTACCAATAATTGTGTTGTCTTTAGAAATCAAATTACTTTCTTTGCTTAGCTTAATTACTATTTTACCTCCTGATAATCCTTTCCCAACATAATCATTTGCATCTCCGCTCAAAACTAATTTAAGTCCTTTGATTCCAAATGCACCAAAAGATTGTCCCGCAGATCCTTCAAAATTTAGGGTTAGGTGGTCGTCGTTTAATTTTGCATTATTATATTTCTTATATAATTCATATGAAATACGTGTGCCTACAGCTCTATGGGTATTTTCAATTTGATAGGATTTTTCAATTTTTTCATTGTTATCAATTTTTTTATTTATCTCAGGCCAAATTTTCTGGTCTAAAGTGTCTGGTACAAAATTTATTATTTGTTTTTCACAGTATCTTTTGTTTTTACCAGGATCCGTTCTTACAAAAAGAGGGTTCAGATCTAAATCATCCAAATTAGGAGATCCTTTGCTCACTTGCCTTAAGAGATCTGTTCTTCCAATTATTTCGTTTAAAGATTTAAATCCAAGTTCAGACAGAATTTCTCTCACCTCTTGAGCTATAAATGTAAACAAATTTACTACCTTGTCAGGAGTTCCGTTAAACTTTTCTCTCAATTTTTCATCTTGCGTGCAAACACCCACTGGACACGTGTTTGAATGACATTGCCTTACCATAATACATCCCATAGCGACTAAAGCAGTTGTTGCTACGCCAAATTCTTCTGCTCCCATCATGGCTGCAATGACAACATCCCTACCAGTTTTAATTCCACCATCTGTCCTCAATGTAACTGTATGTCTTAAATTATTTAACGTTAAAACTTGATTTGCCTCGGTTAATCCCATCTCCCAAGGTATTCCAACGTATTTAACGCTAGTTTGAGGAGTAGCTCCTGTTCCACCATTATGCCCAGAAATTAAAATTATATCAGCTTTTGCCTTTGCAACTCCTGCTGCAATAGTACCAATACCAGAAGATGCAACAAGTTTTACACCAACACGTGCTTTAGGATTTATCTGTTTTAAATCATAAATTAATTGGGCCAAATCCTCAATTGAGTAAATGTCATGATGAGGAGGTGGCGATATTAAAGTCACCCCAGGAGTAGAATGTCTTAATCTGGCAATTTCTTTTGTGACCTTAAATCCGGGTAACTGTCCACCTTCTCCTGGTTTAGCGCCTTGTGCGATTTTAATTTCTATCTCGTTACAGTTATTTAAATAATTAATTGTAACTCCAAATCTTGCGGATGCTATTTGTTTCACTCTTGAATTAGCACTATCTCCATTGGATTGAATTTGAAATCTTTTTTCATCTTCACCACCTTCTCCACTACAAGATGCTCCTTTAATTCTATTCATTCCAATAGCTAGTGTTTCGTGAGCTTCTTTTGATAGTGCTCCATGAGACATACTTCCACTTCCAAAACGTTTTAAGATATTCTCAACTGGTTCCACTTCATCGATGCTAATTGTATTTTTTTTCTTGAAATCAATTAAGTCCCTTAAATTTATAGGGGGTAACTCATATATTCCTTTAGAGTATTTTTTATATAATTCATAAGATTTGTTTGTAACTGCCGATTGAAGCAAATGTATTAGTTTACCTTGGTATTGGTGTGTCTCACCATTTTTTCTATATCGATAAATTCCTCCTATTGGCAACACGTTTGTGTCAGATTTAAAAGCCTCCTTATGAATGCCTCTTATTTTTTTTTCAATCCCTGTAAGTCCGATACCTGAAATTTTAGAGGTAACACCAGGAAAAAAATCATTAACAATTGTTCTGCTTAATCCTACAGTTTCAAAATTACATCCTCCTCTGTAAGAACTAATTACAGAAATACCCATTTTTGACATTATTTTTAAAAGGCCTAAATTTACGGATTTTACATATCTTTCAACACAATCATCATAAATAAACTTTCCAAATAATTTTTTTTCAAATCTCTGGTAAAGACTGTCTAATGCTAAATAAGGGTTAACTGTAGTAGCTCCAACTCCTATAAGAGTTGCAAAAGAGTGGGTATCTAGCGCTTCACCCGTTTGAGCATTAATTGAAACATAACCCCTTAACTTCAATTTGATAAGATGAGTATGAACAGCACCAATACATAGAAGCATAGGAATTGGGTACTTGTCCTTAGAAACTTCTTTATCACTTAAAATTAGTTGCGTTATCCCTTGTCTTACTAAAACTTCAGCCTCTTTTTTCAATCTTTCAAGAGAAGACTCGATGTTTTCTTCATTTGTAAAAGTACAATCTAAAACTTGATTGTTCTTGTCAAAAAAAGAAACAAACTTTTCAAACTGTTTGTTTGATAATATTGGACTGTTTAATACGTAAATATTTTCCTCAGTAAGATTATTAAAATCTAAAATATTTCCGAGATTTCCAAACCTTGTTTTTAAACTCATAACTTTATTTTCTCGCAACGAGTCAATTGGGGGATTGGTTACCTGACTAAAATTTTGTCTAAAAAAATGATACAAGGGTCTATATTTATTAGATAGGACCGCAAGTGGGGTATCATCACCCATTGACCCTGTTGCTTCTTTTGCATCCTCAGCCATTGGGTGAAGTATCAATTCAAGGTCTTCTAGACTATATCCAAAACAATACTGAAGTTTTCTTAGTTGATCACCTTTAAATAAATTTGTTTCATTTTTGATAGGAAATTTTTTGTCTAAGTCAATTATCTGGTTATTAAAATGTTTGTATTCCTTTGCTAAATAATTTTTAATCTCTGTATTTTCAAATATCTTTCCTTTTTCTAACCTTACTCCCAATATTTCACCCGGGCCCAATCGCCCTTTTGATATAATTTTTTTTTCATTAAGTTTAATCATTCCAGTCTCGGACCCAGCAAACAGTAGGTTATCTTTTGTAATTGTATATCGCATTGGTCTTAAACCATTTCTATCTGTAGCAACTATTACCCATTCGTTATCTGTAGCTGCAATTGCAGCAGGTCCGTCCCAAGGTTCCATTGTACTATTTAAGAAGTTAAATAGTTTTTGATGATCTGCTGGCAGTACTTTACTTTTTTTAGACCATGCATCAGGAATTAACATTAGTTTTGCTAATGGAGCGGGTTGACCTGAAACATTTAATAATTCAAAAACATTATCTAATGAAGCAGAGTCGGAATTTCCACTTGGAATTACTGGTTTTAAATTTTCAATATCTTCAAAAACTGGACTGAACATTTCTTCCTCGTGAACTTTCATCCAATTTATATTTCCTTTTAATGTGTTGATTTCACCGTTGTGTGCTAATGCTCTAAAAGGTTGAGCTAGATCCCAACTTGGAGCCGTATTTGTGGAAAATCTTTGATGAAAAATTGCATACCTAGATATAAACCTAGGGTCTTTAAGATCTGAATAAAAATCTGAGAGAGACTCTGCGAGGAACATACCTTTATAAATTATAGATTTAGAACTAAATGAACAAATGTAAAAATCCTTAAGGTTCTCTAGTAATATATTTTTTTCAATTTTCCTTCTAACCTCATAAAGTTTAACTTCAAGAGATTTACCCTTAAGAGATTTATCCACATGTTTAAACAATACTTGAGTAATTTCGGGTCTATTCGAATTAGCTTTTTCACCTAAAACTGATGGATCAACAGGTACTTGCCTCCAACCATAAATACTGAAATTACCCTTTGTTAGTTCACTTTCAACGATTGTTCTGCAACTTTCTTGTGCTATAAAGTTATTTCTAGGGAGGAATATCATTCCAACACAAACATCAGAATTGTCATGTTTGTGTCCGGTGGTTTCAATTTTTTCAATAAAAAAATCTGAGGGAATCTCTAAATGAATTCCTGCTCCATCCCCTGTTTTTCCATCAGCATCAATAGCTCCTCTATGCCAAACAGCTTTAAGTGCCTCAATACCATATTCGACCACTTTTCGAGATTTTTTTCCATCCGTGGAAGAAACAAGTCCTACGCCACAGGCGTCATGCTCCATACTTTCATTGTACACCCCATACTTTTTTAGAGTATCAAGATTTTTTGTTCTTAGCGGAATATATTTTGAATGTTCGGTAAGTTTACAATTTATCAATTTTGGATTAATAAAAAGTTTTGCACCATTTTTTTTCATTTTCTCGTGCATTTCAACATGTTCACATACTTCAATTCCATCTTTATCAAGACCATGATATCTTTTCTTTAAAAACAATTCTCTTTTATAAATTGCTAAACCTCCAAAAGAAGACTCTACCTCTATTGGATTGGATTTTTCAGGTATTGATATCATCTTTGAGTAAACTGCTTGATGTACACACAAATCTTCTCTCATGCCGCCATTCAAAAGTTCTCTTGCTTCTTTCCAGCAATCGTTAGGAGACCATTTTTTATGCCTTAAAGCCCAAATATCGTAGTACGGTCCCGATTGATTCGCAGAGCACATATCCCATTCATTATTCATTTGCCAACAACTTATAACAGCTTCGTTTGTTAATAAATTATTTACACCATCAAGGTCCACTGTTGCCAGAAAGTCTACATCTTTAAACTTTTCATTGTTTTCAAGCTCTTGAAGGTAATAATTTCTGCAGTAAGCAATTCTTTCAGTTCTTTTTTGAATCTTATCTTTTAATTTTCCTAAGCTTTTAAAATTGAAATTTTCAATACCATTGATGGACTTCAATTTTTCTAAAGTTTCATCGTTACTGTCGGACTCTACTATAAACCAGTTTTTTTTTTTAAATCCAGAAAAGGATTTATCGATATTGTAAATTTCTTTTTCAATTGTCTTCGCACAATTTCTTGCTAATCCAACAATTAAAATTTGAGACTCGTTTATCTTTTTTAATTCTTTTTTTTTCATGCAACTTTTTTTTTATTAGCTTTTTGGTTTTTTAAATATTTATCAATATTATCAGCTACATCTCTTCCATCTTTTATAGCCCAAACAACTAAAGATGCTCCTCGCACTATATCTCCCGCTGCAAATACACCACTTATATTTGTTTCCATTGTATCGAAGTCTATCTTAATCGTCCCCCATCTTGAAACTTGTAGCTTATTCTCTCCAAATAAAGTTGGAAGATCTTCTGGATCAAAACCTAATGATTTTATAACCATGTCTGCTTTTAATTCAAAAACGGAATTTTCTTGAATGATGGGTTTTCTTCTTCCACTTTCATCAGGATCTCCAAGTTTAATTTTATCTACAGAAACTCTTTCTATTTTATTTTTACCTAAAAACTTTTTTGGACTAGATAACCAAACAAATTTAACTCCCTCTTCCTCCGCGTTCGCAACTTCTCTTGATGAACCAGGCATGTTTTCTTTATCTCTTCTATATAAACATTTTACTGATTTAGCTTTTTGTCTTACTGCAGTTCTTACACAATCCATTGCTGTATCACCACCCCCAATTACAATAACGTCTTTATCTTTTGCATTTAGAGATCCATTGTCAAAATTTTCAACCTTATCTCCAAGACCTTTTTTATTTGATGCAGTCAAAAATTCCATCGCAGGATAAATGTTATTCAAATCACTACCTTCAATTTCAATTTCTCTTGGTTTATAAACACCAGTAGAAATTAAAACTGCATCATGCTTCTCCCTCAGTTCGTTTAATGATGCATCTTTTCCAACTTCAAAATTTAAAACAAATTTAATACCACCATCTTGTAAAAGCTTTGTTCTTCTCTCGACAACATGTTTTTCCAACTTAAAATTTGGTATGCCGTATATTAACAATCCACCAGCTCTGTCATATCTATCGTAAATAGTTATTTGGTAACCCTTTTTTCTAAGCTGCTCGGCACAAGCCATACCTGCAGGTCCAGATCCAATGATTCCTATACTTTGAGTTAATTCCCTCTCGACTTTGATTGGTTTTACCCAACCCTTATCCCAAGCATTGTCAGTTATAAATTTCTCAACAGATCCGATCGTTACCGTGCCATGACCGGACTGTTCGATAACACAATTCCCTTCACACAATCTATCTTGTGGACAAATTCTTCCACAAACTTCTGGCATATTATTTGTACTTTGAGCTAAATTGTAAGCCTCTTCTAATCTTCCTTCAGCTGTAAGTTTTAACCAATCTGGAATATTGTTACTTAAAGGACAGTGAACTTGACAAAAAGGAACACCACATTGTGAGCATCTGCTTGATTGTTCTTTAGCGCCTTCATGAATGAACTCTTTATAAATCTCATTAAAATCCTCTTTCCGGGAATCAGTTTTCCTTTTAGGTGGATTCTGTTGACCTATTTCCACAAATTTGAGCATTTTTTCTGACATAGTGTTGCGGTTTATATATTAATAAGTCGTTGAATTAAATGAAAAATAGGACAGTTATTATTACCTATATTTTAAAAAATTCAGTGTTTTTGCTAGTTTTTTCTTGTTTTGCATACCTCATATGCATTCATGTTATTGCTTTAATTTGCCCCTAATTAGTTTAGTTAAATAATTAACAATGGCGGAATTCTTCGAAATTATAATTTTATCAGCAATACAAGGGATATCTGAATTTATTCCTGTGAGTTCATCAGCTCATTTATACTTAATGTCTGAAGTACAAAATTTGAAGATAAAGTCTCTTTTAACTGATGTATCTCTTCATCTAGGGTCACTATTGGCAATACTGATTTATTTTAAGGATGATTTTTTAAAATTATTCAAAGATAAAAAATTACTTAAACTATTAATTTTTGGATCTCTACCTCTAATTATAGTTGGTCTCGTTGTATTCAAAACTGGTTTAATTAATTATTTTAGAAGTATTGAAATAATAGCGTGGACTACAATAATTTTCGCAATCCTTTTATATATTGCTGATAAATTTTCTGTAAGAAAAAAAATAGATACAGATTTAAATTTAAGGTCAATACTTGCTATTGGCGTTTTTCAGGTGCTTGCATTAATTCCTGGAGTAAGTAGAGCTGGAATTGTTATTACTGCCGGTAGATTGCTCAACTTTGACCGATACGACTCAGCCAAAATTTCATTTTTTCTATCTGTACCGGCAATCGCTGGGGCAAGTTTTTTAAACTTAAAAGAATTAACTTTTTCAAATATCGAAGTAAATTTTATGGTTTTACTTGCGGTCATCTCCTCTTTTGTTTTCTCGTATATCACAATTAAATATTTTTTAATTTATGTTAAAAAATTTAGTATGAACTTTTTTGTAATTTATAGAATTTGCTTAGGAGTAGTCTTATTTTGGTTTATCTATACTTAACCGTTTGAATTCTGGCATCAATTGTGACAGTAAAACTCCTGCAAGAATAAATAAACATCCTAAAATATTATCTATGTTTAAAATTTGATTTAATATAATCCAAGCAGCTATTGTTGCAAAAACACCCTCTAATGAATAAATTATTGCTGCGGGCGCTGGACTGATATTTTTTTGTGCATAAATTTGTAAAACAAATGCAAATCCGCCAGATAATACACCTGCATAAAGAATTTCATAGGTCTCAGATAAAATATTTGAAATTGTAAATGTTTCATAAACCAATCCAATTAATATTGATAAGATAGAAACAATAAAAGTTTGAATAAGACCAACCGTGACTGGTAAATCAAATTTTTCTACTAATTGTCCAATAAAAATAATATGTAAACTCCAAAATAAAGCACATATCAATACTAATATGTCTCCTTTTCTAACTGAAGCATCATAAAAATTTGTTAAAAGATATCCTCCAACTACACATAACAAAACAGATGGCCAGACACTCCAATGAACTTTTTTTCGATAAAGTATATAAAGAACAAATGGTACTAAAGGTACATAAAAAATAGTGAAAAAAGCTGCGTTAGCTACATCTGTGTAAAGAAGTGCAACTTGTTGTAACGCAGAGGCTAAGAATAAAAAAATACCTATAGAGATTGAAAGATATAGAAAATTTCTTCTATCTTTATTAAATTCATTAAAAAATTTATTTTTTTCAATTACTAAAAAAAAGGGGACCAGAGCGAGGAAACCAACAAAAAACCTCACACCATTAAATGTGAAAGGGCCAATTTCATCCATCCCTGTATCTTGTGCGATAAACGTGGTGCCCCAGATTAAACAACAAACAAACGCGCTTATAAGTGAAAGTCTCTTTGACATTTAGTTAATTATATTGAGAGGTTGTAAGCGAAATTTTTACCTAAGTTTTCTTTAATCTCATTACAAAACCTAGCAGCATCTGCTCCGTTAATAATTCTGTGATCATATGAGAGTGATATCGGAAGTATAAGTTTTTCGCTTTTATCTTTTTGAAATATTTTTCCTATTCCTAATATGGCTACCTCGGGAGGGTTTATTATAGGTGTGAAAAATGTACCGCCTATTCCACCAAGACTAGTGATAGTTATTGAGCCACCTTGAAATTCTTTTTTATCAATTTTTAAATTTCTACATTTATCACTTACCTCTTTTAATTTTTGCGATAAGTCAGATATCTTAAATTTATTGGCATCTCTTATTTTGGGAACCATAAGGCCATGTGGAGTATCTACCGCAATACCGATATGAAAATATTTTTTTAATATTATTTGATAACTTTCCTCGTCTTTTATAGATGAATTAAAGATTGGATATTTCATCATGCTCTTCACTAATGCCTTAATTATAAAAGCAAGCGGGGTAATTTTCTTTTGCTCACCTGTGTAACCATCTTTTAAATTTTTACGGAAGTTTTCAAGTTCAGTCACATCAGCCTCATCATGATGAGTAACGTGAGGAATAGTTCTCCAAGATTCCGATAACAACGGTGCTGCAAGCCTTTTTACTCTTGGCATTTCAACAACTTCTATTTCACCAAATTCAGAGTGATCAATTATGTTTTTTTTGGGTTCTGGTTTTTGGGTTTCTTTTACTTGTACTTGTGTACTTTTTTTAGAACTTTTTATAAAATTTTTAACATCTTCCTCAGTTATCCTCCCATTCCTTTCAGACCCTTTTAAGTTGGATATATCAGCCCCTAATTCCCTTGCAAATTTTCTTACTTTCGGAGTAGCGAGTATTCTATAAATCATTATTATAATTTTGTTGGTATTGGTTTATCTTTATCAATGTTATATTTCTTAATTGCTTGTTCTGCGTATTTTGATGGAATTAATTGTTCTTTTGCTAAAACACTTAAAGCATAAGTAACAATATATTTTTTATCCACCTCAAAGAAATTTCTAAGTTTTTCTCTACTGTCACTTCTTCCATAACCATCTGTTCCTAGTGAATAAAAACTTTTGTTAGTAAAAGGTCTTATTTGATCTGATGTAATTCTCATATAGTCTGATGCAGCTAGTATAGGACCTTCGGCATCTTTTAAACAATTTTCAACATATGTTTTTTTTTGTTTTTCATTTGGATTTAAAAGATTGTATCTCTCTACTTCCATGCCATCTTTTCTTAATTCATTAAAACTAGTTACACTCCATACATCGCAATCAATCTTGAAATCTTTGTCCAAAATGTCTGCCGCCTGCATCATTTCTCTTAAAATAGTTCCAGATCCTAATAGTTGGATTTTTGTTTTTTTATTTTTTGAAAATTGTTTAATTTTATACATTCCTTTTAAAATTGCTTCTTCAATATTTTTATCTTTTGGTATTGCTGGATGCGGATAATTTTCATTCATTGTTGTGATATAATAAAAAACATTTTCCTTTTTTTCATACATTCTTCTTAAACCATCTCTGAATATTACAGCTAACTCATAAGCAAAGGTTGGGTCATAAGAAACACAATTTGGTATTGTCGATGCTAGTAAGTGGCTGTGTCCGTCTTGATGTTGTAATCCCTCTCCAGCTAAAGTTGTCCTTCCAGATGTTGCGCCTATAAGAAAACCTCTTGCCTGACTATCACCTGCGGCCCAAGCAAAATCACCGACTCTTTGAAAACCAAACATTGAATAGAACAAATATATTGGAATCATTTCTATATCATGATTAGTGTATGATGTTCCTGCTGCTATCCAAGATGACATGGAACCAGCCTCGGTTATTCCTTCTTCTAATACTTGGCCTGATTTGTCTTCTCTGTAGGATGAAAGTAGTTTTGCATCTACAGGCTCATACTTTTGACCTTCATGCGCGTAAATACCAATTTTTTGAAAAAAACCCTCCATACCAAATGTTCTAGCCTCATCAGGAATTATAGGAACTAATTTAGGTGAAACATTTTTATCTCTTAAGAGGTTTGTTAACATTCTAACCAGTGCCATAGTCGTCGACATTTCTTTAGTACCTGTTGATTGTTTCATCACATCAAAGATATCTTTCGGAGGAACTTTAATTGGTTTGGCAAAAGATGATCTTTCAGGAATGAAACCTCCAAGTTGAAGTCTTCTCTCTTTTAAATATTTTATTTCTTGTGAGTCTTCTTTTGGTCTGTAGTATTCAATATTTTTTACCTGCTTGTCAGTTAAAGGAACATCAAATCGATCTCTGTAATAAAGTAAATCGTCTACGTCCAATTTTTTTTGTTGATGGGTGGTATTAATACTTTCCCCGGATTTACCCATTCCATAACCTTTGATAGTTTTGGCAATGATCACTGTTGGACTACCTTTGTTTTCTACTGCTCTATGATAAGCTGAATACACTTTGTGTGGATCGTGGCCTCCTCGATTAAGTTTCCATATATCTCTATCTGTAAAGCTTGAAACTAAATCTTTTAATTCTTTATATTTTCCAAAAAATTTGTCTCTTACATATGCGCCGCCCTTCGCCTTAAATGCTTGATACTCACCATCAACAGCTTCATTCATTCTTTTTACTAATAAACCTGTTTTATCTTTTGCTAATAATTGGTCCCAGTAAGATCCCCATATCACCTTTAAAACGTTCCAACCGGCTCCTCTAAAAATTCCCTCAAGTTCTTGAATTATCTTTCCATTACCTCTTACAGGTCCATCTAATCTTTGAAGATTGCAGTTAACCACAAATATTAAGTTATCTAATTTTTCTCTAGAGGCTAATCCAATTGCACCTAAAGACTCTGGTTCATCCATTTCCCCGTCTCCTAAAAAGGCCCAAACTTTTCTATTCTCATCTTTAATCAAACCTCTATTGATTAAATATTTCATAAATCTTGCCTGATAGATCGCTAGCATTGGACCAAGACCCATTGATACGGTTGGAAACTGCCAGTAGTTTGGCATAAGCCAAGGGTGAGGATAAGAGGATAAACCACCTGGTAAGACCTCCTGTCTAAACGAGTCTAGTTGTTTCTCAGTTAATCTTCCCTCTAAAAAAGATCTTGCATAAATTCCGGGAGCACTATGACCTTGGAAATATATTAAATCTCCACCAAACTTATTATTTTTTGCTCTCCAAAAATGATTCATACCAACGTCATATAAAGTTGCAGCTGAGGCAAAGGTTCCTATATGACCACCGAGATCAGGATTCTTTTTATTAGCTCGCACAACCATTGCAGCCGCGTTCCATCTAATTAAAGATCTTATTTTTCTCTCAATGTTTTGATCCCCTGGAGATTTTTTATCCTCTTCGGGAGGAATAGTATTTATGTAAGGTGTATTTCGAGATAAGACTAAATCTGAACCTTCTTTATAAGAATGTTCAATTAATTGTTTTATTAAATATTGAGCTCTTTCTTTACCGTCATTTTGAAGAACTGCAGATAAAGACTCTAGCCACTCTTTAGTTTCAGTTGGATCTAAATCATTGCCATCAGATATTATTTCAATATTTCTGGTTGGTTTCTTTTTCTCTTGGCTTATAGTTTGTGTTTCAACAGGTTTTTCTTGTTCTACTCTTTCAGATTTTTCAGCATCTACAATAATTTTTTCAGTATCTTTAGGAATATCTAAATTTTTAACCTCTTTTTTCTCAGGTTCAGGTTTTTTTTCAGAGGCAGATTGAATTTCTACTAATTTATCTCCCTTTGATACTTTGTCACCGACTTTTACTAAAATTTTTAGTACTTCGCCCTCTTCTGTACTTGGAACTTCAACACTTGATTTATCACTTTCAAGTGTAACAATGGAATCGTTTTTTTGAATTTTCTGGCCTTCCTTTACAAGGACTTCAATAATTTCTACGTTGTCAAAATCTCCTATATCAGGTACTAGAATATCTTTTTTCATCTATATTTTATTAAGATCAATATTTTAACATATTTATATCTTTTTTTCGTCATCCTAAAATGAGTTAATTTACATATGTTAAAAAAATTGATTAATTTTATTAAGAAAAAGCCTAATTATAAAAATTTAGACGCAAAAATTTGGATACAAAATATAATTCTAAATAAATATTATAAAACCCTCAAACACTAATCTTTTTCTATACACATCGAAATTCCCATTCCTCCCCCTATACACAGGGTTGCCAAACCTTTTTTTCCATTTATTTTTTTTAATTCACTTAAAAGTGTAACAACAATTCTTGCTCCTGAAGCACCTATAGGATGACCGAGAGCTATTGCCCCACCATTCACATTTACTTTTTCTTTAGGAATTTTTAACTCTTTTATTACAGCAATACTTTGAGCAGCGAAGGCTTCGTTAATTTCAATTAAGTCCAAGTCTTTTATATCCCATTTTGCTATTTGAAGAGCTTTGTATGAAGAAGGGATTGGCCCTAATCCCATCATTGATGGATCAACACCACAAGTTGCCCAAGATGAAATCTTTCCTAAAATTTCTAAATTATTTTTTTCAGCTAATTCTCTTGTGGTTAGAACTACTGCAGCTGCTCCATCATTAATACCAGATGAATTTCCAGGTGTGACAGTTCCCTTTTCTTTAAAAACAGAATTTAATTTTGAAAGGTCGTTTATTGTAATTCCAGTTCTTGGGTGTTCGTCAGTATCATCGTTAATGATTTCATTATCAAATTTTTTCTTGTTTATTGCTAGATTTGCTTTTCGTTGAGACTCAAGTGCAAATTCATCTTGTTCTTCTCTTGATATATTATATTTTGCAGCAACATTTTCGGCTGTAACACCCATATGGTAATTATAAAAAGCGTCCGTCAAACCATCTTTCATCATTTGATCATACAGTGAATTAGTCATGCTTTCTTGACCGCCAGCAATTATAAAGCTTGCAGAATTTGTAATCAATGATTGATATCCATTTACAATAGATCTTAATCCAGACCCACAAACTTGATTAATAATTATTGCAGTTTTTTCTTTTGGAATTCCTGAATTTATAGCTGCTTGCCTTGCTGGATTTTGCCCGCAAGAACCTGTTAACACCTGGCCTAATATTACTTCGTCAATTTCATCAGAATTTAGTTTCGTTTTTTTAATTAAACTTTTAATTACTAATGAACCTAAATTGTGAGCTTGTAAATCTTTGTAGATACCTTTGTATCTTCCAATAGCTGATCTTTGAGCTGCAACAAAAACAATATCTTTAGAATTTTTTGACATTAATATAGAATAATTAATTATAAAAAAATTACATTATTAAATGTGACTATTTTTTAATTTGGCGCCTGTAGCTCAACTGGATAGAGCGCTTGGCTACGGACCAGGAGGTTCTGGGTTCGACTCCTAGCAGGCGCACCAAATAACGCCTTTAATTAGTTTAATCTAACTAATAAATTTGTATAATATACTATGGTTGAAAATATCATTTTCTTAATACTCTCAGGATTAGTCCTAAGATTCTCCTTGAGTATAACTGGTCAAAATTGGGTTAAAACATACCAACAAACTATAGCTTTTCTAATTTTACCGGTTGTAACATACGTAATAACTAAAACAATAACGGGCAACATCGCATTATCACTCGGAATGATTGGTGCTTTGTCAATTGTAAGATTTCGTAATCCAGTTAAAAGCGCATTAGAATTGGTAATGTATTTTGTTTTAATTACAATCGGAATTGCGGCAAGTGTAAATATGGATTTTGCTTATATTTTGGTCGCGACATGTTTGTTAGTAATAGGTGGCACAAGACTAAGCCAGTTTATTTTAAAAAAATTTTTTAGCAAACCTTTTTATAATGTCTCATTTAATGAAGGCATGTCACTTAATACAATTGAGATATATTCATCTAAATCAATGGAAGATATTGAAAAAAACCAAAATATTAAAAACATGGTAGTTCTAAAAGACTCAAATGAGTATATTTATAGATTATCTTTTGAAAATTCTAAAGAACTTAATAGTTTTAAAGATTCTATTAAAGAAAGAAATGAGATTACTAAAATAGATGTCTCATATGTTTAGAAAATGTTTGATATTGATAAATACAATTTTCTTTTTTTTTCTTTTTTCAAATTATTCTTATTCCCAAGAAAATAATTGTTATTCTAACTTAGATAATTCTCAAGCACAAAAAGTTTTTAATTCAATACCTGAAAATATTATAATTGAAATTAAACAGTCTAGAAATTGGTACTCAAATATTTTTGAAGTTTTGGTTGAAAGAGAAAAAAAAGAAAATCAATTTGCTAATAATAGTGTCTTAAAAAAGAAAAATAAAAGAAGATTCGTAGCTACTGTTAAGGCTTATTATAAAGATAATATTGTTTGTTCACATGAAAGTAGAATAAGGCTTCATGGTGATCTTAAAGATCATATACAAATAATCGACGGAAACTTTTTTACCTCTTTAGATGTAAAACTAGATGAAGGTAATATTAACGGAATAGTGGATTTTAAACTTTTCATTCCAGAAACAAGGAAAGATCCTAATTATGAAATACTTTTTACAAAATTTTTGAAAGAAATAGATATACTAGCTCCTAGAACTTTTTTAGTGGATGTAAAAGTAAATAATCTTGAAAAAAAAATGTTATTCCAGGAAAAAGTTAGAAAAGAAATGTTGGAATATAATAAAAGAGTTGAGGGACCGCTCTTAGAAGGAAGCGAGAGATATATGTTCACTTTTCTAGAAAATAACAATCCTTTTTTTAATTCAGGACTTGATAATCAGGTTGCAAGAATTACCAATTCTAATTGGGCCAAAAAATCTGAAAATCACTTTCAAATATCAAATAAGGCTTTAACTGAACTAAATAAAGTATATTTAAAATGGATTGAGGAAATGACATTAGGTCCAGTAAATATCTCGCATTATAATTTAAACGAAAATGTTTTAAGCAACGAAAATAGTGTTGGATCAGAAAAACTGGGTGTTTTTAGCTCCTTAATGTATGCTGTAGGAGCAAGACATGGAATGTCTCCGCACAATAGAAAGTTTCATTGGAATTCACTTGGTGAGTATTTTGAGCCAGTTTACTATGACGGAGATATAGTGATTGATGAAGCTGTTAGCCAGATGGAAATGTTTAATGACAAGAATTATGATTTTACAATTATTGATCTAGAAAATGTAAAAAATGCCCATATAAAAATTCAAAATTTAGATAAAGGTAGTTTATATAAAAAGTTCTTAGGGTCGGGAGGAAACCTCTCAAAAAATAAAGTTGAGCTATTTTTCAAAAAATTATCAGATAATCTAATGATTTTAAAAAAATATGTATCTAATAAAAATTTTGCACCCGAGGATATTAAAAATACGCTAGTGGAAAACTATTTTGATGCTTTGCGTAAAACAAAGACTGAAAACAAAAATTTAAAAATTGTTTATAATAATTTTAATGAAGACTATTTATTATGTAATATAGAAGATTTAAAATGTGAAAAAATTAATCTTCAAAAAGAAGAAATTTTAAAATTAATTTCTGATGAACTTGTTAAAGATGATACAATTTATCAATACATTGGTATAAAAGAAAATCTTAATAAAAAAAATCAAAATAATACTTACAAAAAATTAAGAGTCAAAAATGCAGATTTTTATCATGATAAAAATATAGAGGTTAAATATAATGAAGATAAAAATTATTTAGATGTCTATCAAAAAACTCCTTTTGCTAGAGCTTACTTTATAAATGGGGGATTAAATAAAATTAACATTAATTTTATTGGCTTGAAAGTAAATGAATTTGACAAAGTACAGTCGAGCTCAATAAATGATTACGGCCTTACTGGTTGCTTGTCTTTTATAAATATAAAGTTTGAAAACGTGAAAATTAAAGGTACAAATGGAGCATGCGAAGACACTATCAATTTAATCAACTCGAGTGGTGAGATTAAAGAAATTGAAATTACTGAAGCGTATAGTGACGCTCTTGATTTAGATTTTTCTAAAGTAAATATAAATAATATTTATATAAATAATTCAAAAAATGATTGTGCTGATTTCTCTTTCGGCAATTATGATATAAATCAATTTAATTTAAGTAATTGTGGAGATAAAGCGCTTTCAGTGGGTGAGAGATCTATACTGACTACGAATGAAATTAATATAAAAGACTCAAAAATGGGAATAGCTTCTAAGGATGGATCTATTGTAAAAGTAATTGATAATAATTCACAAAATCTAGAAATTTGTTTAGCTGCATATAAAAAGAAACAAGAATTTTTTGGTGGTTTTATAAGTGTGGAAAATTTTAGCTGCGAGAATTCTGAAAGTAATATTGAGACAGATAAGTTTTCACAAATAAAAACCTTGAATACAATGATTAAATAAAAATTATGAGTTTTAGAATAGAAGAAAAACTTTTGATAAATAAATATCAATTATCTGAGTTTAAAGAATATCTGATATCAAAAGGGGCTTCCAAAATTTTCGAAACAAGAAAAATCAACAATCTTTATTTTGATAATGATAAATTTGAAATGTTTAATGACTCAATTGAAGGATGTCTACCAAGAAAAAAAATTAGATTGAGAAGATACGAGGATGATAGAAATTTTTTAGAAATAAAAATATCTAGTACGGAGGGTAGATACAAAACGAGTAATCAAATAGACTTAAAAAAAACTAATAATATGAAAAATTTGGGTTTCTTCGACAAAGACTATGGCTCATGCAAGCCAGTCCTTTATGTTGAGTATACCAGAGATTATTTTAAATATAGAGACATTAGAGTTACCATAGATAATGATATAAATTACTTTACAAAGTACAGAAAATTTTTAGGTATTGATAAAAACCAAATAATTGAGTTAAAAGCTTCTTTTAAAAAAGATTTAAATGAACTGATGAAGGACTTTCCCTTTCCAAGATCAAGGTTCTCAAAATACACCAACGGTGTAGAAAAGCTACTGGAACATTAAAACTATGAAAATCTCTTTACAATCAAGTGTTGTATATTTTTTTTCTATAGTGTTAATAGTTTTAATTTTATTAACAATCTTTTTATGAAAAATGAAAAACGAATTTGAGCAAATCAGTAAAGTTTCTGGTTTTATGAAACATAATGGTGGACTTCTTTTTAGAAATGTATCAGAAACAGAATTTGAATTTAAAAGTACAATACAAAAAATTCACTTAAACAGAAGAGAAATTACTCACGGAGGATTTATTTGTTCTTTAATTGATGCGGGGGCTGGTACTGCTGTTTATAGAGCAAGCAACAATCAATCATGTGTAACAATTTCTTTAGATGTAAAATTTATTGCACCAACTAGACATGGAGATGAAATATTAGGAAAAGTAAATATATTAAAGAAAACAAAATCTATGTTATTTATTAATTGTAATCTATATTTAAATAAAAATGTTATTGCATCAGCAACGGGTGTTTGGAAAGTAGTTAAAAAGTTATGATTGGATTCTTAGGCGGAATGGGAACACAAGCTGGTTTAGACATTTGCAATAAGTTAGCTGTTTTGTATAGAGGTAAACAAGACCAACAATACCCAAAATTTTTATTATATAATAAATCTGATACTCCAAAGAGACCAGAAAATTTAAAAAAATATTATAACGTTCTAAAAGAATTGGTAAAAGGTTGTAAATTATTGGAAAGAAACAAATGTAAGTTTATCGTGATGCCATGTAATACAGCACATTATTGGTATGATGATTTAAAAAAAAAAGTGAAGATACCTATCTTAAGTATGCCCGAAGAGGTTTATGATCATACAAAAAAAAGATGTAAAATTTACTCTAAAATTGGAATACTTGCTACGGAAGCAACTTTAAACACCAAAGTTTACCACAAATATTTTAATAAAAGATTTAAACTTTTATCACCACCTACGAAAATACAAAAAAAAAATGTAAATAAAGCAATCAAGTTTGTGAAAATGGGTAACGTACGAAAAGCAGAAAAAATAATTAAGCCAGCTGTAGACTATTTAATAAAAACAAATTGTAAAAAAATTATTTTAGGATGTACTGAATTACCTATAGCGATTTTTGCTTTCAAGTCTTTTAAAAAAGCAAAAAAATCAAAAATATTTATCGATCCAAATTTAATATTAGCGAATTCTTGTGCAAAAAAATATAAAGCTGCATAATTAGACCAAATATGTTATTATCGAAAAAATAAATAAAAATGAGAACTTTTATCTTAATGATTCGGACTTGTTTTAGGCTATTTTTGTTCTTTAGCGATAACAACATATAGTAGTAAAAAAATTTAACACACCAAAAGTTGAAATGACTAAAAATAAAATAACTGCTGTTCTCGGACCTACCAATACTGGAAAAACCTTCCTGGCTATTGAAACGATGTTGTCTTTTAGCTCTGGAATGATGGGTTTTCCCTTGAGGCTTTTAGCTAGGGAAGTTTTTGACAAAGTAATTAAAAAAACAGATCCAAGTAAAGTTGCATTAATCACAGGTGAAGAAAAGATAATACCCTCAAACGCTAAATATTATTTTTGCACTGTAGAGTCTATGCCTATAGAAAAAGATTTAGAATTCGTTGGAATTGACGAAATTCAAATGTGTTCTGACCATGAAAGAGGTCATATTTTTACTGACAGATTGTTAAACCTAAGAGGTGAAAAATTAACAATGTTTATGGGATCAAACTCAATGAAAAATATTATTGAAAAATTAGATGGTGACATAGAATATATTGACAGAAAAAGACTATCTAAATTAAGTTACTCAGGTCACAAAAAAATCTCTCGAATAGAAAGAAAAAGTGTAATAATAGCATTTTCAGCAGAAGAAGTTTATGCGATTGCTGAATTGATAAGACGTCAAAAAGGTGGAGCTGCAATTGTGATGGGATCTTTAAGTCCAAAAACAAGAAATTCACAAGTACATTTATATCAATCCGGGGATGTCGACTATCTTGTTGCGACTGATGCAATTGGTATGGGAATAAACATGGATCTAAATAATGTTTTTTTCTCAAGCATAAAAAAATTCGATGGTAAAAAAATTAGAAGACTCAGACTTTCTGAAATAGCGCAGATTGCTGGAAGAGCTGGAAGGTATCTTAATGATGGTTCCTTCGGAATAACAGGTGAATGTGGTGAGATAAGTTCAGAGGAAATTGAATTACTTGAAAACCATAAAATTGATGACATCAATACAATTTTTTGGAGAAATCCAAATTTAAATTTTAAAAATGGTCAATCTTTAATTAAGTCATTAGAGGAACGACCCAATAAATCTTGGTTAAAAAGAATTTCAGAGTGTGAGGACGAAAAAGTTTTAAAATATATATTAAAAGATACTGAAAAACTACAGATTTATAATAATGAAAATGAATTAAAATTATTATGGGAATGTTGTCAGATACCAGATTTTGTAAAAAAAACTTACGGAAATCATTTAGAGGTAATTGGAAAAGTTTTTAATTTTTTAAGAGAAAAAACAGGAAAAGTTTCTAATAAATACATGAAAGAGCAATTATCAATTTTAGATAAGACTGACGGAAATGTAGACTCAATATCAAATCGAATTGCAAATGTAAGGACATGGTCTTACGTTTCTAACAAAAATGGGTGGGTAGAGAATCAAGATTATTGGATTAAAAGAACAAAGTCTTTGGAGGATAAATTATCTGATAGATTGCATGAAGAGCTTACAAAAAGTTTTATTGATAAACGAGCAAGTGTACTTGCAAAAGGTTTGAAACAAGACATTTCTTTTGAGACAAAAATTGAAGATGACGAAAAAGTTTTAATTAACAATCAATTTATTGGAAATTTAAAAGGTTTAAAGCTTGAATTAGATTTTAAAGTTGGCGATTTGGAAACTGATATTAAATCTTTAAAGAAGGCAGCAAGACAAAATGTTAGTCCAGAGATTTCAAAAAGAATAAATCAAATAATTGAAGGAAAACAAATTGAATTAAAAGAGGATAGAAAAATCTATTGGAATAATTTCCCTATAGCAGTTCTTGCAAAAGGTTCGGATTATCTGTGCCCAGAACTAAATTTAATTATAGACGATATTGTAGAAAATGAGGAAAAATCAAAACTTAACTTTTTTTTAAAAAATTGGTTAGACTCCAAAATTAATAATGAGTTAGATAGTTTATTAAAACTTAAGAGTATAAATTCAGTAAACGCTCGGATAAGGGCTTTGTCTTACCAATTATATGAAAACAATGGTGTAATAAAAAGAGAGGAAGTTTTAGATATCATCAAAAATTTAAGCCAACAAGAAAGAAAGGTGCTTAGAAATTTGGGGGTAAAATTTGGTAGGTATCATGTATTTTTGTTCAAACTTTTCAAACCGAGTGTCGTATCTTTAAGAATTCTACTTTGGAAGAATTTTAATGGTGAGGATCTCAATCTAATTCCTCCTACTTTTGGATTAAATTTTGTAAATAATATTAAATATAAAAACAAAAAATTTATGCTTTTATGTGGGTTTGAAAAATTTGATAGTTTTTTTGTTAGAATTGATATTTTAGAAAGATTATTTATTGAAATAATAAATTCTAATGTAAATAAATCTGACAAAATAAAACTAATTCCTAAAATGTTAAATCTATTAGGATGTAAAAAAGAAAGTTTTGTAAAAGTCATCAAATCAATGGGATATAAGGTCTTTGAGGAAAAAAATGAAACGTTTTTTAAATATAGGCCTTTTAATAAGATTAAAAAGAGTTTAGATTTAAAAATCAAAAAAGATAATCCCTTTGAAGCATTAAAACAATTAGATTTAAAATGATATTTAAGTTTTTAAATAAAGACAAAAAAAAAACCGACACAAATGTAGAATCTATCAATACTGCTTGTCTTTTGATACATGCAGCCAAAATAGATGAAAATTATACATCTGAGGAAAGAGAAATAATTAAGAAAACAGTTATGAAATTATACCCTGATTTAGATAATTTGGATAATATTATTTCAAAAGCAGAACAAAAAGAAAATGATTCAAATCATATTCAAGAATTTACCAGAGACGTAAAGTCTTTAAGTATGGAAAATAAAATTATCATTCTTGAAACTTTATGGAAAATAATATTGTCAGACGGTAAATCAGATATTTACGAAAATAACCTTATGAGACGATTAGCTGGGTTGCTTTATTTAGATGATAAGATAGTGGGCGAGACTAAAATTAAAGTTCTAAAAAAAAAATAATGACTTACATAGTAAACGACAAGTGTATTAAATGTAAATTAATGGATTGTGTAGAAGTATGTCCAGTTGATTGTTTTTACGAAGGAAAAAATATGCTTGTAATTAAACCGGATGAGTGTATAGATTGTGGCGTTTGTGAACCTGAATGTCCAGTTGATGCAATTAAACCCGATTCAGAAGATGGAAGCGAAAAATGGTTAGAGCTAAACAAAAAATATTCAGAAATATGGCCGAATATATCAGAAAAAAAAGATCCACCAACAGATAGTGAAAAATATAAAAATGAAGAAAATAAATTTGAAAAGTATTTTAAAGAAAACCTTTAAAAAAAAGAAGAAAGCTTTGGCCAAAAAAAAGACGAAGCAAACACTCAAAAAATCCAAAACAATAATGGCAAAAAATAAAATAGGTAGACCTAAGTCAAAACAAATAAATAAAAAAACTTTGAAGGAAAATGCTAAAGCTAGTTTATCTAAACAAAAAAATGCTGAAAATTTACGTCTCACTAGAAGCCAAGATCAAAAACCTGAAATAATTAAAATTAAAAGACAGGAGACAGAAAAAAAACAATTTAAACCGAAAGATTATATTGTTTACCCGAAGCATGGTGTGGGACAAATTTTGTCCATAAGTTCAAAAACAATAGGTGGTATAGATGTACAGTGTTACGACATAAAATTTGAAAAGGATAAAGCTATCGGACTGCTGCCAATTAATAAACAATCACACCTGAGACCTTTATCAACTATCAACCAAGTTAACAAGTCTGTCTCAATTTTAAAAGGTAAACCAAAAATTAAAAGATCTATGTGGAGTAGAAGAGCACAAGAATATGAGCAAAAAATTACATCTGGAAAAATCTATGAACTAGCTGAGGTAGTAAGAGATTTAAATAAAGGTGACGATATTATGGTTGATCAATCATATAGTGAAAGGCAGTTATTCGAAAAAGCTTACGAAAGAATTTTAACAGAATTTCAAATAATATTAAATCTATCTCTTGAGGATACTCAAAAAAAGCTTGATAAGGCTTTGAAGAGAAATCTAGAGAAAATTCAGCAAAACTTGGAAAAAAAATCACCATCTAATCCACAACCAAGCCAAAATACTGAAGAACCAGAGAATTTAGAAAACGTTTCAGAAGAAGAATAAAAAAAAAACGCTTCTCACACAAACGTTATGAGAAGCGTTTTTAAAAAAGAAAACTTATCTTCTTCTTCTTCTTTTTTTTGCTTTTTTCTTAGCTTTTTTCTTAGCTTTTTTTCTTCGTTTAGCCATCTTTAGCTCCCTGTTGTTACGAATCTTTTTGATTCGTTATAAGTTAATTTTTAAATATTTTCTTTTGTTATGTCAAACATTTAATTAGTTATAAATTGATTCATCAACTAAGTAAGAAATTAAATTTATTTTTTCAAATATTAAAAGATTAAAAAGAATAGTGTTTATGCGCATTATAATCAACTTTATTTGTTAATTTTAATAAAGTTTTTCTAAATCTTCTTTATATTTTTCTAAAATTTTTTTTCTTTTTAGTTTTAAAGTTGGTGTTAACATTCCATTTTCAATTGTAAATTCTTCATTAATAAGTTTAATTTTTTTAACTTTTTCTATTGTTTGTAAGTTTTTATTTAAATTTTCAATATATGAATTAATTTCTGACCTATTTTTTTCGTTATCAGTTACAATTAATGCAACTAAATATGTTTTTTTATCTCCATAAACCAAACTTTGTTTAACTTTTTCATTCAAACAAAGTAAATTTTCAATTTTAGATGGAGAAATGTTATCACCACCTAAATTTACAATGATTTCTTTCTTTCTATCTGTAATTTTCAAATTTCCTTCTTTGGTAAACTCTCCTATATCACCTGTATGCAGCCATCCATCTATTAGGACTTCATCAGTTTCAACTTTTTTATTCCAATATCCAAGCATGACGTTTTCTCCTTTAACTAATATTTCACCATCTTTTGAAATTTTTACTTCATTAGTTTTGAATGGGGGTCCAACTGTCTCAATTTGGATGTTTCCAGGGATGTTGCAGCTTACAACTGGAGAAGCCTCAGTCAGTCCATATCCTTGTAATGTAGGTAATCCAATAGCATTCAAAAATTCCCCAATTTTTTGATCAAGAGCCCCACCACCTGAAACAAATGCCTGTAGCTCTCCACCAAACTGTTTTTTGATCTTTTTCCTGACTAAAATTTCACATAAAAAATTAGATATTTTTTCACCAAAATTCAGGTTTATTTTTTTAAGTTTTTTTGTACCCAGACTAAGAGTGTTTATTATCAATCTCTTTTTTAATCCTTCAAGTTTTGAAAAATTTAAAGAAATTTTGTTATATAAATTTTGATAAAATCTAGGAACTGCAGTCATAATAGTTGGTTTTGCAACTGACATGTTAGGAATAAGTTTATCTAGGCTTTCAGCATAATAAACTTTTGCTCCCAGAGAAATTTGGACAAATTGAACAGTATGTTCATACGAATGCGAAAGAGGTAACCATGTCAAAAAAACTGGTTTTTTCTTTTTGACAATGGAAGCTAATATTTCTAGAGCACCCTCGCAATTTGAAAGAATTCCACCATGACTTAACATTACTCCTTTTGGTTTACCTGTTGTACCAGAAGTGTAGATTATACAAGCTAAGTCATTTCTTTTAATTTTATCATTGTAATTTTTATTAATTATATTTGTTTGTTTGAATATTTCAGAAAAATTTTCAATTTTATTTTTTATTTCATCAATAGAAATTACCTTTATTTTTCCATTTAAAAATTTTTTTATTTTTTCATATAATAACTTATTTGAAACTATACAAACCTTTGGTCCACAATCATTGATGATATACTCATAATCTGAGACTGAATAAGTGGTAAATAATGGCACTGTTACACCTCCTGAATTCATTATAGCAATGTCAGCAATTAACCATTGAGGTCTATTTTCAGATAGTAAAACACATCTGTCTCCTGGAGAAATATAATCTTGAAGAAAAGCTGTCAAATATCTAATCTTTGATGTTACTTCATTCCAATTTAAGGAGATTTTTTTATTTTTTGAACTTAGTCCAAATAAAAAAGGTAGATTTTCTTTATTTTTAATTTCTTCATATTTTTTAAAATAAAGTTCTACTAAGCTATTTATGTTATTTATTTTCATAAAATGGTGGGCAAAGAGAGAATCGAACTCTCACAGTATTGCTACTATTGGATTTTGAGTCCAACGCGTCTACCAGTTCCGCCATTCGCCCAATATTAATAATTTCATTTTTATAATTATAGTATAAAAACAATTTTAGCATGTTTAAAGAAATATATAGAAAATCGATCAATTTAGCGGGTCATAAAAAATCGAAATTTTTTCTAGGTTTTATCTCATTCATAGAAAGTTTTATATTTCCAATACCACCTGATGTTTTTATTATACCAATGACCATTGCTAAAAGAACTGAGTGGCTTAAAATTGCAACAATTGCAACTGTTGGATCTGTTTTAGGAGCATGTCTTGGATATTTTATTGGTTTTGTTTTTTTTAATGAGATTGGTATAAAAATATTTGAATTATACGGTGTTGATAATACTAACTTTTTAAAAGATAAAATGTCCTCGGAGGGTGGTGTAATAGCTTGGATAACTTTGCTAGCTATCGCTGGTTTCACTCCCGTACCATTTAAATTACTTACTATTACAAGTGGATTTGTGCACTTTAATTTTTTCTATTTTGTTCTTGTATCATTATTAACACGAGGTTCTAGATTTTTTTTAATTGCATTTTTAATTGGAAATTTTGGACCTGCTATGAAAAAAATAATTGAAAAAAGACTTGTCACAGTTTCGATAATTATATCTGTTATTTTGGTGATAGTTGCTTATTTTGTATACAATTTCTTAGTCAAATTTACGTTATAGATGATTTTAGAGAGAAAACATAAAATATTTTATTCTTTGATTATTTTATTGTGTCTTAGTTCAATATGTTATGCATTTTTTGTTGAATATATCCGAGGTTATAAACCATGTATTTTGTGCAAGTATCAAAGAGTGCCATATATTTTGGGTTTGATAATTGGACTTTTTGGTTTTATTAAACCGTCAAATACAAAAATAATCATCTATGTATTTTTAAACTTTTTGGTAAGTATGACCTTATCTGGATATCATGTCGGAATTGAACAAGAATTATACCAGTCAATTTTTAATTGCTCAGACGATAATTTGAGTATTTTGGAAGAGGGTAAATTGCTTGAGAGTTTAAGTGTGATAAATCCTGACTGTAGAAACGTAAATTTTGCTGTATTTGGGGTATCCCTTGCGACTATAAATTTAGTATTATCATTTGTAATTTCTTCTGTTTCTTATTATTTGTATTCTAATGCAAAAAACTAACAAACAAAAACTAGAAGAATTTATCAGAGTTGATCACGCAGGGGAAAGAGGTGCGATCAAAATTTACGAAGGTCAACTGTTAGCTTTAAATACAATAATTAAGGATGATACATTAAAAAAAAAGATTGAGGACATGAAAAAACACGAAGATGAACATTGTTCATTTTTTGAAAATGAGATTAAAAAAAGAAATATAAATCCAACTAAATTTTTACCTTTATGGGACCTTTTAGGATTAGGTCTTGGGTTTGGAAGTACAATATTGGGAAAAAAGGCTGCCATGCTTTGTACGGCCTCTGTAGAAGAAGTAATTGACGAACATTACTTAAATCAAATTAACCAAATAAAAGATGATGAAAAGAAATTAAGAGAGAAAATTAAAAAATTTAGACAGGATGAAATTGATCACAAAGATATTGCATACGAAGAGGGTGCAACAAAAAAAGGTTTATACTCTGTTATGGACAAAGTAATAAAAACCGGATCAAGAATAGCTATCAATATATCTGAAAAAATCTAGTTTAAGGCTCTAATTCAACATCCCAATATAGATAATCCATCCAACTTTTGTGTAGGAAATTTGGAGGAAAATTCTTTCCATTTTTATGTAAATCCTCAGTCGATGGTTGATAAGGCATTTTGTTTAAAGTCATACCTGATTTCGAAAGAAGTCTTCCACCTTTTTTTACATTACACGATGAACAAGCGGTAACTACGTTATCCCAATTAGTCTTTCCTCCTTTTGATCTAGGCAATAAATGATCAAAAGTTAGTTCTTTGTGACTTCCGCAGTATTGACAAGAAAATTTGTCTCTTAAAAAAACATTAAATCTTGTAAAATTTGGATTTGACATTGGTTTAATATAACTTTTCAATGCAATCACACTTGGTAGTTTCATGCTAAATGAAGGACTTCTAATTACCCTATCGTAGTAACTCACTATAGATACTCTATTTAAAAAAACTGATTTAATTGAATCTTGCCAACTCCATAGTGACAGTGGGTAGTAGCTTAATGGTCTGTAGTCTGCATTCAAAACAAGTGCGGGACACTTTTCTAAAGACATATTTTCACTATTTATCATCATAATTTATATTAAGTTAACCTAAAAAATATTTTAATTCAATGGGTCAATTAATTAAACTAAGAATTTATATTAAATATTTTTTTTAAAAAAGTTAGGCCTAAACTAGACGCTTCTATAGGTATGTTGTGACCACATCCCTTTAACATTTTCGTTGTTATATCAATTTTATTTCTCTCAAAAAAATCTTTAGCCTCTAATAAATTAACTGGTGCCACAATTTCATCTTGATCTCCATGAATTAATAATGTAGAAGGTTTTGACAAAATTCTATTATTTAAATTACTTTTATTTATTATTTTTCCCGAAAATCCAATAACACCTGCAAATTTTTCCTTATCAGACAATCCAACGTTAATTGACATCATGCATCCTTGGCTAAAACCAGATAGACAAATTTTTGAGTTGTGCAAATTAAATTTAGTTTTTATTTCTTCTATGAATCTTTTTAATATTTTTTCACTTTCTAAAGCTTTCTCGGTAACATATCTTTCATCTTCAATGCTTAAATCAAACCACTGATAACCCGCAGGGTTGATAGAACATCTTTCAGGTCCATTTGGGCAAATAAAAAGAGTGTTTGGTAGAAATCTCCTCCAGTTAATCGAGAGTGTAGCTATATCATTACCGTCCCCACCATAACCATGTAATAAAATTACTGCATTATTGATCTTTTCGCCCGCTGGCTTAATCATTTTAGCATTCAGACAAAATGTCATTTAATAAAAAATTTTAATTTTTTTTCTTTAAATATGTAATACATATAATTTATGATTTCAGAAATATTCGTCAAAGTAAGTGCAGTAATACTTTTAGTCTCTGTCGCGGTTGTATTAATATTAGGTATTGGTACCTTATTTAAAGGTGGGGACACTAGCAAGAAATATTCAAATAAACTTATGCAGCTTAGGGTTCTGTTGCAGTTTGTAGCCATAATAGTCCTAGTTTGTTTAGCGTATTTTTTTAAGGATTAATCATAATTTAAAAGCCAATTCACAAATTTAGGATCTTCAAAATTTATAGAACCTATAACTTTTGCAAATTCATAACCATCTTTATTGATCAAAATTGATGTTGGAATACCTCTTAAAGAAAATTTCTTAGCTAATTTTACATCTGAGTCATAAAATATTTCAAAAGTATCTATATTTACATCTGAAAAAAAATTTTTGATTGAATTTTTGTCCTCTTGACCAATATTAATTGGTAAAATTTTAAGATTTTTAAATTTTGAGTTGTTTTGAAGATTTTGTAGAGATGGCATTTCTTCTTTGCATGGTTCACACCACGTAGCCCAAAAATTCAGAATTAGTAATTTGTCTTCATATTCAGACAATGAAACATTTTTATCTTTTTCATTTTTAAATGATATTTCACTAATTTTTTTTTGATCCTCATAAATAACTAAATTTTTTATACCATTTAATTCTTTTGAATTAACTGTATTTGGGATAAATAATACCACTGATAGAATAAAGAACTTTAAAGTTAATAATTTCATATAAAGTAGTATAGTTACATATCATGAGTCAAAATAAAAACAATAATACAGTTTGGAATACAAGAATCAAAAAAAAAACTTCAAACATTTTTAAAAAAGTTGGATCCTCTATTGAGGTAGATAAAAGGTTGTATAAAGAAGATATATTAGCATCTGTTTCACATGCTGAAATGTTATACAAGCAAAAGATAATATCTATTAAGATTAAAGATAAAATTTTGTGGGGATTGAAAAGAATTCAAAATGAAATTGACAGAAAAAACTTTAAATTTGATGAAAATTTAGAAGACATTCATATGAATATAGAGAATAGACTTTTTGAACTTATTGGTAATGATGCTGGTTATTTACATTCAGCGAGATCTAGAAACGATCAAGTAGTCACAGATTTAAAACTATGGTTAAAAAAATCAACAGTAGAAATTGATAGTCTATTATTTAAACTAATAAAATCTTTGATCAAAATTTCAGAGAAAAATATATTTTCTATCATGCCAGGTTTTACTCATCTAAAAAATGCTCAACCAATTTCCTTAGCACATTATTTTTTATCAAATGTTGAAATGTTCAAAAGAGATAGATTTAGATTTTCTTCTAATATGAAAAGTTTGAATCAAAATCCTTTAGGGGCTGGTGCTTTTTCTGGAACATCTTTTAATATTGATAGATGGTATACCACTAAAAAACTAAAATTTGAGAAACCTACAAATAACTCTTTAGATACAGTATCTGACAGAGATTTTGTTTTAGATTTTTTATACAGTTCATCTGTATGCTCAATGCATATATCAAGAATTGCAGAAGAATTAATTATTTGGAATTCAGATCAATTTAAATTCATTAGCTTAAAAGATAATATTGTAACAGGCTCATCGATAATGCCACAAAAAAAGAATCCTGATACTTTAGAGTTTTTAAGAGGAAAAACTGGATCAATATTTGGAAATCTTTTTTCAATGTTAACAATTGTTAAAGGTTTACCAATATCTTATTTTAAAGACTTACAAGATGATAAAGATCTAGTTTTTAGATCTTTTGATAACTTAAAAAATTGTTTAATAATTTTTGATGAAGTCATAAATGGAGTAATTGTTAATAAGAAAGTGATGTTAGATGCTGCCAAAAAAGGATTTACAACGGCGACTGATTTTGCTGATGCATTAGTTAAAAACATGAATTTTTCTTTTAGGGAGGCATATTTGTTAACAGCAAAAGTTGTGAATTTTGCTGAAAAGAAAAATTTGGCTTTAAGTGAAATTGGACTTGAAGATTTAAAGAAGATTGTTCCAAAAATAAGTCACGATGTGATGAAAAATCTAGATTTAAGAAACTCTGTAAATTCAAAAAAATCATATGGTGGAACTTCTTTTGAAAACATAAAGAAAATGATAAGAAAACATAAAAAAGAGATAAAATGAAAAATATTTTTATTATTGTGGTTTTAAGTTTTTTATTAATTTCTTGTGGAAAAAAAGGGGATCCTGAATACAAAGGTTCAATTGGAACAAATAGTTTAATTCAAACATCGTAATGAATTATAAAAATAGTAAATTTTATGTTGAAAATATTTCTATAGGGAAATTAACTGGATTATTTCAAACTCCTTTTTATTGTTATTCAAAATCAAAGCTAATTCAAAATATAAAAAACTTTAATAAAAACTTTGAAAAAACAAAACCATTAATATGCTTTTCTGTAAAATCTAATTCGAATTCAAAATTATTAAAGATAATAAAAGACAACGGATTGGGTGCTGATGTTGTCTCAATAGGTGAGCTCCAAAAAGTTTTAAAAGTAGGTTTCAAACCAAACAAAATTGTGTTTTCAGGAGTTGGAAAAACTACAAGTGAACTGGATTTTGCGATTAAAAAGAAAATTTTATTGATAAACGTTGAGTCTGAGAGTGAACTAAAAAATATTATCAATTTATCTAAAAATAAAAAAACTGTAGTAAATGTAGGTATAAGATTAAACCCAAATGTTAACGCTCAAACTATAGGAAAAATTTCAACTGGCAGAATGCAAGATAAATTTGGATTAACTTTTAAAGATGCACTCAAAATTATCGATAAATATAAAAATTCAAATTCAATTAGATTTAAATGTCTAAGTGTTCACATTGGTAGCCAAATTTTGAGTAATGTGCCATATCAAAAAATGATACGCGTTGTGAATAATTTTCTAGATAAAGTTTCAGTAAATTTTGAATCTGTTGATTTTGGTGGTGGGATGGGTATTGACTATAGTTCAAGCAAAAAAGCTTTTGATTTTAAAAAGCTTGCTTTGGAAATTCATAAATTTTCAAAAAGGAATGAATGTAAAATTATTCTTGAACCAGGAAGATCTATAATAGGGGATACTGCTGTGCTTATTTCTAAGGTTATTTATATAAAAGAAAACCCAGCCAAAGATTTTATTATTTTAGATGCTGGAATGAACGATTTAATTAGGCCAGCTTTGTACAATGCAAAACATATGATTATTCCTGCAATTAAATCGAATAAAAAAAGTAAAAAAGAATATGATTTTGTTGGTCCAATTTGTGAAACTTCAGATAGGTTTTTGAAAATGAAAAAATTTCAAAAACTAAATGAGGGGGAGATTGTTATTCTTAAAGATGTAGGAGCATATGGTTATGTATTGTCATCAAATTACAATGTACGACCAATGCCAAAAGAAGTTTTAGTTGATAAATCAAAAACTCAAATAATTAATAAAAGGCAGTCCATTAAAGATCTTATTTAAATGATAAGAAATATAATATTTTTCCTTTTTTTTTATCTAGGGATTATCTCAATATCAATTTTATTTATTCCGGCACTTTTATTTCCAAAAAAAGGAGTTCAGTTTGGGGGTCGTTTAATGGGTATTTGGACTAGTATTTGTCTTAAACTTTTTTTAGATGTTAATATCACAGTTAAAGGTTTAGAAAACATCCCTAAAGAAAAAAAATACTTTGTTGTTTGCTCTCATCAATCTATGTTTGAAACATTTTATTTACAAACAATTTTTAATTCATCTGTTTTTATTCTTAAAAAAGAATTGATGAAAATTCCCCTGTTTGGATCCTATTTAAAAAAAATGGGATGTATATCAATTGATAGAGATAAAATCTCTAAAGAAAATCTTGGTTTCACAGGATTAGTTGAAAAAGTTTTGGAAGATAAAAAAAATACACTTATAATTTTTCCCCAAGGTACAAGAAAAGATTATAAAGACAGATCTAAGTTTAAAAAAGGCTTTGCAAGAATTTACAATGACTTTCAAATTAATTGTCTACCTATTGCAATTAATTCAGGAAAAATATGGCCAAAGTCCTCTTTTTTAAAAAGTAAACAAAATATAACAGTTTCCATATTAAAATCTCTGGAACCCGGAAAAGATCTTGAACAGTTCTCTTTTGAGGTTGAAGATTTAATTTATAGGGAATTAGATTTAATAAATTAAATTTAACCTTTCATTGGCATTATCACAAAAATGCTATCAAAATCACTAGGATCTTTTATTAACGCTGGTGATGCAGTATCATTAAAAAAAATTTCAATTTTTTCACCTTCTAGCTCACTAGCAACATCTATCAAATATTTAGAGTTAAAAGTTATATCCAAGTCGTGTTCAAATTTCACAGAAACACTCTCATTTCCATCGCCACTATGAGTATTATTGACTGACAAATCAAGTTTGTCTTTTGATAATTTAATTTTAACTCCATCCTTTTTGTCTGTAGAAACAGAAGCAACTCTATCTACACTGCTTTTAAATAATTCTAGATCTGCTTCCATCTTTTTTTTATTATTTTTTGGAACAACTTGAGCATAGTTAGGGAATTTTCCATCTATAACTTTTGAAATTAGAACACTGTTATCCATTGAAATTTTAATTTTTGTTTTTGAATTTGAGACTTTGATTTTTCCTTGATTATTTTCTAGTATCGAGCAAAGTTGAAAAATTGTTTTTTTTGGTAATATTATTGGCTCAAAATTGATGGTTTTCTCAAGTCTCATTTTCGATATGGACATTCTGTGAGAATCTGTTGAGACAGCAGTCAAAAAGTTTTTATCATCCCCGCTGGTGAAATGTAAAAAGATACCACTTAAATAGTGTCGCGTTTCATCATTTGAAATCGAAAACTTACATTTATTTAGAAGCTTTAAAAAACTTTGCGAGTCTAAACTAATTTCTTCTGCTTCAAAACCTTCTTCCATTAATGGAAATTCTTGAGGATCAATGCAATTTAACTTAAATTTCGATTTTTCAGACTCTAGCTGCATCTTATTTTCTGATAGACTCTCTACGTTAATTTTTTTTCCTGAGCTGAATTTTCTTACAATATCATACATTATGAGAGAGTTTGTGGTTGTTTTACCTTCTTTTTCGATTTCAACACTTTGAACTCGATGGACAAAAATCATATCTAGATCTGTTGCGGTTATAATTAACTCTTTTCCACTCGCTTCTAAAAGAACATTAGATAAAATTGGTAATGTGCTTCTTCTTTCAATTACGTTTTGACAAAAACTTAATGACTCTTGGAGATCTTTTTGATTTACACTAAACTTCATTTTCTGATTTATACATTATCTGGTTTTTGAGATAATTAATTCCATTATTTATTTCGCTATTTTCTACCTTCAATTTCTCTATAGTTTTTACAGAGTGAATTATGGTTGTATGATCTCTATTAGAAAATTCTCTACCTATTTCTGGTAAAGATTTCGACGTAAGTATTTTTGATAGGTAAATTGCTACTTGTCGAGGTCTTACCAAATACCTTGATCTTCTTGAAGATAGCATTTCATTTTTACTTATCTTAAAATATTTGCAAACTAATGTTTGGATATTATCTATAGATACTTTGGCTTCGTTTATGTTTAGTAGGTCTTTAAGTATTATTTTGGTTTCAGAAATATTTGGAACTCTGTCGTATATTCTAGCAAATGAAGCAATTCTATTTAAAGCGCCTACTAGTTCCCTGATGCTACTTCTTATTTCATAGCTAATAAATTTTAGTATTTCCTCTGATATATTTAACTTTTCATTATAATATAGATTAAGTTCGCTGGTTTTTTCCTTGAGAATCTTATACCTCAATTCATATTCGGGATTTTGAATATCAACCACTAAACCTCCTGAAAACCTAGATTTAATTCTTTCTTGTATCCTTTTTAGCTTATTTGGAGGTCTGTCTGCTGAAACTACTATTTGTGAACCTTTTTCAAGTAACGCATTAAAGGTATGAAAAAATTCCTCCTGCATTGCCTCTTTTCCATCCATAAATTGAATATCATCAACAATTAAAACGTTCGTATTTCTAAAATTATCTTTAAATCTCACCATTTCATTACTTTTTATTGATTTAACAAATTGATACATAAATCTTTCGGCAGAGATAAATGTTACCTTGTTTTCTGATTTAAGCTTTAAACCAATAGCATTTAATAGATGAGTTTTTCCCATTCCCACACCTCCGTACAAATACAAAGGATTATAATGAGATATATTTTCAGAGACCTTTTTTGATGCTTCAAAAGCTAGTTTATTACTCGTTCCGATGATGAAGTTATCAAATGATTTATTTTGATCGATCCTATTATATTGAAGAAAACTATCTTTAATGAAAGAGATATTGTCATCTTTTTTAATTATAGTATCAACTGCTTTATCTTTTTCATTCTCTTTATTCTCAATCCTAAATTCTATTCTAGAAATTTCTCTTATTTGTTTTTTAACAATTTTTAAAATTTCATCTAAATATCTGGACGCAATCCAATCTCTAAGAAATCTCGTTGCTACTGAAACAACTAGGTAATTGCTTTGTTGTTCTTCAAAGTATATTTTTTTGAGCCAGCTCTCATAAATCTCTGCACCAAATTTTAATTTCATTTCTTTTTGAATTTCTGTCCATATTAGGTTTGCATCTTTTTTTTGATTGAAATCTTTGTTTAAATTTTTCATGTGGAATATAGTCTAGCTAATCTTATAAAAAGCTTTATTCAATAAAATACTTCTTTGAGTTCAAAAAATTTGAAATCCTTAATTGAATGAAATTAAAAATTGTATAAATTTAAAATTGAATAAAGATTAGCTTTAAAATTGAATTCAATTTTTAATATCAAAGTAAATAAAGATTTACTTTTTGAATTTATAAAATTCCAACATGTTGTGTTTAATCTGTAAAACCTAATTACATTTTGTGGCAAGACATTTTTCTTTATGTGTTAAAATAAATTTAACCGCAGGTTGTTTAAAGAGAATTTATTTTTCTAGTTATCTTAGAAACGTTTCGAGTTGCATTTCCTTTTTTGATTACACCAGTCTTAGCAATTTTCATTAATTCCGAGTTCAATTTGGGTAAGAAGGTAAGGGCTTCTTTTTTTTTCTTATCATCAATCAATTTTTTCATTTTTTTTAGGGCGATTTTATATCGACTTTTACGAGTTTTATTTACCTCCGTTTGTCTCTTTATTCGTCTAATTCTTTTAATTGCTGATTTTGTATTTGCCATTCGGCGATGGTATATCCTCTCTATATTGTACGGTCAATAGGTATTTTTACTTTTGACAAACAGAGCACATAAAAGTAGATCTGTTTGAAATTATTTTTCTTATTATTAGACCCGAACAATTATTCCGACCACATCTCTTTTTTGCGCGATCATACACTTTAAATTTAGACTGGAAATTACCACTTTTACCTGTAATGCCTTTAAAATCTTTTATAGAGGAACCACCAAAATGTATAGCTTTATTTAGAATTATTTTTGAATACTTAATTATTTTTTTATTTTCTTCCAGATTAATCAGGTAAGATTTTTTAAATGGATTAATTTTAGCCTGAAATAATATTTCATTTACATAAATATTGCCTAAACCAGATACTAACTTTTGGTCTAACAATAAGTTCTTAATGTTTTTTTTTCTACTTTTTAAAATTTTATTTAAGTAATTTTTGTTAAAATCTTTACTTAAAGCCTCAGGTCCAATTCGAGTAAAAAATCTTAAATAATCACTCTTATTTTTCAAAATTTTAAAAAAACCAAACCTTCTAGGATCGTTATAAATTAGTTTAAAATTTTTAAATCTTAAAATTATGTGATTATGTTTTTTTGGAAGACTTTGTGATCCATAAAAACTTAAATTAGTTACTTTTTTTTTTAAACCTATAAAATGAAGTGTACCTGACATGCCCAAGTGGATTACACAATAAAGATGGTTATCAAACTCCAAAACTAGATATTTTGACTTCCTTTGTATCTTTTCTATGACGGCATTTTTGAATATTTTTTCAAAATTCTTTGGTACTTTAAGTCTCAAGTTTCGGTTATTGACTTGAATATTTATTATTTTTTGGTTCTTTACTTGTCTATTTAGGGACTGTCTTACTATTTCTACTTCTGGTAATTCTGGCATTAAATATTATATTATATTTTTATTACTTTTAAATATGCAACAAAATCTACAAAAAAAAAGAGGTCTTGTAAAAAAGGTCTTTGATAACGTTTATAATAAGTATGACCTCATGAATGATTTTATGTCTTTAGGTATCCACAGACAGTGGAAAAAAGAATTAATCAGACAAATGAATCCTTATTCGGAAAGTAGCTTAATTGATGTTGCTTGTGGTACTGGAGATATAGCTAAATTATTTGCTGATAATACATCCAACAAATCAAAAATATTATGTGTTGATTTTAATAAGAAGATGCTGGACGAGGGTAAAAAGAGGTTATCAAGTTACAAAAATATAAACTGGAAAGTTTCAAGAGCTGAAAAAATTAAAGCACCAAATGAAACATTTGATTATTATACGATAAGCTTTGGTCTTAGAAATACGAAAAATTTAGACTCAACCATTTCAGAAGCTTACAGAGTTCTAAAAAAAGGAGGTAGATTTTTCTGTCTTGAGTTTTCAAAAATTCAAAATCAGAATTTAGATTTCATTTATAAACAGTATTCGAGATTAATACCGTTTATTGGGAAATTAATAGTTGGAAAAAGTGCTCCCTATGAGTATTTGGTTCAAAGTATAGATGAATTTGTCCATCAAGAAGAATTACTCGATATAATGAAAAACAAAAATTTCTACAATGCTAGTTATAAAAATTTGTCTGGCGGTATTGTATCTTTACATACAGGTTGGAAAATATGATTTTTAATAAATTATTTATACTTTTTAAGATTGGAAGAAAAATTGGAAAGTCTAATATAATAAATATAATTTCAGAGTCTCATAAAATACCAGTTTTTATTAAAATATTTTTTAATTTATTGGCTTTTTCATTTTCAAGTTCAAAAGAAACGAAAAATAACAGTAAAGACAAATTAAGTACATCAATTCAAGAAATGGGAACTACTTTCATAAAACTTGGTCAATTTTTAGCTACACGTCCAGATATAATCGGTGAAAAATTATCTAAAGAACTTGAGTCTCTTCAAGATAAATTACCTCCGTTTTCAAAAAAGGAGGCAGAAAAAATTATAATTGAAAATTTAGGTCAGTCTAATTTTGACGATATAATTGACTTATCAGAGCCTATAGCAGCTGCTTCGATAGCCCAAGTCCATAAGGCCAAAATTAAAGAGGATAATATAATCAAAAATGTTGCGATAAAAGTTTTAAGACCAAACATAAAGAAAATTTTTAATGATGAGATAGATGCCATTATGTTATTGGCATATATAATTGAAAATTTAATCACCAAAACAAAAAGACTTAAGCTCATTGAGGTTGTTTTTCTTTTCAAAGAAATAACAAATCACGAGATGGACCTAAGATTTGAAGCTGCAGCTGCAAATGAGTATGCTGAAAATACCAAAAATGATTTAGGATTTTTTGTCCCTAAAATATATTGGAATTTTACAAGCGAAAGTGTTCTTACTTTAGATTGGGTAGATGGGGTATCGATAAGAGAAAAAGACTTGCTCAGAGAAAAAAATATTGAAACCTCTAAAATAGCTACAAATTTAATTCAACATTTTTTGAGACATGCGGTCCGTGATGGATTTTTTCATGCTGACATGCACCAAGGAAATATTTTTATTAATGAGTCTTCCCAAATAGTTCCAATAGATTTTGGTATAATGGGAAGAATAGATAAATTGAGTAGAAGATACTTAGCAGAGATTTTGTACGGATTTGTTCGTAGAGATTACAAAAAAGTGGCTGAGGTACATTTGTTAGCTGGATTAGTACCTAAAGGTACATCTGTAGAGGAATTAGCTCAAGCTTTAAGATCTATCGGAGAGCCAATATTTGGTCAGAGTGTTAAAGATATATCTGGTGGTAAATTACTTAAACAACTATTTGATATTACAGAAAAATTTAATATGCAAACTCAACCACAATTACTACTTTTACAAAAAACAATGGTTGTAGTAGAGGGTGTTGCAAGGAATTTAGATCCAAATAATAATATATGGGAGACCTCTAGACCTGTCTTAGAGAACTGGTTAAAAGAGACTAAAGATCCTGTCAAGAATATGATGGATACCTTAAAAGACTCTTCTGAAGTGATAAAGAGAATTCCTGAGTTACCTAAAATAATGGATAATGCAAATCAAGCATTAGCATTTTTAGCAAGTGGTCAGATACCCCAAAATACAAATTCTTTTTCCTCTTTTAATGATAAAAAAAACGAGATGAAATCAATTAGAAATCAAAGTATTATTGGATTATTAGTGCTTGTCTTTTTAGGTGTCATAGTATTTTAATTCTGTATGAAATTTTTAGAAAATAAAAAAATATTGATTATAATAACTGGTGGGATTGCCGCTTATAAAACACTAGATCTAATAAGAAAATTATCAAAACTTAATTGTGAAATTAAAACAATTTTGACTAAAAGCGGTAAAGAATTTGTAACCCCCTTATCAATCACAGCATTATCAAAGAATAAAGTTTTCACTGACTTATTTTCAGTAGAGAATGAAAGTGAAATGGATCATATCTCTCTTTCAAGATGGTCTGATCTAATACTTGTTGCTCCGGCCTCTTCGAATTTCCTTACAAAAATTTCAAATGGTTTTTCAGATGATTTAGCAAGCACAGTAATTAAAGCATCAGACAAAAAGGTTTTCTTGTGCCCCGCGATGAACGTTAGAATGTGGGAACATGCATCAAATAAACAGAGCATAAATACTTTAAAGAGTTATGGTTATAGGATTTTAGGACCGGAAATTGGTGAGATGGCATGTGGAGAATTTGGTGAAGGGAAGATGCTAGAAGTTGATGAAATTATTAATCAACTTGAACTTTATTTTAAACAAATAAGTAAAAACAAAAAATTAAAAGCGATAGTTACTGCTGGACCAACTCAAGAATTAATTGATCCTGTTAGATTTATCACCAATAGATCTAGTGGGAAGCAAGGATATGAAATCGCAAATTCTTTAGTAGAAAATGGATTTGATACAACCTTAATATCTGGGCCTACTAACTTGGAGCCGAATGATAATTTAAAATTAATAAAGGTCAAAACTGGTGAAGAAATGTACGAAAAAACAATGGAGTTACTTCCATGTGATCTTGCAATTTTTACAGCTGCGGTATCAGATTTTAAGGTAAAAAAATTTAACAAAGAGAAAATTAAAAAAAATAAAGATCTAAGTTTCGACTTAGACTTAAATCCAGATATTTTAGAATTGGTTTCTAAAAGTAATAAAAAACCAAAAATTGTTGTTGGTTTTGCCGCCGAGTCAGAAAATTTATTCGATAATGCAAAATTAAAACTGGAAAAAAAAGGGTGTGATTTAATTGTTGCAAATGATGTAAGTAATAATGAAATTGGGTTTGAATCCGACTTTAATGAAGTTCATTTGTTTTATAAGGACAAAAACATTGATGATGAAAAAATCCCAAAAAATTTTAAATCTGTCATTGCAGATGAACTAATTAAAAAAATTACGAATAAATTTAATTTTTTTAATGATTAAGGTCTTAATAAAAAGATTAAATCAAAAAGTAAAAATTCCCTCTTACAAAACGATAGGGTCTTCTGGGGTTGATCTCGAGGCATTTTTGGAAAATCCAATTGAAATAGGACCAAATAAATCTGCTTTGATTCCAACCGGACTTGCTATTGCTATACCTGAAGACACCGAAGTTCAAATACGTCCAAGATCTGGACTTGCAGCTAAGTCTAGTATTGGAGTACTTAACTCACCGGGTACAATTGATAGTGATTATCGTGGAGAGATTAAAATTATTCTTTTTAATCATGGTAATGAAAAATTTTTAGTTAACAATGGAGATAGAATAGCTCAAATGGTATTGATGCCTGTTTTGAAATTTGAGTTTCAAGAAACAAAAGATTTACCAGACACTTTGAGGGGTTCAGGTGGATTTGGATCTACTGGAAAAAAATGAACTTAAAAACAAAAGAACTTGAAAGATATTCTCGACAAATAATTATTAAAGATATTGGCATCTCAGGACAAAAAAAAATTAAAAACTCAAAAGTTCTTATTGTTGGATTAGGTGGATTAGGGTGTCCTGTTGCAGAATATTTGTCTAGAACTGGGGTAGGTAAGATTGGTTTAATCGATCATGATAAGATAGATCTTTCAAATATACATAGGCAATCCATGTTTACCACAAAAGATGTTGGTAAATTTAAAGTAAAAGTAGTTAGTGATAGTGTTAAGAAAATTAATCCAAACGTTAAGATAGAAAGTTATAAAAAAAAATTAAATCAATCAAATGTTGAAAACTTAATAAAGAATTTTGATATAGTAGTAGATGGGACAGATAATTTCACAAGTAAGTTTCTTGTGAATGAATTCTCTAGGAAATTAAAAAAAATTTTCGTGTGCGGTGCGATTAGTAAATTTGATGGTCACATATTTAGTTTTAACTTTTCAAAAGATAAAAGATTGTGTCTAAAATCTTTTTATCAAACGATACCAAACGATGAAGTTTTAAATTGCGAGGCAGATGGTGTTGTTGGTACAATAGCAAGTGTTGTAGGTAGTATTCAGGCAAATGAAGTAATTAAAAATATTTTGGGAATTGGAAAAAGTTTAAATGGTAAGGTTTTAATTATAAACCTTTTAAATCTAGACTTTAGAGTAAGTAACCTTAAAAAGATAAGATGATCAAAAAATTTTTGATTATAAATTTGTTTTTATTAAGTTTTTTTTTAACCAATTCTTATTCGGATAACAATACGTATATGTCACTTAAAAATAAAAAAGTAAATGTAAGGTATGGCCCTGGATTAGATTACCCAATAAAATTTGTATTTAATAAAAAAAATTATCCAGTTGAAATTATAGACCAAAAAGAAAATTTTAGAAAAATTTTAGATTTTAAAAAAAATAGTGGATGGATTCATAGATCTCAGTTAAAAAAAAGTAGTTCATTTATAACGCTTGGTACTGTAATTCTTTTTTCTGATAGTACGAAATTTTCAAGACCTATTGCAAAAATTGAGTCAGGTAGACTATTAAATAAAAAAAAGTGTAATTTAAATTGGTGTAGAGTTGAAACTGGAGAATATAAAGGATGGGTTTTAAAAGAAAATCTTTGGGGGTTAAATTAAAATGAAATACAAAATAAACGATCAAATTCCCGATTGTGAAGTTTTCCAATTAATTGATGGAAATCCAAAAAAATTTCAAATAAACAACTTTTTTAAAGATAACAAATCTATTCTATTGGGAATGCCCGGTGCATTTACATCTGTGTGCTCAAATAAACATTTACCAAGTTATAAAAACAACATTGATAAGATAAGATCTAAAGGTGTTGATAAAGTTTTTTGTATCAGTGTAAATGATCCATATGTTATGGATGCCTGGGCCAAAATTTCAAAAGTTGAGAATGAGATAATAATGTTAGCAGATCCTTTTGGAGATTTTGCTAACAATTTAGGAGTATTAGTAAACAAAGATGCAAAAGGTTTAGGTATGAGATCTAGTCGTTATACGATGATTATTGAAAATAAAGTTATAAAATATTTAGCTGTAGAAAAGGAAACAGGGATCTGTGAGCTATCAGCTGCAGATAATGTGTTATCTAAGCTTTAGAGGTCTTTATTTATTTTTGTTGTGAACAAACGTCTTTGATAACCGGTACATTAGCGCAATCACCACATTTAGTTAACTGAACTAAACATCCGTCATCTAGAACTTTTACATCAACTTTTCTATCACACTTGGAGCATGTAGAAGAGATTGTAAGTCCACATTTTTTGCAGTTGTAATTTTGTAGTTCCATAAAAGAAAAAATAATTGCTGAAAAAATATTTACAAGGAAATATTGTGATAATGATAATTGTTTGCAAAAAAAAAATTTTTTATGCGATTATTTGATTTGAATAATAATCATTCTCAATGATTATTTTTTAGATTTACTTGCCCACCATTTGTCTAAAATAAAATACCAAACAGAGTTAGCGATAGGTTCAACTATAGCGTCAGTCAGAGCAATCGTAAAAGAAACATCTGCAACTAACATTAAAACTGTAATTGCTATACCAAAGTGACCAAATGTATAAACAATTGTCCTTAATATTGATCCTCTATTATTACTGTATATTTCTTTACTCGCTTCAAATATACCTTTTGTAACTTCGACCATTTATTTAAAAGGACTCTCTAAAACACATGCTACTAAATGTATTCTAGACTGTTCTCCTCCATTAAAAAAATTATGATATTTTGTATTGTTTGTTATCCAAACTTTTCCATCTGCTGGCAAATGTTTTGCTACGTTCTCTATTACCATAGAACAGCCTTGATTTGTAATAATTGGAACGTGCAATCTGCACTCGGGATCTTTATGCCAGCTAAGAGTTGATCTTGGCTCCTTTAACAAAAGTCTTACTCTACCAAGCTTAAACTTTTTACTTAACGTTTCATAAACTTCTTTAAAATAAGTTTTTTCAAACTCTGGTAAGAGTTTAGTGTATTTTGACTCGTCTATATCAACATCTCTTGAAACTTCTTTTCCACTTTCATCCGCTATAGTCCAATATTTGCCCCTTATTTTGTTTCCATTTATCGAGTCCATATCGTTTGGTATCTGATTAAGTGGGATAGCGCCAAAATGTGTAACCCCAGGTGTATTAAATTTTTTTTCTTTAAGAATTATTTCTAAGTCTTTTCTTAATCTATCAATATCAAATTTTAGATTTGGTACTTCGTAGAAATCTTCAAAAGATACCTTGGGAGTGTTTATCGCAGTTTCCATTTTTCTAGTTTAGTTTAAGATCAAATCTGTCAGAGTTCATGACTTTTGTCCATGCTGAAACAAAATCATTGATAAATTTATCTGATGAATCGTTGCATGCATAAACTTCTGCTAATGCTCTTAATTGAGAATTTGAGCCGAATATCAAGTCTACTCTTGTACCATGCCATTTAACTTTATTTGTTTTCCTGTCTTTACCTTCAAATAACTGTTCTGAACTATCAGTCTCTTTCCAAGTAGTATTCATATCTAAAAGATTTACGAAATAGTCATTAGTTAATGTTCCAGGTTTTTTAGTGAAAACTCCATTTTTTGAGTTATCAAAGTTTGTATCAAGAACTCTCATTCCACCTAACAAGACAGTCATCTCCGGTGCTGTAAGACCCATCAACTGAGATTTATCAATCAGTTTTTCCTCAGCTGAAACTTTAGTTTTTTCATCCTTATTGTAGTTTCTAAATCCATCAGCTTGTGGTTCCAATAAACCAAAAGAGTGAACATCAGTTTGCTCTTGAGTAGCATCACCTCTTCCTGGGTAAAATTGAACTTCAATTTTCTTACCGGCCTTTTTAGCAGCCATTTCTATTCCAACGTTTCCACCAAGCACTATTAAATCTGCTAATGAAACTGATTTTTTCTTAGTGTTGAATTTGTTTTGGATTTTTTCAAGTGCACTAATTACTTTTGTTGTCTTACCATTGTTATTAACTTCCCAGTTAATTTGTGGTTCTAATCTTATTCTAGCGCCATTTGCTCCACCTCTTTTATCAGATCCTCTGTAAGTTGAAGCAGATGCCCAAGCAGTGCTTACCAATTCAGATACAGATAGTTTTGATTTTGATATTTGAGATTTTAAATCTTTTATATCTTTTGCTTTTAATTTGTATTTTGGTTTTTTAACAGGATCTTGCCAAATTAATTCTTCTTTTGGAACTTCACTGCCTAAATAACATGCTCTTGGACCCATATCTCTATGAGTTAACTTAAACCATGCTCTTGCAAACGCATCTGCAAATTCATCAGGATTATTAAAAAAATGTTTTGAAATCGGACCATATGACGGATCCATTCTTAGAGAAATGTCTGTTGTTTGCATCATTGGTGGATGCATTTTATTTTTGTCGTGAGCATCAGGTACCATTTTGATTTTTTGACCATTCTGTTTAGGTGTCCATTGATGAGCTCCCGCAGGACTTTTTGTAAGTTCCCATTCGTGATTGAACAAACAATCAAAATAACCCATATCCCATTTAGTTGGAGACTGGGTCCAAGCACCTTCAATTCCACTACTTATAGTATCAACACCTTTTCCTGATTTGTAGTTACTATTCCATCCAGTTGCTTGATCTTGAATTCTTGATGCCTCTGGGTCTGGACCTTTATGAGACTCTGATGCAGCACCATGTGATTTTCCAAATGTGTGACCACCAGCAACTAAAGCAACAGTCTCATAATCATTCATCGCCATTCTTCCAAAAGTTTCTCTAATGTCATGAGCGGCAAGTAATGGATCAGGGTTTGCATCTGGTCCTTGTGGATTTACATAAATTAACCCCATATGTGAGGCTCCAAGTGGTTGTTCTAAATCTCTTTTGCCGCTGTATCTTTCTACACCTAGCATTTCTTTTTCAGATCCCCAGTAGATATCATCCTCAGGTTCCCAAATATCAACTCTACCTGCTCCAAAACCAAAAGTTTTAAAACCCATAGACTCTAAAGCGACGTTTCCAACCAAAATAAATAAGTCCGCCCATGAAATTTGTTTTCCATATTTTTGTTTGATTGGCCATAATAATAATCTTGCTTTATCTAAATTAACATTATCCGGCCAAGCATTCAGAGGTGCAAAACGTTGATTGCCTGTTCCAGCACCACCTCTTCCATCGCCTGTTCTGTAAGTTCCAGCAGCATGCCAAGCTAGTCTGATAAAGAATGGTCCATAATGACCATAATCTGCTGGCCACCATTCTTGAGAGTCTGTCATTAATTTTTTAAGATCTTTTTTAAGTGCTTTGTAATTTAACTTTTTGAATTCTTTTGAATAGTTAAACTTTTTATCCATTGGATTAGTCAAATTGGAATGTTGATTTAATATTTTTAAGTTTAAACTATTTGGCCAAAAGTCTCTGTTTGTTTGACCTCTTCCTGCTGAAAATTTTGCAGATGTGCCTACCCCGGTAAATGGACATTTGCTTAATTCGTTTGATTTGAAGTTTCTTTCTTTGAATTCTGTACTCATATAATCTCCTTTATTAATTTATAATTATTCTAAACAAATTTGTCAACAGTTTAGAACTATTATAATGTAGAAATATGACTAAGAATTGATATCTTCAACTTTTACTAATACTTCGACAGACTTAATCTTTTTACCAGGAATTCTTGTATTGATTTTAACAGGCTCTACATCTGCATCATCTATGTCTATTAAATCTTTTTGATTTTCATCATAAAAGTGATGATGATGCGACGTATTGGTATCAAAATAACTCTGATCAGAATTTATTGGTATTTCTTTTAGGTAGCCTTTCTTTTTAAAAGCATGAACTGTGTTGTAAACTGTTGCTAAAGAAATTTTGTTGTTTGTAGCTTTACTAATTTTTTTTACCAAATCATTTATTGTAAAATGAAATGTCTTTTCGGTGTTAAATAAGATTTCACAAATTTTAATTCTTTGTTTGGTAGGTCTTAAGCCAGAAGTTCTTAATTTTTCAATATAATTGCTGTAATTAAGCATTGTTATTTATAATTATTCTAAACTAAACCTATATTATATTTAGTTTAAATCAAGTAATAAGGTTATCAAAAAATGAAAAAAAACTCATACACATATGAGGATTTAATTAGTTGCGGAAATGGTGATCTTTTTGGTCCAGGTAACGCAAAACTACCCTTGCCGCCAATGCTAATGTTTGACAGGATCACTGAAATTAGCGAAAATAAAGGCAAGTTTAGTAAAGGATTAATAATTGCCGAACTGGACATTAAAGATAATCTTTGGTTTTTTGATTGTCATTTTAAAAAAGATCCAGTGATGCCAGGGTGCTTGGGTTTAGATGCAATGTGGCAGTTAGTTGGATTTTATTTAGGCTGGCTTGGAAATCCAGGAAGAGGAAGGGCTTTGGGGGTAAACACTGTAAAGTTTACTGGCGAAGTTCTTAAAAATGTTAAAAAAGCAATTTATGAGATAAATATGAAAAAAATTCTTAAAAAAGAAGGAGCAACTGTTGGTCTGGCTAATGGGATATTATTAGCTGATGGAAAACAAATTTATACAACAGAAAATTTAAAAGTAGGTTTATTCAAATAATGAAAAGAGTTGTTGTAACTGGAATTGGAGTAGTTTCTTGTTTAGGAAACAATCAAGAGGAAGTCTACCGGTCTCTATTAAATTCTAAATCAGGAATTTCTTTTTCCGATGAATACAAAGAATACAATCTAAAAAGTAACATACATGGAAAACCAAAAATAAATCTTGAAGATCATGTTGATAGAAAATTTATTAGATTTATGGGACCTGGCTCAGCTTACAACTATATTTCAATGACAGAGGCGGTTAAGGACTCTGGACTTGAAGATAAAAATGTAAGTAACATATCAACTGGGATGATAATGGGCTCAGGAGGGCCGTCTATTGAAAATGTAATTTTAGCAGCTGATAAGACAAGGGCAAAAAATCCAAAGAGAATGGGTCCATTTGTAGTCCCAAGAACTATGTCAAGCACCGCATCTGCAACGTTAGCAGTCCCATTTAAGATCAAAGGAGTCAATTATACTATTAGTTCAGCATGTGCAACAAGTGGTCACTGTATTGGTAATGCGATGGAGTTGATCCAGCTAGGGAAACAAAAAATTATTTTTGCTGGTGGTAGCGATGAAGTTCATTTTGCTATGACTGCAATGTTTGATGCAATGACTGCATTATCATCAAAATATAATGATACTCCAGAAAGAGCTTCAAGACCTTATGACAAAACTAGAGATGGATTCGTTATAGCTGGTGGTGGAGGAGTTTTGGTTTTAGAGGAGTATGAGCATGCAAAAGCAAGGGGAGCAAAAATTTATGCAGAATTAACTGGTTATGGAGCTACCTCTGATGGATATGATATGGTTGCGCCTTCTGGTGAAGGAGCAGTGAGATGTATGAAAATGGCCTTGAGCACTGCAAAAAATAAAATTGATTATATAAATACGCATGGAACATCAACACCTGTAGGTGACATTACAGAATTAAAGGCAGTTGGTGAAACTTTTAAAGATTATAAACCAAAAATAAGCTCAACAAAATCATTGGCTGGTCACTCATTGGGTGCTACTTCAGTTCACGAGGCAATTTATAGTTTAATAATGATGAAAAATAGTTTTATAGCAGCATCTGCAAATATTACTGATATGGACGACGAAGCTAAAAAGTATCCGATAGTTACTAAAGTTGAAAAAGATGTTAATTTAAACTCTGTAATGTCTAATAGTTTTGGTTTTGGAGGAACTAACGCAACGCTAGTTTTTGAAAAGGTTTAATTTATGGATCTAATGAAAGGAAAGAAAGGTCTAATTATGGGTGTTGCTAATGAGAGATCAATTGCATGGGGAATTTCTCAAAAGTTGGCAGAGTCTGGTGCAGAATTAGCTTTCACTTATCTTGGAGATGCCCTGAAGAAAAGAGTTGTACCTTTGGCAGAAAAGTTAAACTCAAAAGTTACATTTAGTTGTGATGTTGAAAAAAAGGATGATGTAATAAAATTATTTGAGGATATTAAAAAACAATGGGGTCAAATTGACTTTGTGGTTCATGCAGTTGCATTTTCAGATAAATCAGAACTATCGGGTGAATATCTCAATACGTCAAGAGAAAATTTTTTAAGAAGCATGTTAATTTCGTGTTTTTCATTTACAGAAGTCGCAAGAGAAGCTTCTAAAATAATGAAGGATGGAGGAAGTATGCTTACATTAACCTACGAGTCTTCCAAAGCAATTCCGAATTATAATGTCATGGGTGTTTGCAAATCTGCATTAGAGGCTAGTGTCAAATATTTAGCGAGGGATTTAGGTTCTAAGAAAATTAGAGTAAATGCAATTAGTGCTGGTCCAATTAAAACGCTCGCTGCATCTGCAATTGGTGATGCTAAATTCTTATACAAGTGGAATGAAGATCATTCTTTTTTAAAAAGAAATGTTGATATTCATGATGTAGGAAATTCAGCCCTTTATTTATTAAGTGATCTCGGTGGAGGTGTGACTGGTGAAATTCATTATGTTGATGCTGGTTATAACAAAGTCGGGATGCCTGATCCAAAAAATATGTCATAAATTATGGTAGAAATTCTTTTATCAATCTTTGTTTTGTTGGTTGTTTTAATGTACTTATTTAGGCCAACTTCAAAAAATGAAAAAGATCATTTCAATGATAAAAATAATTGGAGAGGTGGATTTTGATATTTTAAGTTATTAGTTTTTAGGTTTTCTTTTATAAATTTTTCTCAGTAAATTCTTTATCCCAAATTCTCTAGACTTTATTTCTTTCGATTTATTTAAAGAACTATCTTCGTTTTTTGTAATAATAGCATATCCAGAGTCTTTAAAATAGAACTCTAAATCAAATTTTTTTTGATTCTGATTGAATATTTCAAGAATCTTTTTGAATGTAGATCTGTTAATGCACTCACTAAATTCTCTGTCTCTCCACTGATTTTTAGAATAAGGAAGCCAACTTATGTCATCGATTATACAAATACCTCCTTTTTTAAGGAAATTGTAATAATGGTAAAAAACTTTTTCTACATGGTTTGGCTCGTGCAATGAGTCTATAAGAATGAAGTCTAAATCTGTTGTAATAAATTTATCAACTTTTTCGAAATTATCATCACTAGAATGAATAAATTTCCATCTATCACTTTTAATTACATCTGAACAATCTTTGATATCAACTGAAGTTATAAAACCATTATTTGAATTACATAATTCAATAAATTTTTTAGTTGAAAATCCATATTGGACACCTAATTCTAGTATTTGAATTTTATCTATGTGCTTAATTTTTTTTATAATATAATCCAACTTATTTTTCATATTCGGAAAGATAGATCTCTTTTCAAAAAAATTTATATAGCAGCTTGTTTAATTGATAATTTTACTTTTCCTCTATCAAAACCAATAACTTTTACTTTAACCTCATCTCCCTCTTTAACTACATCTGTTACTTTAGCCACTCTCTTATCCGCAAGTTCTGAGATATGAACAAGTCCATCTTGTTTTCCTAAGAAATTTACAAAAGCTCCAAACTCCATAATTTTCATAACTTTACCATTATAAATTTTATTCAGTTCAGCTTTAGCTGTTAAATCTTTAATCATTTGCATAGCTTTGTTTCTAGATTCTTCATCTGGTGCTGCTACAGTGACTACTCCTTCATCATTTACATCTACTTTGGCTCCTGATTTTTCAACAATTTCTCTTATTGTGGCTCCACCCTTACCGATGACAGTTGCTATGTCTTTTTTATCAACTGTTATTTTTTCCATTTTTGGAGTGTGTTTACCAACACCACTTCTTGATTTAGCTAGAGCTTTATTCATCTCGCCTAAAATATGAATTCTTCCATCTTTAGCCTGCTTCAATGCTTGCTCCATAATTTCAAAGGTAATACCTGTAATTTTAATATCCATTTGAAGAGAAGTAATTCCATCTTTAGTTCCTGCCACTTTAAAGTCCATATCACCTAAATGATCTTCATCTCCAAGAATATCTGAAAGTACACTAAAATCGTCTCCTTCTTTTATTAGTCCCATTGCTATACCAGCTACAGGCTCTTTGATCGGTACGCCAGCATCCATTAATGCTAGTGATGAACCACATACTGTTGCCATTGAGGAAGATCCGTTCGACTCAGTAATTTCAGAAACTATTCTAAAGGTATATGGAAAACTTTCTTTAGAAGGTAATGAAGAATTGATAGCTCTCCATGCTAACTTTCCATGGCCTATTTCTCTTCTTCCAGTTCCAATTCTCCCTGTTTCTCCAACTGAAAATGGAGGAAAATTATAGTGAAGCATAAATCTTTCTCTTTTGAGACCATCTAAACTTTCAATTCTTTGTTCATCATCTGAAGTTCCTAAAGTTGTAGTAACAATAGCTTGAGTTTCTCCTCTAGTGAATAGTGCAGATCCATGAACTCTAGGTAGTATTCCAACCTCGCACATGATCGGTCTCACATCAGCAAGTCCTCTACCGTCAATACGATTTTTGTTTTTCAAAATATCTGTCCTAACTATTCCTTTTTCGATATTCTTAAGTTCATGCATTACATCAAGCTCAGTAAATTTATCGTCTTCCTCATACAGTTTTTTTGCTTTCTCAGTAACTTCAGAGATTAAATTTGATCTATCTTGTTTAATTTTAATAGAAAATGCCTTCTTTAAATCTTTGGTAAATTCACTCTCCAATTTTTTCTTAACCTCAGATAGATCTTTTTTCTCGACTACCCAATCGGGTTTTTTACATTCTTTGGCTAAATCTTCGATCATTTTGATAACAGGCACAAATCCTTCATGACCAAATTTTACTGCGTCTAACATTTGTTGTTCTGTTAATCCACTAGCCTCTGATTCTACCATAAGCACAGCATCTTTTGTGCCTGCTACAACTAAATCTAAACTTGAATTTTCTAATTCTGTTTTAGATGGGTTTAAAACATATTTACCCTCGATAAAACCAACTCTGGATGCACCAACAGGACCCATAAAAGGCATTCCAGAAATTGCAAGAGCAGCTGAAGATGCAATAATTGACAAAATATCAGCTTCGTTTTCTTTATCATATGAAATTACTGTTGGTAATACTTGTACTTCATTTTTGAATTCATCTGGAAACAAAGGTCTTATTGGTCTATCAATTAATCGAGAAATAAGAGTTTCACTCTCAGTTGGTCTTGCTTCCCTTTTAAAATATCCTCCAGGAATTTTACCACCAGCATAATATTTTTCTTGATAATTAACTGATAATGGAAAGTAGTCTACATCTGGGTTAACTTTTTTTGCTCCTACGGCTGTTGCCAAAACTACAGTTTCTCCGCAAGTAGCAATGATTGCGCCATCTGCTTGACGAGCTACCTTTCCTGTTTCAAGGGAAATTTTTTTACCCCCAAAATCAACTTCTTTTTTAAAAATTTTAAACATTTATTTCCTTAAGTTTAATTTGGTTAATATATTTTTATATGCATCAGACTTAGTTTTCTTAAGATAATCTAATAGTTTTTTTCTTCTATTTACTGCCTTTAATAATCCTACAGATGAGTGTTTATCTTTTTTGAATTTTTTCATATGGGTTGATAAATTTTCTATTTTATCAGTTAATAAAGCAATTTGCGCCTCTGATGATCCAGTATCTTTTTCATGTAAAGCGACTTCTTTTAATTTTTTGTTCATCTTATTCCTATTTATTTGTTTGTTTAATTAAATTTTCAATCTTTTCAGCATAATCGAAAGACTCATCTTTAACAAATATAAGTTTTGGTAAAAACTTCATGTTAATTTTTTTTGATAAAGTTTTTCTTATTACAAAAGAAAATTCTTTGAGATTTTCTACAGTTTCATCGGAATTTATTCCACCTAGCGGCAGAACGAAAGTTTTTGCTGTTTTAAGATCTGGGCTCATTCTAACTTCGGTAACTGTAATTCCTTTAGTTTGTACATTAGGAAGTTTCGCCTCATCTTTTAAAAAAATCATACTTAAAGCTTGTTTAATCATTTCACCAACTCTTAGCTGTCTTTGAGTAACTGGTTTTCCTAATTTTCCCATTATACTGATCTCTCTGTTGTTTTTGAATTATATGCTTCGATAATATCTTTTTTTTGAAAATCATTAAAATTTTTCAAGGTTATCCCACATTCTAAGCCCTCTGTAACTTGTTTTGTTTGATTTTTTTCTCTATAAATTGATCCTATTTTTCCTGTGAATACCACTGTTCCATCTCTAATGACCCTCGCTAAAGAGTCTTGATTTATTTCACCTGTAGTTACTTTCGAGCCAGCAACTTTACCAACTTTTGATACTTTAAAAATCTCTAAAATTTCTGCCGAACCAATTATGCTTTCCTCAACTACTGGAGATAACAGGCCAGACATCTTGCTTTTTACGAAGTCAATTAATTCATAAATTATATTAAAAGATGAAATTTTTACTGCACTCTGCTCAGCAATTTTTTTTGCCTCTTTACTTGGCTTGACATTGAAAGCTATTAAAACAGCATTCGAAGCTTTTGCTAAATTTACGTCAGTTTCAGTTACCATTCCTACATCTGATAAAATTATCTTTAATTTAACCTCATCATGTTTTATTAAATTTACAGCATTTTTAATCGCTTCAGAAGAACCATGAACATCTGACTTAATAATTATATTTAATTCTTCACTTGTTTGGTCCTTAAAAGCAGAGTCTTGAGTTATAAGAGATACTTGGCCTTTTTTTGATTGAGATTCATTAATTCTTGCTTCACTTAAAACTTTAGCTTCTTTATCAGTATCAAGAACCAAAAAATCATCTCCAGATTTTGAGGCCCCGCTTATACCCAATATTTCAACTGGAGTGGATGGTAAAGCTTCGTCAACTGATTTTCCGTTATCATCGATTATAGCTCTCACTTTTCCCCATTGAGGCCCACATACAAAATGATCCCCTTTCTTAAGTTTTCCAGATGTCACAATTATATTTGCAATTGGACCTCTTCCAATATCAATTTTTGACTCTAAAACAATACCAGTTGCTTTGTTGTCATAATCTGTTTTCAAATTTAGAAGTTCAGCTTGTAAAGTAATGGACTCTAAAAGTTTATCAATATTTTTTTTCGTTTTTGCTGAAATTTCTATTGTAAGAGTGTCTCCTGATAAGTCTTCAGAGATTAATTCATGTTCAAGGAGCTGATTTTTAACTTTTTGAGGATCGGCATCTGGTAAATCACATTTATTAATTGCCACAACAATAGGTACCTTTGCAGCTTTAGCATGTTTGATCGACTCTATTGTTTGAGGTTTAACTCCATCATTTGCAGCAACAACTAACACAACAATATCAGTTAATTTTGAACCTCTCGCTCTCATCTCTGTAAATGCAGCATGGCCAGGCGTATCTATAAAAGTTATTTTTTCATTTTTATGAGTTATTTGATATGCACCAACATGCTGAGTAATTCCGCCATGTTCGCCTGAAACAACGTTTGTGCTTCTTAGCACATCTAATACGGAAGTTTTTCCATGATCCACATGACCCATCACAGTTATTATTGGTGGTCTGTTTTGAAGATTTTCAGATTTTACATCTTTAATTTTACTGACTATTTCTTCAGCTTTTTTTTCCTTTATAGGAATATGACCAAATTCTTTTACCAAGTATTCAGCGGTATCAGAATCGATAGTATGATTTATTGTTACTGTAACACCCATTCCCATCAAATGTTTAATAATATTAGACGATTGTTCGGCCATTCGATTTGCTAGATCTCTAATAGTAATAAGCTCTGGTATATTAACTTCTCTTTTTACATTTTTTGAATTTTCATCATCATTTATGTTTTTAGTTTCTCTAAGTTCTTTCTCTCTAGCTCTTTTTATCGAGGCCATACTTCTTGATCTAAACTCTATATCTTCACTTAAAGCTCTCGATACAGTTAGTTTTAGTTCTCTTTTTTTAGTTGAAAATCTATTTTTACCATCTTTTTCTTTAGTATCCCCTTTTATTTTTTTAGTTGCTCTTTGCTCTGCAAGTTTTCTTCTTTCATAATCACTTATTTTTGATGGGAAAGGTGGTTTTCCTGTCTTGGCTGGAAAAGATGGTTTGCCTAAAAAAGGTTTTTTTGGAAATTTTGAGGATCCAGAATTGCTTTTATTAAACGGTTTTAAAAATTTTTTCTCAGTAACAAACTTTTGTTTATTTTTATTGTTTGTTAATCCCTGCTTATCATATAAGTTTTTTCTGGGTTTTCCTGATATAGTTAATTTTGTTTTTTTTGTTTCCATTTTTTCTCATTTCTAATTTTTATAAATTTTATCTCTAGCTGTCATGATTAAGTCATCCGCCTCTTTTTTTGAAAGAGCAAAATCCTCTAGATAACCTTTTATTTTAATTCTTTCGCCCTTGATTATATCAAAACCACCAATTAATTCGTCTGAGGCTAAATCTGCAAAGTCATTTAATGATAGAATCTTTTGTTCACCAAGAGTTAAAAGCATACCCGGTGTAAGACCTTTATGTTCCGTTAAGTCAGCTTGAATTCCTAGATCTTTAATCTTTTGTTGAATTTCTTCTTGGTCTTTTTGAAAAAACTCTTTTGCTCTTTGGACTAATTCTTTCGCTGTTTCCTCCTCGATACCCTCTATCTTAGTTAGGTTGTCTATTTCACTATCTTTAATTTCCTCAATTGATGAAAAGCCTTCTGCTACAAGTAGTTGACCTAATGTTTCATCTACTTCAAGATTTTTCATTAAAGCATCTGTTTTATCTTTAAATTCTAATTGTCTTCTCTCTGACTCTTCATTGTCTGTCATTATATTAATTTCGTAATTCAAAAGTTTTGTTGCAAGCCTAACATTTTGTCCTCTTCTACCAATTGCCTTACTCAAGTTTTCTTCAGTCAATATTACATCCATTTTTTTTTGTTCTATATCTACAATTACCTTTTGAACCTCAGCTGGAGATAAAGCATTTGAAACAACCAAAGCAGGGTCCTCTGACCAATTTACAATATCAATTTTTTCCCCTTGTAGTTCATTGACAACTGCTTGAACTCTGCTTCCTCTCATACCTACACATGCACCAACTGGATCAAGTGATGTATCTACAGCCTTAACACAAATTTTAGCTCTACTACCTGGATCTCTAGCAGATGATTTTATCTCTATAAGACCATCGTATATCTCTGGTACCTCTTGAATAAATAATTTTTCCATGAATTTTGGATGTGCTCTTGATAGGAAAATTTGTTGACCTCTTTGTTCTCTTCTAACATCATAACAATAAGCTTTCACTCTGTCTCCAGCTTTTATATTCTCTCTTGGGATCATTTCATTTTTTTGAATTATTGCCTCTGTTCTCCCTAAGTCGACAATTACATTACCAAATTCTAGTCTTTTAACAATTCCACTTAATATAGTGTCTTTTTTTTCTATAAAATCGTTAAATTGCCTCTCTCTTTCTGCTTCTCTGACATTAAAACTTATTACTTGTTTTGCAGTTTGTGCTGCTATTCGACCAAAATCGAAAGATGGGAGGGGTTGCAAAACTTCATCTCCAATTTTTTTTTCACCATATTTTTCTGCATCTTTAAGGCTTATTTCCGTATTTGTATTTTCTGGGGCTTCGACAACTACTAATTTTCTAAAAAGTTCAATATCTCCGCTGTCTCTATTAATTGAAACCTTAATTTCATTTTCATTTCCAAACTTTGATTTTGCTGCTTTAGCTATTCCTGTTTCCATTGAATTGATAATTAATTCTTTATCAATAGATTTTTCAAGTGCTACAGCCTCAGCTATTCTAAGTAGTTCTAATTTGTCTGCTCTTTTATTTAACATTCTTCTCTAAAAAAAAATGGGCCGAAGCCCATTTTAATAATTTAACGATTTAAGAAATATATAGTTATTTTCAAGTATTTTTTCAACTTTTTACTTTGAAAATATTGATTTTTTATCTGTATTTTCCCAAGAAAAAGAACCATCTCCTTCTGGTTCTCTTCCAAAATGACCGTAAGCAGCTGATTTTTCATAAATTGGTTTATTTAAACCTAGCATTTCTCTTATACCTCTAGGGCTTAGATCAAAATTTTCACCTATCAATTTTTCTACATATTTGTTTTTTTCCTCGTCGTTATCGAATAAATCAACATAGATAGATAATGGTTTGGATACTCCGATAGCATAAGCAAGTTGAATTAAGCACTTATCAGCGATTTTTGAAGCAACAATATTTTTTGCTAAATATCTTGAAGCATAAGCAGCTGATCGATCAACTTTAGTTGGATCTTTCCCTGAAAAAGCTCCACCTCCATGTGGTGCAGCACCACCATATGTATCGACAATAATTTTTCTCCCAGTAAGACCACTGTCTCCATCAGGTCCTCCAATAACAAAATTCCCAGTTGGATTAATATAAATTTCTTTTTCGTCTAAATTATTAAGAAGATTTTTTGGAATAGATTTTTCGATATATGGCATAACTAATTTTCTAACCTGGGATTGATCTACATCTGCAGAATGTTGAGTAGAGATGACTACAGATTTAACATTTACAGGTTTACCATCTTTATATTCAATTGTTATTTGACTTTTGGAATCAGGCTCAATGTTTTTTAATTTTCCTGATTTTCTATCCGCAGCCATTAATCTTAAAATTTTGTGTGAATAATGTATTGGTGCAGGCATTAAAACATCAGTCTCATTACATGCATAACCAAACATAATCCCCTGGTCTCCAGCCCCCTCATCTTTGTTGCCGGATGAGTCAACACCCATAGCTATATCAGTTGATTGAGCGTGCAGATGACTTTCAATTTTAGTTGCTTCTTTCCATGTAAAACCATCCTGATCGTAGCCAATATCTTTAATGCAGTGTCTTACCTTTTCTATTAAATCATCTTTTTTAATTTCTGGGCCTCTAACTTCTCCAGCCAGCACTACCTTATTTGTTGTTGTTAACGTTTCGCAAGCTACTCTTGATTGAGGCTCAGCGCTTAAGTATGTATCTACAACCATATCAGAAATTCTATCACAAACTTTGTCTGGATGACCTTCAGAGACGGACTCGCTAGTAAATAAATAATTCTTTTTCATTGTCTTTCCTTTTTTTTTAATAAAAAAATTAGCGTAATATAAAAAATAAGGAAATAAAAGAAAATCTTATTTCCAAAAGAACTAAAGATTGTTTTTGATCCTTTTTTATAAGAATTAATTTCTATTACTCCCTTTTGGGTTGATTCAATCTTTTTTATAATTTGTCCTTTGCTATCAATGTACGCAGAAATTCCATTATTAGCAGATCTTAATACATTTTTTCCTTCTTCAATAGATCTAAAAACTGAATGAAAAAAATGTTGATCTATTCCAATTGACTCTCCAAACCACCCGTCTTCTGAAATATTAATGATAAAATCATAATTTTCGGAATTTTTAAAAAGACTTCCTGAATAAATAATTTCATAACAAATAAGAGGAAGAAAACTTATATCGTTTACATTTATTAAATCTCTATTACTTGCAGAACTAAAAGATTGGTATCCTTGAGTAATTTTTTTAAAACCATAATTCTTTAAAAAATTTTCAAAAGGTAAGTACTCACCAAAAGGGACGAGTTTATTCTTATCGTAAACATTTATCAATTTTAAATCATTATCAAGTAGAGCCATTGAATTGAATATTTCTGTTTCTTCATATCTGGTTATACCAACTATAATTTTATGATTATTCTGAAAATAATCTTTAAATACTAAAGAATAATCTTGAATTTCATTTAGATTGATTGATGGTAATATTCCTTCTGGATAAATATAAACTGCATCCCTACTGTCAATATTTCCTATTTCTGCTAAGTCTTTTATTACCAAGGAAGGATCTGTCCCATCAAAAAATCTTTTTAAATCAATTTTAGGTGAAATAATCTTAATGATAAAATTCATAGGTGTGTTTACTGTTTTATTGTGTTTGTTTAGAACTAAATAACCAGAAATTAGGTTTGACACTATTAAAGTTGCTGCCAAGAAAACCGTTAATAATTTTGCTTTCAATGATACGTCAAATAAAATAACTGCTGGGACTAAAAAAATTGTAATAACTAACAAATTAAAAGAATATGTGCCAACATATGCCAAGATTTGTAAAAATTGATTTATTTCAACTAAACTAAAAGAGATTACGTTCCAAGGAAAACCTCCAAGAATATGACCTCTTAAATACTCTATAATTGAAAATATTAATGCTAATAAAAAAATACTCTCAATTTTTTTTCTTGGTTTAAAATAAAAAAAGATCAAAAAAGAGATTCCATAAAAAATGCCAAGAAATAAAGGAACTACTGTAATTGCAAAAGGAATTAAAGGTTTGAATATTTCTTCAACTGTCAATGAGTTTGCTATCCAATAAATATTTGAAAAAAAATACGCAAAACCAAATGTCCACCCATAAAGAAAAGATAAGAAGCTCCTTTTTATTTCCAAATTCAAATAAAATAAAAGTAACAATGGAAATGAAATAAAATTGAGATAAAAAAAATTATATGGCGGTAAACTGAATGTTGAAATTAATCCACAAATAAATGGTACTAAATAAAAAATAAAATTCTTAGAATAATTTCTTGTCAAATTTTATTTACTCGTTTTAAAATATCTTGCTCTCTTTTTAACATTTGCTCATAATCTTTTTGTTTATTGTGATTATAACCAAGCAAGTGAAGAAGACCATGTATCCACATTTTATCAAATTCAATATCAAAATTCGTTTTTTTTGATCTTAAATTTATAATTTCATAACAAATAGCTATATCTCCTTTATAATTTTTATTAAAATGACTTTTTATCGGAAAAGATAAAACATCGGTCCCTTTGTTTTTTTTTCTAAATTTTTTATTAAGTTTCCTTATAAAAGTTTTATTAGTTAATAATAAAGTGAATTGAAAATTTTTTTTTTTAAATGATTTCATTGTTGAAATTTTTCTGATTTTTTTTTTAAAGTAGAGATTTGGACTTTTAATTTTAGTTCTCCATTTTGAGAAATCGACAACTATTTCAGCTTTAATCATTAATCTTTACTTTGATCAGAATAAGCTTTCACTATTTTAGAAACTAATGGGTGCCTAACAACATCTGAGTGATCAAAATCTACAACTGAAATTTCATTTAAATGCCCAAGAAGTTTTTTTGACCTATTCAATCCTGATAGAGATTTATTTGGTAAATCAATTTGTGACGGATCACCATTGATTACAATTTTAGAATTTTCTCCAATTCTTGTTAAAAACATTTTGATTTGTGTATCAGTTGCGTTTTGTGATTCATCTAAGATTGCAAATGAGTTTTTTAAAGTTCTTCCTCTCATAAATGCTAATGGAGCTATTTCAATATCACCTATTTCAATTCTTTTTTGGATTTTTTCAAAGTCTAACAAATCATAAAGTGAGTCGTATAAAGGTCTTAAATATGGATCTACTTTTTCTCTCATATCTCCAGGCAAAAAACCTAATCTTTCACCTGCCTCTACTGCTGGTCTAGATAAAATTATTCTTTCAATCTTTTTATCAAGCAACATTGTCAAAGCAACTGCTACTGCGAGAAAAGTTTTTCCTGTTCCTGCAGGACCACAAGAAATAATAATATCGCTTTCTCTCAGTGCTCTTACGTAATTTTTTTGTTTTTCCGATCTTGGAATAACTGATTTTTTCGGAGTCTTGATTATATATTCAATTTTTTTATCTGTTTTTTCGTTAATCATAAATTTGTTAATTGAGGAAATTATATCTTTTTTTTCTATCGTTCCATTTAAAATTAACTGATCTGTAAGAAAAATTATAGCATTTTTAACTAATTCATTTTTTGTGCTAGAACTTTTGACCAATATTGAGTTTCCCCTAGAGTATATTTTTGTCTCTGTTATTTTTTCTAGTTCTTTTAAATTATTATTAAATTCACCCACTACACCCATTAATATTTCGTTGTTATTAAATATGATGCTCAAAGTGTCGTTATCAGAATAAACAAATTTGAGATCTTTATTTAGTTTATTTAATAATGGGTTATTCAAGATTAAGCTGCCCTCATATCTGAGTTTGAGTCTATTTTTCCAAATAAATTGTTTTGATTTACTTTATCAATTTTTATTTTTATAGTTTTTCCTACAAGCTTTTCATCTCCATCAAATATCACTCCATTAAAGTATTCATTCCTTCCAAAATACATTTGGTTTTTTTTCATTTTATTTTCTACAAGGACTTCAATTTTTTTTCCTAAGAAAGACTCATTATGTTCTAATTGATATTTAAACAAAATTTTTTGAACTTTTATAAGTCGTTCTTTTGCAATTTCATAATCAATTAAATCTAAATTGGATGCAGGTGTTCCAGGCCTAGAACTAAATATAAATGAATAAGAATTTATAAATTTTATTTTACTTAAAAAACTTAAAGTATCATTAAAATCGTCCTCAGTTTCTCCTGGATACCCAATGATGAAATCACTTGAAAATTCAATTTTAGAATTTATTTTTTTCAGTTTTTTGTAGATCTCAAAATATTTTTCAACTTTATGACCTCTATTCATCAGTTTTAAAACTTTGTCTGAACCACTTTGAATTGGCAAATGAACAAAGGGTTGTAATTTTTTTGATTTTGAATAACACTCAATTAAGTCATCGGTCATGTCCCTTGGATGGGACGTCGTATACCTAATTCTCTTAAGTTCTGTAAATTTTTCTAACTCATTTATTAAATCTGATAATCTATATACTTTTGATTTGTCTTTGAATGAATATGCATTTACATTTTGTCCAAGTAAAATAATTTCTTTTGCTCCGCTTTTAACCAAATCTTGAGCCTCTAAAATAATTTTTTCAAAAGGCCTTGAGTATTCAGGGCCACGTGTATATGGGACCACACAAAAACTGCAAAACTTATCACATCCTTCTTGAATTGTAAGAAATGATGAAACGTTGCTGGAAGTATTCTTTATCTTATCTAAATAATTAAACTTATCTTTTGTTTCAAATTCTGTAAATTCTTTACTACTTTTTTTATAATTTGAAATTAAAGAATTAATTTGGTGATAAGATTGAGGACCTACAACTATATCAATATAAGGTTCTCTTTTTAACATTTCCTCATTCTCTGCTTGAGCGACACATCCTGCAACAACAAGTATTGGTTTTTTCTTATCTCTAAAGATTTTTTTAACTCTACCAACTTCATGATAAACTTTTTCCTTTGCTTTATCTCTAATATGACAAGTATTTATAAGATAACAATCTGCATCAGATTGATTGGATGTTTTAGAAAAACCAATTTTTTTTACAGTATCAAAAATTCTGTTGGAGTCATACTGATTCATTTGACATCCAAAAGTTTTGATAAATATTTTATTTGCCATTAATGAAGTTATTTTTTAACACAATAAAGTTCTAACTTAGAATCAACAAGTTTATAACCATGTTTTTCAGCTATTCTTCTTTGTATTTTTTCAATTTCATCATCTGTAAATTCTATAATGTTTCCTGATTTGATATCTATTAAGTGATTGTGATCATCATTTAATTCATATCTAGCTTTTCCATCCTTAAAATCGTGTTTCATTAATATACCGGACTCCTCAAAAAGTTTTACAGTTCTATAAACAGTTGCAATGCTTATTTTAGGATCGATATTCGAGACTCTTTTATAAAGCTCATCTACATCAGGGTGGTCTGCCTCACCATATGTCTTTTTCGATTCTGATATTACCCTAGCAATAGTTCTTCTTTGATCAGTAAGTTTAACTCCATTTGCAATACATTTTTTCTCAATTGAATCTGTCATAATATATTTTAACTCAAATAAAGTGGTTTAATCAAATTTTTTATCAATTTTTTTTGCTTAAATAATTGAAAGATTTTACCGTAATCTCCATCCACCACATCTTTATTGTTAAAACCATAATAATTAAAACCATAAACTAGCTTTAAAGCCTTAATAATTGCCATTGAAGTTCTAATACTTGTATATTTACCTGGACCTTGATTAATGAAAACATTTCTCACTTTTTCAAAGGAGTATTGTTTTTTTGTTAAAAAATTCATTAATAAAATAGAAAATTTATCAAAATTTTTTCTACTGTTTTCATGCTCATTAGTATAAATCTTGTCTCTAGAAATGATTTTAAATAAAATCTTATCACTTGCCGCGTCTATAACTAAATCTGCTATTTTATTTTTTTTCATTTTTTTTCACTCAAATATATCATCAGAGGAAATGACACAATATAATCCAGATGATCAAGGTGTCTTGTCAATAATGTATCACAGATTTGAGGAAAATAAATACCCATCTACAAACATTAGAATGAATATTTTTTTAGAACACATTGAAGCTATTAAAAATAATGGATTCGAGTTTTACGATCCAAAATTATTTAATGAGCAATTTAATGAACCCAAAGATAATAAAAAAATTCTTTTAACTATAGATGACGCTTTTATGTCTTTCTACGAAAACGCGTGGCCAATTTTAAAAAAAAATAAAATACCTTTCATTCTTTTTGTTTCTACCGAACCAATCGGTAAAAGAGGTTATATGACCTGGGAACAAATTAAAGAAATTGAAAAAGAAAAATTTGCATATATAGGAAATCATTCTCATACCCATGAGTATCTCATAAAATTTTCATTTTCAGATTTTAAAGATGATATAAATGAGTCCATTAAAATCTTTAATAAAAATTTAGGATATAACCCAATCTTTTTTTCATACCCCTTCGGAGAGTATTCTTTAGAACAAAAGAATTTTATAAAAAAAAAATTTACATATGGATTTGGACAACACTCAGGAGTAATAGACAGTACTAAAGATAAGTATGAATTACCAAGATTTCCTATTAATGAGAATTATGGGAAAATGGAAAGGTTTAACTCCATTATAAAATACTTGCCCTTACAATATAAAGAATTCAAACCTGAAGATAAATATGTACTTACAAAAAATAATCCTCCTTCAGTTGAAATTAAATTTTTTGATGATCAAAAAAACATAAAAAATATAAATTGTTTTTCAAACGAAGGTGATAATTGGGGAAATCCGAAAATTTCAGTAGATGTAAATAATATAATGAAAATTTCTTTTAGAGAAAAATTTACTTTTAGACGAGGTAGATTAAACTGCTCCTTAAATGAAGACGGTAAGTGGAAATGGTTTGGCCACCAATTTACAATTCAAATTCCTAAATAATATTTTTAAACTTTACGCTGAGAGGAAGTAGTTTAACTTCATCGAAATCTTTTAATTGATTTTGTTGAATAATTTGTTTTAAAACTTTTATGTATTCAGCTCCTGTTTGAGCATAGTTGTCTAGATATTCTGCAAGTTTAAGGCTATCTAATTTTTTATTATCATCTCTAAGTTGAGCTCTTACAAATCTAAATTTTTTGTAACTGGAATGAGTATTTAAATTTCTTTGGTAAGCTCTTACTGATGCTTTAAGAACATTAAATTTCATCACTTTATAGGTTGCGTTCGTATCTGCACCAGCTGGTTTAATACCTTCTCCTGACCAAGTCCATTGACCAAACAAAGCATTTCCTTCAATTGCAAATCTTGAAGTTCCCCAACCAGTTTCTTTAGCTGCTTGAGCAATTGCAAGAGATACAGGTATTATATCCATTCTTACTTTCAAGGTTGCAAGATCTTTATTTAAAACACCATACTGTTTAAATTTTTGATTTAACCACTTAATTTCGTCTTTAGTGTTTTTGTTTTTATTCAAAATTGAAAATAATTTTTTTCTATCAATAATAATTCTATTGTTCTCCTCAAGAACTAAGGGCAATATGATTTTTATAAATAAGCTTTTTCTTTTTGCTGAACTTTCAATTGATTTCATTTCATTTGGTAATAAAGATAATCTTATAGGTTTGACTTTTTTAGTACGTCTAACTTCAGATAGAGAGTAATTAGTATCTTTAAATAACTGTTCAATTGTAGAAGCACTTAACCGAACGGTATCCTCTGGTAGTTCATCAAATTTAAATACATCTTCAAGTATGTTTGATAAATCAAGGCCCTCGTCAACCTTTTCATCATCAATACTTTCGCCACTTAAAACTTTTTGAAAATCTATTTTTGAATTGTTTATTTTAGAGTCTTTATTGCTTACTATTTGATTATCAATATCGACTGACAATGGAATTATGAAAGAAAACGTTACTATTAAAAAAGCAGCGAGACCAGTTAGATATAAAGATTTAAACTCATCAAATCTGAAATTTATGTTCGAAAAAGGTTTCCTTTTAATTACAATTCCTTGCTTTGATAAAATTCTCTTTAATTCTTTAAATTTTTTTAAGTCAAAATTCTTTTTTGATAAACCTGAAAATAAATCTTTTTTCAAATTGCCTCAACTTCCTTCACTTCAGGAACATAGTGACAGAGAAGATTTTGGACACCTTTTTTAAGCGTTAGTGTTGAGCTTGGACATCCAGAGCAACTTCCTTGTAATTCAACTATGACTTTACCATCTTTGAAATCTTTAAATTTAATATCTCCTCCATCTCTCGCAACTGCAGGTCTGACCTTTGTTTCAAGTATTTTAATAATTGTATTTTTTACACTTGATAATTCCTCTGTATTTTCAGATCTTTTTTCAGAAATAATACAATCATTACCTTGGTCATAAAAATCATTTATGTATGAAATTATTATGTGTTTAAGATCCTCCCATTCAATATTTGTGTCCTTGTTTACTGATAAATAATCATCAGATAAAAAAATTCCTGTAACTCCATTTATTGATAAAATATTTCTAATAAGACTAACTGATGTCTCGCTTTTATCTTTAAATTCAATAGGGCCAACTAATGAAACCTTTTTCTCAGTGAGAAATTTTAAAGAATTCGGATTTGGTGTTTTTTGTGTTTGTATAAACATTGATTTAATATAGTAATTGAAATATTTTTTTAAAGTAAAATACTTTTAAAAGCCAATAATTTCTTTAATTTTTTTAACTTTTTCTGAAGCAATTATTTCAGCTTTTTCACTTCCATCTTTTAGAACCTGTAAAATGTATCCTTTGTCTGATTTTAATTTGTTTATTTCTTTTGAAATAGGAGAGACATTTTCTATCACAACCTCTGATAGTTTTTCTTTAAAATTTGAAAAATTTTCTCCCTGAAACTCTTTAAGTGTGTTTGTAATTTTTTGAGATTTTAAACTTGAATATATACCAATCAGATTTTGTATTTCTGGTCTTTTGGCCAGATCTTTTTCATTTGCGGGAAAAGACTTTGTATCAGTTTTTGCTTTTTTAATTTTATTATGAATTTGTTCATCTGTGTCAGTAAGATTTATACGGCTAGCATCAGAAGGATCTGATTTACTCATTTTATTTTTTGCATCTTTAAGACTCATAATACGAGAGAATTTTTCTTGTATAAGAGGTTCGGGAATTTTAAAAAAATCTTGAGCTTTAAAATCTGTATTAAATTTTTGGGCAATATTCCTCGTGAGTTCTAAATGTTGTTTTTGATCTTCTCCTACGGGTACATGTGTTGCATCATATAACAAAATATCAGCTGCCATCAAAATTGGATAAATATACAACCCTACACTTGCTTTTTCCTTATCTTTCCCTGCTTTTTCCTTGAACTGTGTCATCCTATTTAACCAACCCATTCTTGCGATACAGCTCAATATCCAAGTTCCCTCTGAGTGAGCTGGTACCATCGATTGATTAAAAATTATACTTTTGCTTGGATCAATTCCGCTTGCTAAAAAAACTGCAGTCGTCTCAAGGATATTGTCTTTTAATTCTTGCGGGTATTGTTTTGTTGTTATTGCGTGTAAATCCACAACACAATAAATACATTTAGAGTCATTTTCAGATTGTAATTTTACAAAATTTTTAATTGCACCAATATAATTTCCTAAATGAAGATTGCCTGTAGGTTGAACTCCTGAAAATATATTTTTTTGTGACATTCTAATATCTTATTTTAATATCACTTAATTTGAAAGCTTTAGTAAGTAAGGATATTGCAAAATAAATAACAGCTGAAGAAATTACCAACAAAAGAAGATAAATAAATTTAAAATTACTATCATATTCTAATTGAACGCTGAAAAAATTAATTGAACTGAAAAGGAATAAAGTCATTAATAAAACTGAAAAACATATTTTGAAGAATTGAAATATTAATCTTAAACTAACTTTAAAGAATTTCTTATGATTTAAAAAATAATATAATAATAAAGCATTAATCCAAGATGAAATAGACGTTGCAATAGGAATTACGATAAATCCAAAATCTCTAAAATAATAAATACTTATAGATGCATTAATGATGACTGATATTAAAGAGAAGTAAAACGGTATCTTGGTATTATCTCGTGCAAAAACAAAATTTGACAGAATTTTAATAAGCGAAAATGCAGGTAAACCTAAAGCAAAATAAAATAATGCATTTGCAGAATTTTCAACGCCATCTTGGTTAAATGATCCATATCCAAACAAAGATGAAACAATTTCCTCTGAAGCAATTAATAGACCTGCCATCGCGGGTAAGCTTAAAAAAAGAGAAAGCTCTAATGACTTATTTTGTATTAAATCAATATCTTTAAATTTTTTTTGAGCAATATAGGAGGATAATTTTGGAAGTATAACAGTTCCTATGGCTATACCTGCAATGGCAAGATTAATTTGATAAATTCGATCAGCATAATACAGATACGATACGGCTCCAGCTTGAAAAGAAGCTATGATAGTTCCAATCAAAATATTAATTTGTGTTACACCTGAAGAAAAAATACTTGGTATAAGTTTTTTAAAAAAGCTTTTTGTCTTGTTGTCAATTTTAAATTTCACTTTAAACTTAGGCGTATAAATTTTTTTCAATGTGATAACAAGAAAAACCATTTGAATGAATCCGGCTATTGAAACACCGTAGGACATATAAATCGCGAGATGATCATCAAGATACTTGGCACATAACAATGTAATAATTAAAACTAAATTTAATATAATTGGCGCAGCAGAAGCAGCTGCAAATTTATTATGTGAGTTTAAGATTGCTGAAAAAAAAGAAGCTAGACTTATAAACAATATAAAGGGAAACGTAATTCTTGTTAAGTCAGTTGCTAAAATAAACTTCTCAGGATCAGACTTAAAACCTGGTGCTATAAGTGAGACAAACAAAGGCATAAATAGTTCAATAAGGATAACAAGTCCAAATAATGAAAAGGTTAATAAACTTAAAACTTTATTTGCAAAGTTTTCAGAATTTTTTTTAGATTTTGTTAACTCTTTTGCATAACTTGGAACAAACGCTGCATTAAAGGAACCTTCTCCAAAAATTCTTCTAAATGTATTTGGAATTCTAAAGGCAACAAAAAAAGCGTCTGCGATAGGTCCAGAACCAAGATATATAGCAATGAGAATGTCTCTAAAATATCCTGAAATTCTGCTTATTAGAGTATAAAAACTAAAAGTGCCGGTTGACTTAATTATATTCATAAATCATATTAGTCTTATTATTGGCTCATTTGTATACATAAATAATTTACATGAAGAAAAATAAAATTGAACATTACTCGGATAAAGAAGCATTAGATTTTCATAATACTAATAAATCTGGCAAGATTGAGATTATTTCTTCAAAACCGATGACTTCAAAGAGAGATTTGGCATTGGCCTATTCACCTGGGGTTGCTGCGCCAGTAAAAGCGATTTCAAAAAATCCAGACCTTGCATATGACTATACTACTAAAGGTAATCTTGTTGCAGTAATTAGTAATGGCTCTGCAATTTTAGGTCTAGGAAATTTAGGTGCAGTTGCTTCGAAACCAGTTATGGAAGGAAAAGCAGTTTTATTTAAAAGGTTTGCGGACATAGATTCAATTGATATTGAGATAGATTCTTCAGACTCAAAAGAAATTATTAACTCAGTTAAAAATATTTCAAAAAGTTTTGGTGGAATTAATTTAGAGGACATAAAAGCACCTGAATGTTTTGTTATAGAGAACGAATTAAAAAAATTGCTGGACATACCTGTATTTCATGATGATCAACATGGTACAGCTATAATAACAAGCGCAGCACTTATAAATGCTTGTGATATTGCAAAAAAAAATATCAAAGATGTGAAGGTTGTCATTAATGGTGCTGGTGCATCTGCTATGGCTTGTGCAAATCTTTTTATTAATACTGGTGTTAAAGACAAAAATATTACAATGCTAGATACAAAAGGTGTTATTCACTCTGAAAGAGATAACTTAAACGAGTGGAAAAAAAAGTTTGCTATCAAAACAAAAAACAGAACTCTAAAAGATGCAATAAATGGAGCAGACGTATTTTTAGGTCTGTCTCAAGCTGGTGTCTTAAAAAAAGAGATGGTTAAAAAAATGACTAAGAATCCAATTATATTTGCATGTGCAAACCCAGATCCTGAAATAATTCCTGAGGATGTTGAAGATGTGAGAGATGACGCTATTATAGCGACTGGAAGATCAGACTATCCAAATCAAGTAAACAATTTAATTGGTTTTCCATATATTTTTAGGGGAGCTCTAGATGTAAGAGCTAAAACAATAAATGAAGAAATGAAAGTTGCGGCGGTGAAAGCCATTGCCACTTTAGCAAGAGAAAGAGTTCCAGATGAAGTAGTTGCGGCAATGGGTGGAGATAGACCTCATTATGGGAAGGAATATATAATTCCATCTACTTTTGATCCAAGATTAATTAGTGTAATTCCTGTTGCTGTTGCAAAAGCAGCAATCAAAACAGGTGTTGCAAGAAAAAATATTGAAGATTTTGACATGTATTTTGAACAACTTAAAAACCGTTTAGATCCCTCAGTAGCAGTAATTCAGGGGATAAATTCTCAAATTAAAAAAAATCAAAAAAGAGTGGTGTTCGCAGATGGAGAAGATGAAAATAATTTGAAGGCAGCAATAGCATTTAAAAATAATGGACTTGGTGAGCCCATCTTAATTGCTAAAGAGGATATAGTGAAAAAGAAATTATATGAAATTGGCTACGGAGAAAAACTCGATATTAAGATAATAAATTCAACCGATAAAAAATTAAGAGAAAGATATGTAAAATTTCTATTTGAAAAGCTGCAGAGAAAAGAGGGTTTGTTAGAAAGAGACTGCGATAAATTGATTAGAAACGACAGGGTGATCTGGGGAGCTTGTATGGTGTCATGCGGAGATGCTGACGCTATGGTTACTGGAAATACTAGACGTTATTCCTCATCATTAGAAAAGGTCACAAAAGTGGTAGATCCGAGACCTGGTGAAATAATGTTTGGTCTAAACATGATAATTAATAGAGGAAAAACAATATTCATTTGTGATACATCTGTAATTGAATACCCAGATGCAAATCAATTAGCGGAAATGGCAATTTCAACAGCGAGAGTTGTAAGATTATTTGGTTTTGATCCTAAAGTCGCTTTTTTATCTCATTCTACTTTTGGTCAGCCTGTAACAGATAGAACAAAACGAATAAGTGATGCAGTACAAATATTAAAAGAAAGAAAAGTGGATTTTAAATTTGATGGTGAAATGCAACCCGATGTCGCTTTAGAGGAAACTTATAAAGAATTATATCCATTTTCAGAAATAGTCGGGAATGCAAATGTTTTGATAATGCCGAGTCAACACAGTGCAGCTATATCTTTTAAAACAATGAAATCAATGAGTAGAGCTAAGGTAATTGGACCACTTCTTATAGGATTAGGTCAGGCAATCGAGATAGCTCCACTTAGAAGTTCAACATCAGAAATTTTAAACTTAGCATCTGTTGCTGCATACTCAGCTGGTATAATTGACTATAATAAAAAAAATTAATTTTTTTGAATTCTTAAGTCTTCCATTAAAAGGATACTTGCTATCACTTTTTCAACATCTAAAATTGACTTAGCTTCATCAACTACTAATTCAAGTTCATCTTTTGTTTCAGCAATACCATAAATATATATTCGTTTTTTATATGTATCTATTTGATAGTTTCTTGATTTGATTCCACTATTAAACATCAGGGCTGTTCTTAATTGAGAGGTAATTAAAAGATCCTTAGCTGATTGTTTAAAATTAAATTCTTCTTTAATCTTAATATCATTTCTTACTGATCTTACTCCCTCTGTTTCCCAAGCTATTTTGGTAATTTTGAGTTTATCCTCTGGATTATCTACTTTACCGGTTATGAATATTCTCCCGTCAAGAACTTTTGATTTTACTGCTAAAAAATAACTTTTGTCTTCTAAAGTAAGTCTGGTTGTTAAATTTTTTTGCATTATAGTATCATCTATCTGTGTTCCAATTGACCTTGGATCGACCGCGACCGATACACCAGTTCCAAATAATCCGCCTGTTCCTGTTCCAACACAAGAGTTTAGAAATATTAGTAATATAAATAAATATTTAATCCTCATTTTTTTTTTCAAGACAATAATTATAAATTGTACGTTTTGGAATATTTCTATCTTTAAAATAATTTACAATATCTTTAATTGTTTTTTTTGATAACATCTTGTTAATCAATTTCATATCAGATTCTGTTAGATAGTTAAAATTGTTAATTGAATTTTTCTTTTCGGAAAAAATAGCTGTTAATTCACCTTTAATATTTAAATCAATTTTTTTCAAATCGCTGACTTTTAATCTAATGAACTCTTCATGCAATTTTGTAATTTCTCTACAAATTACTAGCTCCCTATCACTAAAATATTCTTGAAATTTTTCTAAATTTTTAAGAAATTTTCTTGGAGATGAAAATAAAATTATCGAACAACTAATTTTACTTAACATCTCAAGCTCTTTTTTTAATGCTGATAGTTTTTCAGACAAAAAACCAAAAAAAATAAATTTTTCAGAAAAACCACTTATAGACGCTGTTGCAGTAACAGAGGAAACACCGGGGATCGGAATAATTGGTATATTTTTTGAAACACATTCTTTAATAAGTATTTTGCCCGGATCTGAAATAACTGGTGTACCAGCATCTGAAATAAGAGATATGATGTTATATTTTTGAATTTCAGAAACAATTCCTTTAGAAATTTTTCTCTCGTTAAATTTATGATACGATACCAACTTTGATTTAATCTCATAATGAGTAAGTAGTTTTTTTGAATTTCTTGTATCTTCGCATAAAATTATATCTGATTTCTTAAGTATATCTATTGCTCTAAAAGTAATGTCTTTTAAATTTCCTATAGGAGTAGAAACTATGTAAAGTCCCTTTTTAAGTTTTTGAGTTTTAGACTTCATTGTCTTAAAAGAATATAATATTTAGTAATGAAATGAAAAATAAAAGTAACTTATTAATATCTATTTTAACTTTTCTAATAATAAGCTCTATTTCGACATTAGCTTCAGAAAAAATAAAGATAGGATTATTATTACCTTTGAGTGGTGAGAATAAGAATATTGGGACCTCTGTTTTAAGATCTGTGAGTATGGCAGTGAATAAGATTGACAGTTCACAACTACAGATTCTACCAAAAAACAATTTCGATAATCCTGAACAAAACTATATAGCTGCTAAAGAACTTTACGATAATGGTGTAAGAATTTTTATAGGTCCAATTTTTGAAAAAAATATTAAAAACTTATCAAAACTTAATGATGCGATTTTTTTATCCTTTACAAATAAACTTGAAAAAAAAGGTAATAATATAATTTCTGTTGGTGTAAATGCATTATCGCAACTTGAGGCAATTGAAAAGTTCCAAAAAATAGAAGGACTGGATAAAACTATTTGTTTAATTCCTGAGGATCGTTTTAGGGACGAAATTGAAAAGGGTCTATCTTCAACTAATATAAAACTAAAAAAAAAATATTTTTATGAGTCTGATCCAACTTTGTTAACGAAGAGAATAGAAAAAATTACCAAATACGATAGGAGAAAACAAAATTTAGCAGACGAAATCAAAAGGGTAGAAGAGTCAGATGAGTTTAATAAAGAAAAAATAATAGAAAATTTGGAAAAAAAGGACACTCTTGGAAAAGTAAATTTCGACTCCGTGATAATTTCTGCCTTCGATGAAACACTTAAAAGTATAACAACATCTTTAATTTATACAGATGTTACACCAAAAAAAACATATTTCATTACGTTAAACCAATGGTTTGACGAGTCTTTACTTAACGAAGATAGTTCCCAGAATCTTTATTTTCCTTCAGTAAATAAAAAAAATTTTGATGAATTCAAACAGGAGTATTTTAAGAAATATTCATCTGAGCCAAATCAAATCTCTTTATTAGGTTTCGATATGGTTGGACTAATTTTTTATCTTTCTAAAGTAAATAACTTCCAATTGAATAATAAAATATTTGATCAGAAAAATACCTTCAAGGGCAAGATTGGTTTGTTTGAAATAGAGGATAAACGTATTAAACACGTTTTAAATTTTTATAAAGTAGAAAACAATAAATTTAAAAAAATCTTTTAATTTTTTTAAATGCTTTTGCTCTATGATCAATTTTATATTTGTAACTTTTGCTCATCTCACCAAAAGTTCTTTTATGACCATTTGGAATAAAAATTGGATCATATCCAAATCCATTCTTTCCTTTTTTGGTTTTAGATATTTTTCCATTTACTTTACCTAAAGAATAAATTTTTTTTGTATTTGGCCAATAGATAACTAGAGCACAAATAAATCTCGCTGGAACTTTTTTTGTTCTCCATTTTTTATCCTTTTTATCCAATTCTTTGTAGACCCTTTGCATTGCTTTATTGAAGTCACCTCTTTTTCCTCCCCACCGCGCTGAATAAATTCCTGGTTTTTTTTTTAATATATCAATTTCTAAACCTGAGTCGTCTGACAAACATACAAGGTTTGTTTTTTTTGAAAAATATTTTGCTTTGATTAAAGCATTAGATTTAAAAGTTTTGCCAGTTTCTCTAGGGCTTTTGAGATTAAAATCTTTAGTTGAAAAAACTTCTATATTTTTGGGTAATAAATTCTTAATTTCTCTCAGTTTTCCTTGGTTATTTGTGCCTATCAATATTCTAGGAATTTTTTTATTTTTCATCTAGTAAATAACAAATTTCTTACCATATAACTCTAAATGGCTGAAGAAAAAAACATTGTCGAAGAAAACAAAGAAGATTTAAACAAAGAAAATAATGATAAGTCTGATGTTAAGAAGACTGAAACTAAAAAAGAAATAACCCCCGAAGAAAAAATAGTTGAATTAGAAGATAAACTTACAAGATCTTTTGCAGAACTAGAAAATCAACGTAGAAGATTTGAGAAAGAGAAAGATGAAGCATTCGACTATGGTGGCATGGTTTTTGCAAGAGATGCTCTAAACCTTTTGGACAATCTTGAAAGATCAAAAGTATCGATAAATAATGATCAAAAGCTAGATGAAAATTCAAAGAAGAAAATTATGGACCATATAGAAATAATTTTGAACGATACACTAACTATTTTTAAAAAGAATAACATTATGCCTGTAGTTTCTATAAATGAAAAGCTTGACCCAAATAAACATCAGGCAATGATGGAGATTGAAGACGACAGTAAGGAGCCAGGGACAATTGTGCAGGAAATACAAAAAGGATTTATGTTAAAAGGTAGACTTTTAAGACCATCATTAGTTGGTGTATCAAAAAAACCACAAAAAACCGATAAAAAAGAGCAAAAAAAATAGGATATGGGAACTTGTAGATTAACAAAAAGCACATATATGAGTTTCAAATATAAAAAATTATGAGCAAAGTAATAGGAATAGACTTAGGAACTACAAACTCGTGTGTCTCCATAATGGAGGGTACGCAAGCAAAGGTTTTAGAAAATGCAGAAGGTGCAAGAACTACTCCCTCTGTAGTAGCTTTTACTGAAAATGACGAAAAACTTATTGGGCAACCAGCAAAAAGACAGGCTGTTACAAATCCTGAAAATACTATTTTTGCTGTCAAAAGATTAATTGGAAGAAACTTTTCTGACCCATCAGTTAAAAAAGATATTGAAACATCTCCTTTTAAAATAATTAACTCAGAAAAAGGTGACGCTTGGATAGAAGCTAAAGGAAAAAAATATTCGCCATCACAAATATCAGCTTTTGTTTTACAAAAAATGAAAGAAACTGCGGAAAAATATTTAGGTCAAGAAGTTACTAAAGCTGTAATTACTGTCCCAGCATATTTTAACGATGCTCAAAGACAAGCTACTAAAGACGCAGGTAAGATTGCAGGTTTAGAAGTTTTGAGAATTATTAATGAACCAACAGCTGCATCGTTAGCATATGGTTTAGATAAAAAAGCAAATAAAAAGATCGCGGTTTATGATCTTGGTGGTGGAACGTTCGATGTATCAATTTTGGAATTAGGCGATGGAGTATTTGAAGTTAAATCAACAAATGGTGATACATTTCTAGGTGGAGAAGATTTTGATAACACCATCGTAGAATACCTTCTTTCTGAATTTAAAAAAGATAATGGAATTGATTTAAAATCTGATAAACTTGCATTACAAAGATTAAAAGAAGCAGCTGAAAAAGCTAAAATAGAATTATCTTCTGCAGCGCAAACAGAAATAAATCTTCCCTTTATTACAGCCGACAAAACAGGTCCAAAACATATAAACTTAAAAATGACAAGAGCAAAACTTGAGGCTTTGGTTGAAGATTTAATTAAAAGAACAATGCCACCATGCCAAACTGCTCTTAAAGATGCTGGGCTATCAGCAGGTGAAATTGATGAAATAGTCCTTGTTGGGGGTATGACAAGAATGCCAAAAATTATTGAAGAAGTTAAAAACTTCTTTGGTAAAGAACCAAATAAATCTGTAAACCCCGATGAAGTTGTTGCTATGGGTGCTGCTATTCAAGCTGGTGTGCTTCAAGGCGATGTAAAAGATGTATTATTATTAGATGTAACACCTCTTTCATTGGGTATCGAAACTTTAGGTGGTGTATCAACAAAACTGATCGATAAAAACACAACTATTCCTACTAAGAAAAGCCAAGTATTTTCAACAGCAGAAGATAATCAACCAGCTGTATCGATTAGAGTTCTTCAAGGTGAGAGAGAAATGGCCTCTGATAATAAAATTTTAGGAAATTTTGAATTAGTTGGAATTGCTCCAGCACCAAGAGGTGTTCCTCAGATTGAAGTAACTTTTGATATTGATGCCAACGGAATAGTTAACGTTTCAGCAAAGGATAAAGGAACTGGTAAAGAGCAAAAGATTCAAATTCAAGCTTCTGGAGGATTAAGTGACGAAGAGATTAGCAAAATGGTTAAAGACGCAGAGGCTAACAAAGAAGAGGATAAGAAAAAAAGAGAAGCTGTTGATGCAAGAAATCAAGCAGACACTCTTGTGCACTCAACAGAAAAAAATTTAAAAGAACATGGTTCTAAAGTTTCTGAAGCTGATAAAAAAGCTATTGAGACCGCAGCTGCAGACTTAAGGAATGCTTTGAAAGGAACTGATGTTGAAGCAATTAAAAAGAAAACACAAGATTTAGTACAAGCTTCTATGAAACTTGGAGAAGCTATTTATAAATCTCAACAAAGTGCAAAACCAGCTGAAAATGCTAAAGACCAAAAACAAGAAGGAAAAAAAGACGACAACGTTGTTGATGCAGACTTTGAAGAAGTAAAAGACAAAGACGAAAATAAAGAGAAGAGCGCCTAAGATATCAACTATTTGTCTTATTTATTATGACAAAAAGAGATTATTACGACGTCTTGGGTATTAATAAATCAGCCTCACCCGAACAAATTAAAACTGCTTACAGGAAACTTGCAGTAAAACATCACCCTGACAAAAATAAGGGAGACAAAACTTCTGAAGAAAAATTTAAAGAGGCCTCAGAAGCATATCACGTGCTTTCAAATGCTGAGAGAAAACAAAATTATGATAATTTTGGACATGCGGCTTTTGAAAATGGTGGTGGAGGAAGAGGAGGTTTCGGTAACTTTGATTTTTCGAGTAGCTTTTCTGATATTTTTGAAGACTTCTTTGGAGAAGGTTTTGGAGGAGGGAGAAGATCTAGGAAGTCAAATAATAGAGGTTCGGATTTAAGGTATGATTTATCAATCTCATTGAATGAAGCTTTCTCTGGAAAGAAACAAGATATAAAGTTTTCAACTTCTGAAAAATGTGACATTTGTAAAGGAACTGGCTCTAAACCAGGTCATAACCCAAGCACATGTTCTATGTGTGGTGGACATGGACAAGTAAGATCAAGTCAAGGATTTTTTACAGTGCAGCAGACTTGTCCTCAATGTGGTGGATCAGGAGAACAAATAACTCATCCCTGCACTAGTTGTGGTGGTCAAGGGAAGAAACAAGCATCAAAAAGATTGTCAGTCACAATTCCAAAAGGTGTTGATGACGGCACAAGAATAAGACTTGCTGGAAAAGGAGAGGCTGGTTCTAGAGGTGCAGGCAGTGGAGATCTTTATCTTTTCATAAACGTTTATTCGCACGATTTATTTAAAAGATCTGATGAAAATCTTTATTTTGAATGTCCTATATCGATTGCTGATGCTGCTTTAGGCACAACAATTGAAATTCCTACTATTGATGGTGGAAAAGCAAAAATAAAAATACCAGCAGGAACACAAAGTGGAAAACAACTAAGACTTAAGGGCAAAGGAATGCCTTATATAAGAGGCAGCGGATATGGAGACCTTTATGTTCAATTAAATACTGAGGTGCCAATCTCTCTTAATAAGGAACAAAAAGAATTACTTGAAAAATTTAGACAAATCGAAAATGAAAAATCGAACCCTAGTATTAAAAAATTCTTCGAAAAAGCTAAGAATTTTTGGAAAAAATAAAAAATGGGTCTTGAACAAATAGTACCAGCTATAGCTTTAATTGCAGTTTTAATTTTAGTATTACCAAATTTCTTAAGAAATAATTCTGAAAAAAAACAACTTTTTAAAAACTTGTCTATTTGGGGTATTATTGTTTTAGTTGTTGTGATACTTTCGTATTTAATTTTCACATGAATAAAATTAAATTAGCTGTAACTGGTTGTCTAGGCCGAATGGGTCAACAAATTATCAAATCTTCAATATTAGACAGAAAATTCAAACTTGTTACTCTCACAGAGAATAGAAAAGTTAATAGAAAAATATCTGGAATCAAACCTGAATTAAATGATGAAAGTGCTTTTAGAAAAGCAAATATCATTATCGATTTCACGATACCAAAATGTACTTTTCAGGTCTTAAAAATAGCAGCAAAACTAAAAAAAAAAGTAGTGATAGGTACCACTGGATTTACTAAAAAAGAGGAGGAATTAATAAAAAAATACTCAAGAAAAGTTCCAATTTTAAAAGCAGGAAATATGAGCTTGGGAATTAATCTTTTAATGTATCTTACAGAAATCACTTCAAATTCATTGGGGAATAATTTCTTAAGTAAAGTTTATGAAGTACACCATAAACATAAAAAAGATCATCCATCAGGTACTGCTTTAATGCTCGGTAAAGGTATAGCAGTCGGCAAAAAAAAAGATTTTTATAAAATGATTGGTAATAAATATTTCAATAAAAAAAAATTTCCTTATGGGAAAAAAATTAATTTTAATTCAATAAGAAAAGGTGAGACTGTGGGAGAACACGAGGTAAAATTTTCAAGTGGTAAAGAGATTATAACTCTCAATCACGAGGCATTTGATAGAGCTTTATATTCTGAAGGAGCTCTAGCAGCTGCTAAATGGCTCATGTCTAAAAAACCTGGGCTTTACTCAATGAGAAATGTTTTAAATTTTAAATGAGGCTCAAAGAGGCTGAAAGGAAAAAAAGAGCTAAAATAGTTCTTAAAATTTTAAATAAAACTTATCCAAAAATTTCTGTGCCTTTACATAGCAGAAATGTATTTACCCTTTTAATTTCAGTTTTGCTTTCTGCTCAGTGCACGGATGTTAATGTGAATAATGTCACAAAAGATATTTACCCAAAATATCATAAACCTAAACACTTTGTAAAACTCGGTAGAAAAAAAATAGAAAAGTTAATTAAAAGAATAGGTATTTTTAGGATCAAAGCAAAAAGCATTTTTAATCTCTCAAAAATATTAATGGAAAAATACAACGGTAAGGTCCCAAAAACTTTTCAGGAGCTAGAAGAACTTCCCGGTGTTGGACATAAAACTGCAAGTGTAGTTATGTCCCAAGGTTTTGGTCATCCTGCTTTCCCTATAGATACACATATACACAGATTGGCGCAAAGGTGGGGGCTTACCAATGGTAAAAATGTAGTGCAAACAGAGGAGGATCTAAAAAGATTATTTCCGAAAAAATATTGGAATAAACTGCACTTACAAATAATCTATTATGGAAGGGAGTTTTGCAAAGCTCGGGATTGCTATGGAATAACTTGTAAAATTTGCACATCTTGTTATCCTAGTAGAAAAAAACCAGTCAAAACAAAGAAAGCTTAATATGAAAAAAATTATTTTTAGGAGTATTAAATGAGTATAGGTTTTTGGCAAATTATTGTAATTGGGTCATTTTCATCATGAAAATCTTAGGAATTGGAAACGCAATTGTCGACGTTATTTGTAAAGTTGATGATGGATTTATCAAAAAAAATAACCTTACAAAAAGTACAATGAAATTAATTTTTGATGAAAAAGAGTTTAAACAATTACTTTTAAACTTAAAAATTGAAAAAACTGTTTCTGGTGGATCAGTTGCTAATTCAATTGTTGGATTATCACAGTTAGGAAATAATGTTGGATTTATTGGTAAAGTAAATGATGATGATCTTGGCGGAAAATATGAGGATGGTCTTAAGACAGAAAATGTAAAATATTTTTATTCTAAAAAGAAAGAAGCATTGCCAACTGGCACATGTTTAATATTGGTCACTCCAGACTCTGAAAGAACCATGTGTACGTTTCTTGGTACAGCAGGAAAGATTAACGAGAACGATGTTGATACAAATGCAATCAAAAAAAGTGAAATTATTTTTCTAGAGGGATATCTTTGGGATGAGGGTGACCCAAAAAAAGCATTTGATAAAGCAATAAATAATGCAAATAAAGTTGCTATGTCATTATCAGATCAATTTTGCGTAGATAGACACAAATCTCATTTTTTAGAATTAGTTAAAAATAAACTAGATATAACTTTTGCTAACGAACAAGAAATTATGTCTTTAATTGATGCGAAAAGTTTTGAGGATGTAATTAATTTTGCTAAAGAATTAAAAAAGTTATTAGTGATAACAAGAGGTGAAAAAGGTGCTGTATCTATTAACGGAGATGAAATGACAGAATGTGGGATTAAAAAAAATCTAAAAATAGTTGATCTAACAGGTGCCGGAGATTTGTTTGCTGCAGGTTATTTACATGGACACGTTAACAAAATGTCTCAAAAAGAGTGTTTAGAGAAAGGTACAGAAATGTCTTCAAAAGTAATTCAACAAATAGGTGCGCGCATTTAATTACTTCTTCTTTCTTTTAAAACTTCCTTTTCCTTTTTTGGGTTTAACAATTCTTGGCTTAAACTTTTTTGAAAACAAATCTTGGACTATTAAGTTTTTCTTTTTCATCAAATAATGTATCCATCTTTATTGCTTTTAATTAAGTCATCGTTTCCAAATTCAGCTTTTATTTTTTTTCTAAGTCTATAAATATGAGTTTCGACTGTATGAGTTTCTAACTCAGAGGAATGTTGCCAAATTTCTTTCTCGAGAGTAGTAACGTTTACTGGTTTTTTGGATTTATTTAAAAATAATATCATATCAGTTTCTCGTTCAGTTAATTTCAAAACTATTTTGTCTTTTTTCAATTCTCTTGAATTTGTATCCAGAAAGAAATCTTTTACATTTATATTTGATTGATCTTGATATTTTTTTTGAATAAATTTCACATTTAAATTTTCTATAAACTTAAAAATATTAATAGGTGGTTTGTATTTAATAATTTGATCCTCGTTGATATTTTTAACAAATAAATTGTATTCACTTTCAGGGACAACTAAAATAGAATTCTCTATGGAAATACTTTTAGTTTTAAATTTATCAAAAAAAATTTCTTTATTCTCAAATTTTAGTAATTCGTAATCAATATGTTCTTTAAGTTCGCTAATGATATCGTAAAAGTTTGATAAATTGATTATGTATAATTTTTGATTTAACATATAATTAGCAACTTATGATAATTAAGTTAAAAAATAAAGACACCTTAATTTGTGGTGGTTTTGAATTTAAATGCTCAATAGGCAAAAATGGTTTAAAAAAAAATAAATATGAAGGAGATAAGTGTACTCCAATAGGCACATTTTCATTAGGACCAGTTTATTACCGAAGTGATAGAGTAGCTAAACCTTACACAAAATTGAAAACAATTAAAATTCATAAACGAATGGGATGGTGTGATGATCCAACAAATAATAATTATAATAAAAAAATTGAAATAGGTAAAAAAAATAAAGGAGAAAAATTTTATAGAAGAAACAAGATTTACGATATCATTTTAGTAATTAACTATAATACAAAAAAAATTGTCAAATATAAGGGTAGTGCAATTTTTATTCATTTAACAAATAATTATAAACCTACAAAAGGATGTATAGCATTAAGACTAAATGATCTTCAAATATTATTAAGAATAATTAAAAAAAAATCAAAAATAAAAATTTATTAATTTCTGCTGCCAAAAATTTTTGAACCTACTCTTATAAATGTTGCTTTATATTTTAATGCTTTCAGATAATCGTTTGACATACCCATACTTATTTCTTTTATGTTTAAAGTTTCTGAGAGGTTTTGCATCTTCTTAAAGAAAGGTATTGGTTCTTGGTCAAATGGGGGCAAGCACATAATGCCAATAATATTTAGTTTCAATTCATTTATACATTTTTTATAAAAATTTTTTAATTGGTCTTCGTCAATACCTGATTTTTGCGTTTCTTTACCTAAATTAATTTGTATGAAAATTTTTGGTTTAAAATTTTTTTTTTCTTGCTCCAATGATATTTTTTCTGCAAGTTTAATGCTATCTAATGAATGAATATAGTCAAATAAGGGGAGGGCAAACTTTACTTTGTTTGTTTGTAATTTACCTATTAAATGTAATTTTAAATTGGGAAAGTCATTTTTTAATGAAGTCCATTTTTCTTGAGCTTCTTGAACCTTATTTTCTCCAAAGTGCTGATGACCATGATTTATTAAAGGCAATATATGATTGACTGGGAATGTTTTTGATACGGCGACAATATTAACATTTTTATACATGCTAATTTCCTCTTTTACTAAATCAAAATTTTTTACTACATTTAACATATGAATATTAAGTATTATTATTTTATAGATGAATTTAGCAAAAATGAAATTGAAAAATTATCTACTAAAATTTCACTAATATTTAGAAATTATAATAAAAAAAATAACCCTGTGGAACTGAAAAAATTGGTTATGTATTGCAAAAATAATAGAAGAAAAGTTTATATTTCTAATAATTTGAAAGATGCGATTAAGTTTAATTTCGATGGTTTATATATCCCCTCTTTTGATAGAAAATTAAATTTTCATAATATAATAAAAAACAAACTTGAAATAATAGGCTCCGCTCACAATGTGATTGAGCTCAAAATTAAGGAAAAACAGGGTTGCTCAATAATTTTTTTAAGTCCGATTTTTGAAAATAATAAAAAAAAAAAGTTTCTTGATATTATAAAGAGTAATTTATTAAAGAACCTGACTGAAAATAAAATTGTTTTACTTGGTGGAATTAACTTCAGAACTCTTAAAAGATCAAAACTTTGTTTACCATATGGTGTAGCTTCAATATCTTGGATAAAAAAAAACGGCCCAAGTATAAATACTGGGCCGTTTTAATTTTAAAACTAAATTAAATTAGAATGCGAATCCTAATGCAATTTCAGTTATACTTTGGTCAGGTGCGTTATCGTCGTGATTTGGATTACTTACTTCCATGTTGTATGCTTTAATTGACATACCACCCATTGAATAAGCTACCTGTATAGCATCAATCGTTTCTGTTACGTCATCATCATTAGTCGTTGCTGTTAAAGCATCGTCCTGAGTATCGTAAGTTTCGTCTGATGTTGTGTACGAGATTGACATATTGTCATTTACGTTGAATGCAATTGACATTTGCTCACCTGTAAAGATACCACCACCTGCTCTTTCTGCTACAGAAGCAGTTGCGTTCTCTAAGTTAGCTGTTATACCACCGTCCAAGTATGTTTCTGAGTAACCAATAGATACTGGACCCATTGTGTACTTAGCATACCATGCACCGTTGAACTCGTCACCAATTTGTTGACCAGTTGATGCATTTGGAGTAGTTGCTTCTCTTTCAGCACCGTAAACACCTACTTTTAAACCTTCATAAGTAACTGTTAAACCAGCTTCAACACCTGAACCCCAAGTTGGGCTGTATGATGCTTGACTACCGTCTCCAGCACCACCGTCAGATGCTTGTGGAGAGTAACCAAGATGTGCTGTAATGCCTGCACCCATTAATTCCATTGCTGGAGATGTGTACATAACATGGTTGTTATCCATAAAGTTACCGATTACGTTAGCAGTAGTAGTAATCACGTCAGATACTTGCTCGTAAGCTACTGGAACTTCTTCATCATACGCATATGATGCAGAACCATTACTTGCTCCTAAAGTAAATGAACCCATTGATGGTGTTGTGATTGTTGTTGTTGATCCTGATACAGCGTAAGCATCTGTAAGTGTCGTGCTCATAGAAAACGTTGTTCCGTTATCTAATTCGCCACCACCTGAGAAAGTTACGTCTCTGTCAGTACCAATTGTTCTACCACTAGTATTTCCTATTCCTTGTTCACCAAAAACAAGAGTGGTATTAATCGCACCAGATACAGACATTTCGCCTGCAGATGCAGAACCTAAAGACACTAACGAACCTGCTAATGCTGTAAGTCCTATTTTTTTGATATTATTCATAAAGTACTCCTTTTTATATTTGTATTCATATGAACATTGGTTTTTTAACAGAAACCTCTGTAAACAGTGAAATTTTGCCCTAAAACATCAATTTTTTTGCAATATGTGATATTTTTGTCACTTAATTTAGCTCCATTTTAATTATTTCTGAGATAATCAATATTTTCTGGTATTTATAACTTTCATGAAATCAATTCTAGTCAAATATATTGCTCTGACAATTCTAACGTTATTTTTTCTTAATTCGTGTGGTTGGTATAAAAGATCTGACATTAAGGATAATCCTGTAAATGTTGATGAAAGAGTTCAGAAAAATTTACAAGAAGGTAGAGGTTTTAGATTTGGTAAAGGAGCAACACGAGGTGGGGATTTTGATTTTGCATCGTCAAATCCGCTATGGAGAAGCGCTGTAGATGTTTTAGATTTTGTACCATTAACTAATGCGAGTTACTCAGGTGGAATAATAATTACCGAATGGTTTTCTGCAGAAAATAAAACTGAAAACACTAACAGGGAATTAAAATTAACGATAAGATTTATGTCAAATGAAATTAGAGCTGATGCTATACAAGTATTAGTTTTCGAGAAATCTTGCATACAAAATAATTGTAAGACCAAAAAAATAAAATCAAAGCTTGAAGGTGAATTAAAACTAGCTATTTTAAAAAAAGCAGCATTATTTGAAAAAGACGACTTCAAAAAGTATAAAGAAACTGAAGGAAAAAAGAGAGGTAAGTCGTTACTAAGGAAAAAATAATTTTTTCAGGTGGATAGATATAACTTCAAATCAACAGAAGAAAAGTGGCAAAAGTTTTGGGACACAAACAAAACTTTTAAGTCAAGTATTAAAAAAGACAAAAAAAAGTTTTATTGTTTAGAAATGTTTCCTTATCCATCTGGAAAGATTCATATGGGACATGTAAGAAATTATACAATAGGAGATGTATTAGCTAGATTTAAAAAGTTACAAGATTTTAATGTTCTTCATCCTATGGGGTGGGACTCGTTTGGTATGCCAGCTGAAAATGCAGCAAGAGAAAATAATTTAGATCCAAAAGAATGGACGAAAAAAAATATCACTACAATGAAAAAACAACTTAAAAAATTAGGCCTTTCAATAGACTGGGACAGAGAAATATCCACCTGTTCTCCAGACTATTATAAACACCAACAACTTTTTTTTTTAGAGTTATACGATAAAGGTTTAGTATATCGAAAGGAAAATTATGTTAATTGGGATCCTGTGGATCAAACAGTTCTTGCTAATGAACAAGTTATCGATGGTAAAGGATGGAGATCTGGTGCACAAGTTGAAAGGAAAAAGCTAAATCAATGGTTCTTTAATATTTCAAAGTTTTCTGAACAATTACTAGATGGTTTAGATGATTTGTCAGAATGGCCAAATAAAGTAAAAACCATGCAAAAGAACTGGATTGGAAAGTCATTTGGTTGTGAAATTGATTTTAAAATTGAGGGAGATCTTCCAGTGGAATATATTAAATGCTTTACTACAAGACCTGACACTTTATTTGGTTTTTCTTTTTTAGCCTTATCTGTGGACCATCCTTTATCTAAACATTATGAAAACGATTTACAATTTCAAAAATTTAGAAGTGAGTGTTCAAAAACTGGGACAACGGAAGAGTCTATCGCTCAAGCTGAAAAGATTGGATTTAAAACAAATCTTAAAGCTTTAAATCCTTTGGATCCAAAAATGAAAGTTCCAGTTTATTTTGCTAATTTTGTGCTGATGGATTATGGTTTTGGTGCTGTCTTCGGATGCCCTGCTCATGATCAACGTGATTTTGAATTTGCAAAAAAATACAAATTAAATATTAAAACTGTTGTCAGGCCAAAGGATAAAAGTAATGATTTTCAAGTTAAAGATGAAGCCTTTATTGAGGATGGCTTTATGATAAATTCATCCTTTTTAAATGGTCTTAAAACACCCGGAGAAGCAATTGAAAAAAGTATTAATTATTTAACAGAAAAAAAATTAGGAAATAAAAAAATTAACTTTAGATTAAAAGATTGGGGTATATCACGTCAAAGATATTGGGGATGCCCTATACCTATTGCATATGATAAAGATGGAAATATTTTTAAAGTTCCAAAAGATATGCTGCCAATTAAACTGCCAGAAAAAATAAACCTCAATACAAAAGGTAACCCTTTAGATCATCAAAAAAACTGGAAAGAAATTAAAATAGAAGGAAAAAAATATACTTTAGAAACCGATACACTCGATACCTTCGTAGACTCTTCTTGGTATTTTTTACGATTTTGTTCAACAGAAAATACCACTTATGGTTTTAATGAAGAAGATATAAAATACTGGATGCCAGTTGATCAATATATAGGTGGCGTAGAACATGCAATTTTACATTTATTATATTCAAGATTTTTTATGCAAGCTTTAAGTTTTCAAAAAAAAGATTTTATTTCAACAGAGCCATTCCAAGGTTTATTTACCCAGGGCATGGTGTGTCATGAAACTTATAAAGATGAAAATAATAAATGGGTGAGCCCAGATGAAGTTTTTACAGAGAATGGAAAAGACTTTTTTAAAATAAAAGATAAGAGGAAAATTATGGTTGGGGCGTCTGAGTCAATGTCAAAATCAAAAAAAAACATTATCGATCCTGAAAAGATTATAGATCAATACGGTGCCGATGCTGTTAGATTTTTTATTCTATCTGACAGTCCACCTGAAAAAGATGTGCAGTGGTCAGATCAGGGAATGATAGCAGCTTATAAATTTGTACAAAAGTTTTGGATATTGCATAAAAAAATTATTGAACAGATAAAGAATAAAGAGAGAAAGAGTAAAAATAATGATCTTGCTATTTATACAAATAAATTGATTGAAAAGTATACATTCAGCTTAGAAAAATTTAATATGAATGTATTGATAGCCTACCTGCACGAAACCTATAACTTTTTAAGTAAAGAAATCGATAAATTCGATATAAAAGATCTAGAAGAAAATTATTCAAAAATACTCGTTTTGATGTTTCCAGTTTTGCCTCATTTAGTATCGGAGTGTTTAAAAGACATCAAAAAAGATAATAAAATTGCTTGGCCTTTGGCTCAAAAAGAATTCTTAGAAGATAAACACGTAAATATAGTGATACAAATTAATGGTAGAAAAAAATCTTTAATCAAAATTGAAAAAAATCTGGATGAAAAAATTCTTTTAGAAAATGTAAAAAAAGATAAAAAAATTTCGAATTTTCTACAAAAGAAGAGTGTTTTTAAACATATAATTATTAAAAATAAGCTGGTAAATTTAATAGTAAAATGAAATCATTCGTATCAATTGTAATTTTATCTATTTTATTGAGTGGTTGTGGATTTAAACCCATTTACAGTTCTAAAGAAAGTAATTTTCGAGTTATTGAAATTATAAACATAAATAAAAATAAAAATTCATTTGCTATTGAACAAATGGTAATGTCACTTTCAAATCAAGAAGCAGTACGGAAGGTAAAAATAGAATTTGATTATAAAGAGAGAATCGAAACTGTACTTAAAGATAACAAAGGTGATCCTTCAAAGAAAAAATTATCTATTATGGTAAATTTAAGGGTGAAAGATGAAAAAGATAATATACTTAATACTAAAAATTTTAATGAAGAATTTAACTACGATGTGCAAAGTGATAAATTTACTATGGCTCAATACGAAAGTAATATTATTAATAATCTATACAACAAAATTTCAAATGATATCATCTTTTTATTAGGCACGTTAGAATGATAATTAAAAGCTTCGAAATTAGTAAGAAGAAATTCGATAAACAAAACATTTTTTTGGTTTATGGAGAAAACGAGGGTTTGAAGAATGAAATTGTTGAAATCCTTAAAAAAAAATTAAGTGGAATTCTTGAGAAGTTCGATGAAACTCAAATTATAAATAATAAAGAATTGTTTTATGAAAAGTTACTAAATCAATCTCTTTTCGAAAAAGAAAAAATAATTGTTATTAATAGATGTTCAGAAAAAATTTATGAGATTATTGAGAGTATAACTGAAAGAGTTTCTTTGGATACTAAAATAATATTAAATGCGTATTCTCTAGAGAAAAAATCTAAGTTAAGAAACTTATTTGAAAAAAGTTCAAAGTTAATAATAATACCAATCTATAAAGACACTTCTCTTAGTTTAATGGAAATTGCAAAAAAATTTTTTAATAATTACAAAATAAGCATTTCACAAGAAACAATTAATCTTCTCGTAAATAGATGTAACGGAGACAGAGGTCATTTAAAATCTGAATTGGACAAAATTCTTATATATATACAAGATAAAAAAAATATAAATTTAGAAGAAATATTTAGGTTAACAAATCTATCTGAAAACTTTAGCATTAACGAACTTGTAGATACATCTTTATCAAAAAATACAAAAAAAACTTCTGAGATTCTCGATGAAAGTAATTATAAATCAGAAGATGGAATATTAATTTTAAGAACATTTCTACAAAAAGCAAAAAGATTACTTAGCCTCTACGAAAAACATAATCAGAATTTAAGTTTTGATAGTTTAATAAATAATTATACCCCTCCAATTTTTTGGAAGGATAAACCAATAATAAAAAAACAACTTGAGTGTTGGTCGAAATCAAAAATTAAGGATTTGATTATGAATATTAATAAAACTGAGATTTTCATAAAAAAAAACAGTTCAATTAGTTTAATGCTAGTTTTTAATTTAATTTACGAAACTTCAAATAACAGTTAGTAATATTTCTTAATAATTTCTATCAACCGATTAAGTTGGTCTAAATCTCTATAATCAAAAGTTACGGACCCTTTATTATTTTTCTTATTTGTTATTTGAGTTTTGAGACCTATCTTTTCCATAAGATCTGTCTCAATTTTTTTAATGTTAGGGTCCTTTGATGTTTTAATTGATTTAGTTGGAGACTTGTAAAGTCTAACAAGATTTTCCGTTTGTCTTACAGAAAGATTTTTTTTTATTATTTTTTTTGCAATTTGATCTGAATTACTAAGTCCAACTAAAATTTTGGCATGACCCGGGGAAATCTTATTAATTTTTATCAAATCAGTTATATAACTTGATAGTGTTAAAAGTCTTAAACTATTAGTGATATGACTTCTACTTTTACCAATAAATTTAGCAACTTGTTCTTGGTCATAGCTAAACTCATCGATCAACCTTTTATAACCTTCTGCTTCCTCTATTGAATTTAAATCATGTCTTTGAACATTTTCAACTATACCAAACTCAAGAGCTTTTTTATCGTCAGCATCAACAACAACTACTGGCACCTCATGCAAACCCGCTCTTTGGGCTGCCAACCACCTTCTCTCTCCTGCAATTATCTCATATTTATTTCCACTTGATGGCCTAACAATAATTGGCTGAATGATACCTCTAGACTTAATTGAATTAGTTAACTCCTCCAAGCTTTTTTCGTCAAATGTTTTTCTTGGTTGATATCTATTTCTAATTAAATCACTAACAGAAATTTTATTGTTTTTTGAAACTGTTTTTGTATCCCCTATTAAAGAAGACAATCCTCTTCCTAGACCTTTTTTATTTTTAAAAATACTGCTCATGCTGCCGTTACGAAACTCGATTCTTGAGCCAAAAACTCCTCTGTAAATTTAATATAAGATTTACTTCCTGGACATTGTTTATCATATATTAAAACAGGAACCCCATGTGAGGGTGCTTCTGATAAACGGACATTTCTAGGAACTACTGTTTGATAGACTTTTTCTTTAAAATAATCTCTTGCATCTGTTTCAACTTGTGCAGATAGTCTGTTTCTTTTGTCATACATCGTTAACAATATTCCTCTTACAAATAAATTTGGATTAAGGCCGACCTTAATACGATCTATAGTTTTAATAAGCTGAGTTATCCCTTCAAGGGCAAAAAATTCTGTCTGTAAAGGCACAACTAATGAGTCTGATGCCACCAAAGCCATTACGGTTAATAAGCTTAAAGAAGGCGGACAATCAATCAAGACGTAGTCGTATGAGTGGCTAGAATTGTTTAAATATGCTGTTAATTTAGTCTTTAAAAGATACGCTCTATTTTGGTCATCTGCGGTTTCAACCTCCAAACCAGATAAATCTACATTTGATGTTACGATATCTAAATTTTGAAAGTTCGTCTTTTGAATTGAACTTTGAATCTCCTCTTTTCCATTCAAAACTCCATAAATTGATTTGCTAGTATCTGCTACATTAGACAAACCTAATCCCGTTGTTGCATTTCCTTGTGGATCCAAATCTATAACTAGTATTTTTTTTCCATTTAAACTAAGTCCTGCAGCTAAATTTATTACGGTCGTCGTTTTTCCAACACCGCCCTTTTGATTAATAACTGAAATAATTTTTTCTTTCATTTTTTTTTACTCACTTTATTTATCTTAATTATGATTGAGTCTTTTTCTGTTAAGCTTTTTTTTTCTATAAATTCTAAATTCCACTTTTTTAAACTTTGCTCAATAGAACTCTTTCCACTTTTTCCTAAAAACAAAATGATGTCTTTAAAATTATCGAAATTTTTCGATACTAAATCTAAAATAACCGGTAAAGGTTTAAATGCCCTTGCTACAATCAAATCAGAGTTTAATTTTTTTTGATCGAAGATATTTTGATTTATTACTTTAACGTTTAGTTCGAATTTATTAATAACTTTTTTTAAAAAATTGCTTTTTTTAAAACTTTTTTCGTAAAGAAAAAATTTCATCTTCGATTTTTGTTTTTTTTTGATTATAGCTATAACTAAACCAGGCAAACCTGAGCCAGAGCCTAGATCAGTGCAAGATAGGTGATTTTCATCAATTAAATCAATAATTTGTGCGCAGTCAATTATATGTCTATCTCTGGCTAATTCCTCAGTATGTTGGCTAATTAAATTAATTTTTTTATTCTCATCCAAAATCATTTCTTTAAATTCATCTAATTCAAGAAATGTTTCACGTGAAACATTCAAAGTGTCTAGTTTTGAGTAATCAATTTTATGCGAATCTATCAAGCTATCTTCTTAATAGACTTTCTTTTTAGATGTGACAACAGAATAAATACTGCCGCTGGAGTTATACCGTCAATTCTGAGTGCTTGACCCATTGTTTTTGGCTTAATTTGCTTGAATTTTGATTTGACCTCGTTGGAAAACCCAGGAAAACTATCATAATTAATGTTATCTGGGATTTTAAGATTTTCATCTCTTTTAAAAGCCAATATATCAGCATTTTGCTTCTTTAGATAACCCTTGTAATGGGCATTCGTCTCCAATTGTTCATCTATATCTTTAGATATAAAGGTCAATTCAGGCCAAATTTCCCTAATTTTGTCCATAGTCACACCTTTTTGAGCTAGTATATTGCTAGCAGTCCTTAAAATACCGTCTTTTGCAATTTTTACACTGAATTTGGATACCTTTGAGGGTGAGATTTTTAAATTATCCATTTTTAATGAAATATTTTTTAAGTATCTGCTTTTAACATTAAAGACCTCAGCCCTTTCATTAGATACTAGACCGATCTTAATTCCTATATCAGTCAATCTCAAATCGGCATTATCAGATCTAAGAGTTAATCGATATTCAGCTCTAGATGTAAACATTCTATATGGCTCTGCTACTCCTTTAGTTACTAGATCATCTATCATGACACCGATATAAGCTTGAGATCTATCTAAAATTAATGGTTCTTTATTTTGAATCGATAACGCTGCATTAGCCCCAGCAATCAAACCTTGTGCTGCTGCTTCTTCATAACCTGTAGTTCCATTTATTTGTCCTGCTAAATAAAAATTTTTAATCTTCTTAGTCTCTAAAGTTAAAAAAAGCTCTCTAGGGTCTACGTAATCATATTCTATAGCATATCCAGGCCTTATGATTTTGACATCTTCTAAACCATTGATATTATGACATATTTTATATTGTATCTCTTCTGGAAGTGATGTGGAAATACCATTTGGGTACACTGTATTATCTTTAAGACCTTCAGGTTCTAAAAAGATCTGATGTCTAGTTTTGTCTTTAAATTTATAAATTTTATCTTCAATAGATGGACAATATCTAGGACCAACACCCTTTATACTTCCAGAATACATTGCACTCTTTTTTAAATTTTTAGAAATAATCTCGTGAACTTTTTCATTTGTGTATGTCATACTACATGAGATTTGCTCGTTATAAACTTTCTTAGTTAAAAAAGAAAAAAAAGAGATATCTTTATCTGCATCTTGTCGTTCAAGATTATCATAATTAATTGTAGTACCGTCTAACCTAGGAGGAGTTCCGGTCTTTAGTCTACCTAATTTAAAATCATATTTTCTTAACTGATCAGATAAACCTAGCGTCGGTTTTTCGTCATACCTACCAGCTGGCGTTCTTTTATCACCTATATGTATCAAACCGTTTAAAAAAGTGCCTGTTGTTAGAATTACCTTAGAACATTTAATTTCTGTGCCATCTGATGTTTTAAGACCTTTTATCTCGTTATTTTTAATTATAAATTCATTTATTGACATCGAAAATATGCTTAAATTACAATAGTTTAGAAGTTTATATTGCATTTCTTTTTTATAAATAGACCTATCACTTTGAGTGCGCAGTCCTTGTACAGCTGGTCCTCTGCTCCTATTTAAAAGTCTAAATTGAATGCCAGATTTATCAGCTATGTCTCCCATAACACCATCTAAAGCATCTATTTCTCTTACTAAGTGCCCTTTACCAAGCCCTCCGATTGCAGGGTTACAAGACATCTCACCAATAGTGTTAGTATCGTTTGTAAATAATGCAGTCTTAACGCCGATACGTGCGGATGCTGCAGCAGCTTCACAACCAGCATGACCACCACCAATTACAACAACATCAAATGAAAAATTATTTTTCATGCTTAGAATTTATAGTTGATGACAAATTTTACAAGTTATAACCAAAAAACCCTTCAAAGTTGGCTAATACCAACGATTTTGTTTAAAAAGATGCAAAAAATCAAGGAAAATTGAATTTATTTACCGATACAGAAATCATTGAAAATACTACCTAATATGGCCTCTACGTCAACTTTTCCAACAATTTTGCCTAAACTGACTTGTGCTAATCTAAGATCTTCTGCGCCTTTGTCAAAATCTAAAGACTCAGTTTTGTCTTTAAAGTTTTGCAAGTTTATTAAGCACTCCTTTAGATTATTTTTATGTCTCTCTCTAGTTACAAAAACATCATCATTAAACTTCATATCTCTAATTAAATTTTTTTTAATTCGGTTTAATAATTCATCTATATTTTTTTCTTTAAGAAAAGATACAGAAATTGGATCATACTTGTTAAGTCTATCCTTCACATCAAATTCATTAAGGTCAGATTTATTAATAACCAAAATAGTGTTCTTGTTAAATAGATCGTTTAAAAAACCATAGAAATCAACGTTTTTAGGCTCAATAACGACTATTCTAAGGTCAGCTTCTTCTGCTTTTTTTGAAAGCAAGTTTAATACCTTCTTTCTCAATCACATCTTTTGAATCTCTAATCCCTGCGGTGTCAGAAATTATAACTGGGTAACCGTAAAAGTTTAGATTAGTTTGTAATACATCTCTAGTGGTTCCGGCAATATCAGATATTATTGCTACATTTCTTTTGCTTAAATAATTCATTAAGGTTGATTTACCAGAGTTGGGGGGTCCGACTATAGCGATTTTGTAACCTGATCTAATTTTTTCTCCTACTTCATAACTTAATAATATTTTTTTAATTTCATTCTCAATAATAGAAACATCTTTTTTAACATCATCAAGAACATTAGAGGGTAAATCTTCTTCTGGGAAGTCTATCTTTGCCTCAATTTTTGACAAAATTTTGATTAAATTCTCTCTAAGCTCATTGAATTTTAAAAAAGATTTACCTTTTATAATATTTTGGGCTTGTTCCATTTGAATTTCTGTTTCTGCTGCTATTAGATCGCCTATCGCCTCTGCTTGTAACAAATTTATCTTACCATTTAAAAATGCTAGCTTGGTAAACTCCCCTGGTTCCGCTAATCTACATTTTTTTGTGCTTATAATTGTTTCTTGTAGTTCTTTGACTACTGCTTTACTCCCATGAACATGTAATTCAGCCATATCTTCACCTGTATAGCTTTTTGGACCCGGAAACCATAAAACTATCCCTTGATCAATTGGTCTAGAATTATTGATATTGTTTAATTCTAGAAGGGTTGCCTCCCTAGGCTTCGGTAGTGCCTTATTTGTTAGAGACTTAATGAGAAAACTAGTCTCCGGGCCAGAAATTCGAATAATAGCGACCCCTGAAGCTCCTATTCCTGTTGATAGTGCACATATCGTCATATTTTTTTAAGTTTTAAGTCTATTTATGATTTGTATAGGTGTCTAGAATTGATTTCCAAAAATTAGCTGCAAATTTCTTTGTGTTAAAGGTATTGGTTTTCAAAACTTCTTCAAAAATAAATTTTCGGATTTTTTTTAACTTATTTGTGTCGTTGGCTAATGATACTACTTTAGAAATATAATCATCTTTATTCTTAGCAACCAAATCTTTTAAATCAGAATTAATTAAAATACTTTCTCCACATCTAGAATTGAAGTTAAATCCTGCTAAACTTATAACTGGTACATTCATCCATAAAGCTTCACATGTTGTTGTTACACCAGTATAGGGAAAAGTATCCAAACAAAGATCTATATCTTTATAAAGTTTGATATGATCCTCAAAGTTCTTTGATCTGTTTTTAAAGATAACTTTATTCAATACTCCTTTCTTCTCAAATAACTTTATAAAATGAATTTCAGAGTGTGAAACAGATGATTTTAATACAAGCCTACTATTATCAATTTTTTTCAGTATTTCTGACCAAACTTCAACGGTATCATCTGATATTTTCGAGTAATTATTGAAAGAACCTAATGTGAAAATGTCACTAATTTGCGATGGCAACTGGTTGTAGTTTCTCTCAATATTTAATCCTGAATGGGAACTCCAGATTTCATTAAGATAAATAATTTTTTCTCGATAAAGATCTTTTTCCTTTTCAAATATTAAATTTTTATCTGCAATTAAATAATCACTATGATTTAAACCTATGGTATTGTTATAACCTAGCCAAGATATTTGTAATTTACAAACTCTAGAATTAAAAATTTCAATTCTCCCCTTCCCCACGTATCCATTAAGATCAATTAATATATCAATATCTATTGATCTTAAAAAACTCGCAAATTCACTATTATTCTTGCTTGAAATATTGTGAAAAAAGTCAACTTTAGCCTTAATAATTTTTGTTGTATCATCTTCCCTTTTTTCATCAATATCAGAAAAAATATGAGTTTCAAAGTTCTCATTTTTATAATCTAACAAATCTTTAATGAAATATGTGACTGAATGATTTCCACCCATATTTGATGAGACAAAACCAATTTTAAACTTTTTTTTTTTTGTTACCTCAATTTTGGATAATTTAATATGAGGTAGTTTTTCTTTTATTGTATCGGTAAAATTAAAAAAGTCCCTTTGTGACCAGTTATATCTATAATTGTTATTATAAATATACTCGAAAATAATTAAATTTTTTTCCTTTGAACAGTTTTTATCTATAAGTTTTTTTAAAATTTCTTGTCTAAACTCTACATTTGTGCTTTTGAAACTCAATAATGACATAGCATGATACAGTTTTTCGTCGTAATTCAACATAGATTTTGCCTCAAAAAAAAATTTTTTAACTTCAGCATATTCTGTTGGAGATAGAGTATTATCTAGTTCTACTTTTTCACTAACGCTATAAAAATAGTATCTTAAACATTCTAATCCGATTTTACTTTTTTTATCTAAAGTGTAGCCTTGTTTGAAATTTTGTGCAGCTAGCAAAATATCTTTAAGCTTACGACCTAGCGATCTCATTCTAGCCAATCCTAAAATTAATAAAACTTGGCTGTTCATTTCTTTTTCGTCAAAATTACTCTCTATCTCGAAAATTAGTTTCCCGTATTGTTTGTTATTAAATAGAGGTATTAGATCATTAATTTTTTTTTCAAATGTCATTTTTTTATAAAATTAATTCTAAAAAAGATTTAAATGTATTATATATTGAATTTTTTATAAAAGTATCGCTATTATTTTTATGATTGTTTGGTTAGCCTCATATCCGAAAAGTGGGAACACCTGGCTTCGCATGTTTCTAAAAAGTTATTTTCTGAAACCAGGTGAAAAATTTAGTCTTGAAGGTTCAATTCTCGATAGTTTTAAACCTCAGGGTTTTCCAGATCAAGAATTATTGGATAAATTTAAAGTAGATTACAATAAGTTTGATGAAATAGCTAAAAATTGGGAAGCTATGCAAGACTATATAAATCTCAATAAAAAAACAAATTTTGTTAAAACTCATAATGCTATGTGCTCAATTAATTCCTATCATTTTACTTCGCAAAGAAATACTAAAGGGGCAATCTATATTGTAAGAGATCCTAGAGATGTTTTAATATCTCTTTCACATCATATGGATCTTAAACACGATAAATCATTTGAACATTTCTCCTCATCATACAATTTTGAATATCCTTCATCAGGCAACAGAAGATTTAAAAAAGCCCTTATGGGTACTTGGTCAGAGCATTATAAATCTTGGAAAAATTATAAATCTTGTAAGACTTTAGTTGTAAAATATGAGGATATGCTTTTAGATGGATATAGTACATTTTCAAAAATAATTAATTATTTAAAAGAAATTGATGCTGCTGAATTTGACGAAAAAAAGCTTAAAAAAGCGATAAAGCAAACTCAATTTGAAGAATTACAAAAAATGGAAAAGAATGATGGTTTTTCAGAAAAGGGAAGGGGGGAATTGTTTTTTCGGAAAGGAAAAACTGGTGCTTGGAAAGAAGAACTGTCAGTTGATTTAATAAAAAAAATAGAAACTATTTTTAAAGACGAAATGATTGAATTAGGCTACTTATAGTTTTTACTTACAATCATTTGCATTTTGTCTAAAGCTTCACAGAAGTCATTGCTAAATCCTTTTGTATTAAATAAAGGAGTTTCTTTAATTTTATCAAAAAGATTTTTTCTGGTTTTGTCTAACTCGTTTATATTGCTTGCAAAAAAAACAGCCTTATCAATATAATCACTGTTACTTATAGCAATAAAATTTTTAATGTTTGCATTTTTTAAAATACTTTCGCCACACCTTGAATTAAAATTATACCCCATTTTTGTTAGAACAGGAACATTTTTCCATAAAGCTTCAAATGTTGTTGTTACACCAGTAAATGGGAAAGTATCAAGACATAGGTCTATTCTATCGTAAGTATTTAAATGAGATAAAAAATCTTTTCTTTTTGTTTTTTTTAGTATTTCAAGTGAGTTACCTAGACCCTCCTCTTCAAACCTTTTTTTAATAACTTCTTCGCAGACAAATAAAGATGATTTTAAAACTAATTTAGAATTCTTTACTTTCTTAAGTATTTGAATCCATGTGTTTAAAACTTCTTCATTTATTTTGACAAAATTATTCAGTGAACCAAACGTAAAATAATTATTTCTTTTATAAGGTAATTCATTAAAAACTCTTTTATACTCAAAACCACAATGAGAATTCCAAATGTGAGGAAGTTTATAAATTTTTGTTATGTATTCTTTCTCTTCATTTTGCACAGTTTTGGTATCAGCTAAAATAAAATCTATTTCTTTGAAACCAGTAGAATTATTAAAACCCAACCAACTAATTTGAAGTGGACAGATTCTTGTGTTAAAAATATTGACCCTATTTAATGACCACAAACCTGCAAGATCAATTAGTATATCTATATTTACGTCTTGAATATTATCAACAATTTCTTGATCTGATTTATCACCTAGATCAATCCAATCATCGAAGAGATTTGCAAATTCATCTGTAGTCTCATCTCGTTGATTAGTCTTTAAAAGAGAAAGCCCGAAAGTTACATATTTTGATTGTTTTAAATCTTTAATAAGATCTTTTATAAAATAAGTGATTGAATGAGATTGCTTGAAATCAGGAGATAAAAAACCAACTTTTATCTTTTTTTTTGATAAATCAACTTTGACAGGTTTTTTTGAGTCAAGAATTCTAAATATATTTGAGAATTTTTTTTGAAATTCTGCAAAATTCTTTTGTTTCCAGTTACTTAAATACATTTGTGATGTAATATAAGAAGAACCAAAAAGCTTATTTAATCCCTTTGATTTAATAATTTTTTCTAATATATAAATTTTTTTATTATGTTTTATAAGATATTTATATAAGTCAATTCCGTGTGTTAAATATTTGTCATCTTCAGAAAATTTTTTTTCTGCATCTAAATACATTTTTTGTGAAGTTAACATGTTATTCAATAATTCTGAGTCTTTTCGACCCATTTCTGCGCAAAGCTTTATATGATTACACAATGACTCCAAAGATATTTCGCTAAGATTATCTTCATAAAAAGCAGTTTCAAAATCGTTAAGTGCATATTTAACATCCCTGTCGGTTTTACCTTTCTGAGATGCTCTACAAACTCCTAGTAGATTGTGCAAAGCAGATGATCTATTTTTTTCTGTAGTTGAAGATTCTATATCAAATATAATTTCGGTATATCTCTTTTCTTGAAAAAGTTTTTTTAATTTTGACAGATTCATTTCAGACATTAACAAATATTATCAAATTAAAGACTAATTTAAATGAATTATTAGACGTGTCCCGATCTATGAAGGTTTATTCATTGAGTTAAAAAACTCTGTATTACTTTTGGTATTTTTAAGCTTAGAATTTATAAATTCAATGGCGTCCATTGATCCCATTGGAGCTATTATACGTCTTAGAACATTCATTTTTTGCAAATCATTTCTATCAAAAAGAAGCTCCTCTCGTCTTGTTCCGGACTTAGTAATATCAATCGCCGGAAATATTCTTTTTTCAGATATTTTTCTATCAAGGATAGTTTCACTGTTACCTGTCCCTTTAAATTCCTCAAATATGACTTCGTCCATTCTGCTACCTGTATCTATTAAGGCCGTAGCAATAATCGTTAAAGATCCACCCTCTTCAATATTTCTAGCTGCTCCAAAAAATCTTTTGGGTCTTTGAAGAGCATTAGCATCAACACCACCAGTTAAAACTTTACCGGAACTAGGGACTACGGCGTTATAAGCTCTTCCAAGTCTAGTTATTGAGTCTAAAAGAATAACCACATCCTTTTTATGCTCCGTCATTCTCTTAGCTTTCTCTATAACCATTTCTGCCACCGCCACGTGTCTTTGTGCGGGTTCATCAAAAGTTGAACTTATTACTTCACCTTTAACTGTTCGTTGCATATCTGTTACTTCTTCAGGTCTTTCATCAATAAGTAGAACCATCAAGTAACATTCTGGATGATTTGCAGTAATAGAGTTAGCTATGCTTTGTAATATCATTGTCTTACCTGCTTTAGGTGGAGATATGATTAAAGATCTTTGGCCCTTACCTATTGGACTTACAAGATCAATTAATCTTGGAGTTAAATTTGGCTTTTTCTCAACTGTACTTGTTTCAACTTCCATAACTATTTGTTTGTTAGGATACAATGGAGTTAAGTTATCAAAAGCAATTTTGTGCCTAGATTTTTCAGGATCTTCAAGATTTATTTTACTCACTTGAAGCAAAGCAAAATATCTTTCTCCTTCTTTGGGCGCTCTAACAGGTCCTTCAACTGTGTCACCTGTTCTTAAACCAAATTTTCTAATTTGACTTGGGCTGACGTAAATATCGTCTGCTCCTGGTAAATAATTTGACTCTAATGCTCTTAGGAATCCAAATCCATCCTGGAGCAGTTGAAGAACTCCCATTCCCGTAATTTCTTCACCTTTTTCAGCAAGTTTTTTTAATATAGCGAACAGAATTTCTTGCTTTCTGAGTGTGCTTGCATTTTCAATGCCTAGTTTCTCAGCCTGTTCAATTAATTGTGCTGGACTATTTTTTTTAAGTTCTTGGATTTTCATTTGGGGAAATAAGTAAATTGGTAAATTTAATATAGTGGATATTTTTGATATTTCAACCTCCTAATGGCTTTAAAATTGCAAAAAATACAATTAAAATTAACAATATAGTTGGTATTTCATTGATAAGCCTAAAATATCTTGAGCTAGAAGTGTTACTGTCGATTGAAAATGCTTTCAAACACGATCCAAGATAAAAGTGATAAGCAGTTAAAATAATTACCAAAAATAATTTAACTTGCATCCATAATGCATTTAATAATTCAGCACCAACCGAATGTATTAAAACTAAACCAAATATCCATGACAGTAACATTGCTGGATACATAATGTAGAAATATAATTTTCTCTCCATTACTTTAAAAACTTTACTGACCTCGATATTTGATGAGTTTTCTGAGTGATAAACAAATATTCTTGGCAAGTAAAGTAATCCAGCCATCCAAGAAATTACTGCAATTAAATGTAGAGATTTAAATATTAGGTAAAAATTCATTTTCCTAAACTCTTACTGATTAAGTGCACTAATAATTTTATATGATCTTCGTTGTCATTTAAGCAAGGGATTGTGTCGAATTTTTCCCCACCAGCCTCTAAAAAGCTTTCTTTACCCTGAATAGAGATTTCCTCAAGTGTTTCAACGCAATCTGAAGAGAAACCAGGAGAAATTACCAAAATGTTTTTTTTTCCCTCTTTGGGTAAGTTTTCTAAAGTTTTATCTGTATAAGGTTGAAGCCATTCTTGAGGACCAAATCTTGATTGGAAGGTTGTCAAAATGGGTATGTCTTTATCAAATGTTTCTTTAATTAATCTAGAGGTTTTATGACAATAACAATGATAGGGGTCGCCTTTATCAAAATATTTTTTTGGTATACCGTGATAAGAAGCTAATATAAGATCAGGGTTCCAATTAATACTTCTCAGTTTATGATTGATAGAATTTACTATAGCTTGAATGTAAAGTGGCTCTGACTCATAATGAGGAATAATTTGTAGGCTGGGCTGCCATCTCATCTTCATCAAAGTCCTATAAACCTCATCACAAACTGTAGCTGTTGTTGCTGCCGCATACTGAGGGTACAGGGGAAGTATTATTATGTTTTCGCACCCGCTTTCTTGTAAATCTAACATTTTACTTTTGATGCTTGGATTTCCATATCTCATCGCATAATCAATTATTAAATTTTTATTGGATATAAAGGATCTTACCTTCTCAGTTTGTTTAATGGTGTAGTAGCGTAATGGTGAAATATTTTCATCTTTCATCCATATTTCTTTATATGCCTTAGCTGTTTTAGATGGTCTAAATGTTAAAATAAATAGATTTAATATTATCTTCCACAAAAAAGGATTTACCTCGATAACACGTCTGTCTGATAGAAACTCATTTAAATATTTTCTAATATCCCACCAATTTGTCGAGTCAGGCGTTCCAAGATTAATTAATAAAACACCAGTTTTCCCAAAATTTACTTGGGGATGATTACTTTCCATTAAAACTCCTTACTACGTCTACTAAATATTTAACCATATTTGGGTTGGTATTTGGTAAAACTCCATGTCCTAAGTTGAATATATATCTTTTTCCATCAAAAGTTTTTAAGTATTTTGTCACTTCATTTCTAATAATTTCTTTGTTTTGAAGTAGAATTTTCGGATCAAGGCCGCCTTGAACAGTAATATCAACAGTATCTCTTATTATCGTAGGATCTGTGTTATAATCAATACTAATTACATCTGGGTTTACATTTTCTACGAATTTTTTGTAATTATTAATATTTCTTGGGAAACAAATTGAGACTGTTTTTTTTTGTTTAATAAAATCAACTAAACTTTTGATGGGCTTGTATACAAAATATTCCAAATCCTTTTCTTGGAGAAGTCCAGCCCAACTGTCAAATATTTGAATTATAGATACACCACTTTTAATTTGAGCTTCTATGTGTATTTTTAGAAATTTATCCAACTTTACCATAATATCGTTGGTATGCTTATCTTTTGGAAACACATTAAAATTTGCTCCTTTGGGAGACTTTCTGTTAAGCATATATAATAACAAGGTCCATGGTGCTCCTACAAAGCCTATTGTGTCCTTATTGTTTACAGATAACTTAGTTTTTATTTTTTTAATTGTTTTATAAACCGGATCTAATTTTTTAAGAAAGTCCTCTTTTTTAATCTCATTTAATGTTTTGAGATTAATTTTTTGTAGGTTAGGTCCGAAATTTTTTTCAAAACTTACTTGTTGACCGAGCGCATACGGAACTAGAAGTATATCGGAAAAAATTATAGCTGCATCAAAATCAAACCTGGTGATTGGTTGCATGGTTATTTCTGATGATAGTTTAGTGTTTAAACATAATTTAATAAAATCTTGGTTCTTTTTTCTTATAGATCTAAATTCTGGCAAATATCTTCCTGCCTGTCTCATTAACCATATTGGTGTTTTTGAAAGTTTTTTATTAATGCAGTTTTGTATGAGAGTATTCATATAATTAAATATTATTTATATTATTTGTAGTATGTACTGTTAATAATGGGAATTATTGTTTTTTTACATGTTTATAACAGTTTTTTCACATAAGATTTATTAAATATCCCCCAGAATTCTTTATCTTTTAATTAATTAACATTTTTTATTCTAAAAAGTATAATATTTATTAACATAGTTTAAAATGTGTATAAATAAACACTTATACATTAAAATCTCTGAATTGATTTTTTTTAAATTTATGAAGCAACTTATACACATAGTTATACTTTTTATACATGATTAATACATACGATATATATCTTATCTCCGACTCTACAGGAGAAACACTAGAAAGAATATTTCTTGCAATTAAAGCTCAGTTCAAAAATTTTAATTATAAAACTCATTTTTACTCTTTTACAAGAACAGAAAACCAAATTTCAAAAATCTTGGAAGCTTCAGAGAAAAATAGCAATTCGATAGTTTTATATACAATAGTTGATAATAAATTAGCAAAGCATTTGTCAGGCGAATGCAATAAAAAAAACATTCCCTGTTTTGGCATTCTTGGGGATTTAATTATACGCTTTTCAAAACTCTTAGATCAAAAAGCGCTTAATGTTCCAAGTAGACAGCATGTAATGGATGATGAATACTATAAAAAAATTGAAGCCATACAATTTACAATGAATCATGATGATGGAAATTCTGTTAGCGATATAGAAAAATCTGATATTATTCTCCTTGGGGTGAGCAGGACTAGTAAAACACCAACCTCAATTTATCTCGCAAACAAAGGAATGAAGATATCAAATATACCTTTAGTGAATGAAAACTCTGTTCCTGCTATATTAAAAAAAGACCCCCAAAAGAAATGTGTAGTCGGTTTAACTGCAGAGCCCGTTAGACTTGTAGATTTACGCAAAAACAGAATGCAATCTATTAAAGACAATGAAAGTACAGAATATACAAATTTAGATATAGTACAAAAAGAAATGGAAGATGCACGGAAACTTTTTCAAAAATATAAATGGCCAAGCATTGATGTAACAAGAAAATCTGTAGAGGAAACGGCCGCCTCAATTCTTAAGATACATGATATTTTCAACCAAAAATGAAATCAATAATATTAGCATCTAAAAGCGAGGTAAGAAAAAAAATTTTGGATGAAAATAAAATCAAATGTACCGTTGAACCTTCCAATTTAGATGAAGCTGAAGTAAAGAAGTCTCTATTAAATCAAGGAGCAACCCCAGAACTTATATCCAAGAACTTAGCTGAATTAAAGGCAAACAAAGTTAGTCAAAAGAAATTAGGAAAAATAGTTTTAGGTGCTGATAGTGTTATTGATTTTAATGGTAAATTAATCTCGAAGCCAATAAATAGAGAAGAAGCAATGAATATTTTGAATCTATTAAATGGAAAGACTCATCATCTCATAAGCTCAGTATGCATTTCTTTAGATGGAAAAATGATATGGAATTATACAGAAAAAGCTGAGATGAAAATGAAAAATTTAACTCAAAAAGAGCTCAAAGTTTATCTCGGAAAAATTTCGGATGAAAATTTGTATTCGTATAATGTTTATCAAATAGAAGGTGAAGGAAAAAATTTATTCAGTGATATTAAGGGAGAGGTTAATACAATAATGGGTCTTCCAATTAAAAGCATCAAACAATATTTGGATAATATAAAATGAAAAAATTTTGCGTCATAGGAAATCCGATCGATCATTCTTTGTCTCCAAAACTCCATAATTTTTGGTTTAAAAGGAATAAAATTAATGCGATTTATGAAAAAAAACTTTTGAAAAAAGATGAAATTCCTGAATTAGTTGGAAGTTTAAGAAAAGCAGAAATAAGTGGTGTCAACGTGACAGTTCCTTTTAAAAATACTGTAATCCCTTTTTTAGACGATCTAAGTTTAGAGGCAAAAAAGACTAACTCAGTAAATACTTTGTGTAAAGAAGGAGATAAAATAATAGGCCACAACACAGATATTGCTGGATTCGAGTTAGCGATAAGGTACATAAATTATGATGTGAAAAGAAAAAAAGCTTTTATCATAGGGGCTGGAGGAGTCAGCCCATCTATTATTTTTGCTTTAAAAAATATGGGTTGTGAAGATATTTCTTTAACCAATAGAACTTTGGAAAATGCAGAAAAAATTAAGGAAATTTTTAAGGAGATTAAAATTGAAAGGTGGGGAAATATACCTGAATTCGATATAGTTATTAATGCAACAAGCGTTGGTTTAAAAAATGAAAATTTCATTTTAGACTTTAAAAAATTGGGCAATAACAGGTTTTTTTATGATGTAATTTATAATCCAAATGAAACAAATTTTTTAAAAAACGCAAAGCAGAGTGGAAATAAAATAGAAAATGGCAGGATGATGTTTATATATCAAGCCCATCAATCTTTTGCTTTATGGAACAAGGTCTTACCGAAGATTGATGAAGAAACAATAGAAATTTTAAAATGAGAAGAATTGTATTGGTTGGTGATATAGGTTCAGGAAAGACCTTTTTCTCAAAATTATTTAAGTATCCAGTTTTTAATGCCGATCTAATTGTCTCAAATCTTTACAAAAAAGATAAATATTTATTCAAAAAAATTAAGAAAAGATTTCCTCGAAAAATCAGTAATTTTCCTCTTAATAAAGAAGAACTATTGAAAATAATCTTGCAAAAACCAAATAATTTAAAAATCCTGACCAGAATAGTACACCCGCAAGTAAGGAAAAAAATGCGAGACTTTTTAAACAAATACAGAAAAAAAAAATTTGTTATACTTGATGTACCTTTATTTTTAGAAAACAAACATAATACAAAAAAAGATATTATTATTTTCATTGAGGCTGATAAAAAAAAAATTGCAGATAAGATCAATAAAAGAAAAAATATCAATCTTAAGTTGATAAATATACTTAGAAAAAACCAATTACCAATAAGAGTAAAGAAAAAAAAATCAACTTTCTTTATAAAAAATAATTTTATTAGCAAGACTGCAAAGAAAAATGTAAAATTAATTTTAAAAGAAATTAGTAAATGAGAGAAATTGTATTAGACACTGAAACAACCGGTCTGTCGGTTGAAAGTGGTCATCGAATAGTTGAGATAGGTTGTATTGAACTTGAGGACCAAATTTTAACTTCGAATAGATTTCATTGTTATCTAAACCCACAAAGAAAAGTTTCAGAAGAAGCCTTTAAAGTTCATGGATACTCTGACGAATTTCTTTCTGATAAAAAAAAATTCCATGAAATAGCAGAAGATTTTATAGAATTTATAGGAGATAAAAAATTAATTATACACAATGCCCAGTTTGATCTATCTCATTTAAATAATGAGTTAAAGATATTGGGAAAAAAGCCAATATTAAAAGACCAGGTTATTGATACTCTAGATATAGCAAGAGAGAAATTTCCAGGTTCACAAATAAGTCTTGACGCATTATGCAAAAAATTTCGAATTGATAATTCAAAAAGAAAATTACATACAGCCTTGATTGACTGTGAATTATTATCAAAAGTTTATGTAAACCTAATCGATCAAAAAGAGCCAAAATTAAACTTCTTAGAAGAAAAAGGTGAAATAAAAAATAACGAAAATTCAAAAATTAATTTCTGCAAGGATATAATTCAACCTACCGCTAGTGAGCTTAAAGAACATCAAATATTTTTAAAAAAGTCTTTGAAAAAAAACTATTTCTGATTTTTTTCAAATAGTTCTTTAAAATTAATTTTCTTTTCCAATTTGATATCTGGATAACCAATTGTTTTCACAATCTCAAAAAATTTAGTTTCGATTTCGGGGTACATTTCAGTAGGTACATCACTTAAGAAAATTTTTTTTAATTCTTTTTCATTTACAGCTGACTTTTCCACTCGAACAATAGTAGTGTGGGTCATTTCAAAATACGCTGTTTTAACGCTTTCATTTTTATTACTAAAATTTAATTTTATATTTACCTCAGCCATATTATTTTTTAATGGAACAGAATTTATATCTATTCCCAAAGAATATTTTGGAATATTTTCTTTAAGATATATATAGCTTTCAGTATTAGTTATTTTTGAGGAAACATCTTTGATATAAGAAGTAAGAATTTTATAATTTTTTGTCATTTTCATTATCCTTATCTACATATTCTCCTTCAATCAAATCATCTTTATCGCGAACCTCACCTCTTTTTTTCTTGGCAAGAAAAAAAAAGATTAGTTTTCTTGTTATTGGAAATATTAGTAAAAACCCTAATACATCAGTTGCAAATCCGGGTAGAATTAATAGAAGAGCTGCAACAGCCAATGCAGCACCAGACATTAACTCGAATAAAGGCATTTGGTTTTTATAAAGTTGCGAAACCCCGGACCTTAGATTGTTTAAACCTTCATACCTTGCATAGAAAACACCAATTATAGCTGTAATGAATATTAGCGATATTGTTGTAAAAGCACCAATTTGGCTCCCAATTTTTATAAATAAATAAATTTCTATAATTGGGACCAAAATTATCAATAAAAGTACTGTGTTCATTTGTCATTAATCTAAATTGCTTGTTGAAATTAAGCAATAGAGTAAATATTATTTACATATGAATTATAGTTTTGAATATTTAGATATCATTTTACTGGCTATGATAGCTGGTTTTATTTTTCTAAGATTAAGAGGAATTTTAGGCAAAAGATCGGGTTATGAGGAAGATATTTCAAACAGTTTCCCTCATGAAATGCCAGAGATTAAATCTGCAAAAAAACCAAATTATAAAAATTTTGATGAAATTGCCAAAAAGGATTTTATTGAAGGGGCCAAGGTTGCTTACGAAACGATAATCACAAATTTTTCGAAAGGGTCAATTAAAGAGATTAAAAACTTATTAGATAGAAAAGTTTTAAATCAATTTCAGGAAGCAATTTCTAATAGAGAAAAAAACGGGATAAAGTCGGAGACAACTTTTATTGGAATAAACTCAGCAGAAATTAAAAACCACGAGCAAAAAGATAATGTGCTTGAAGTTACAGTAGACTTTATAAGTGAAATTATATCATGTAATAGGGACAAAAATTCTAAGATTCTCACAGGAAATCCAGAAAAAGTGAAAAAAGTTTATGACACTTGGAGATTCTCGAGAAACTTAAATTCTAATGACCCAAATTGGGTATTAGTCGAGACTAATATTTAATATTTGAAAAAAAAACTATCAGATAAAGATCTTAAAGACTGGAATAAATTTATAAAAAACAAAGATAAGATAAATCCTAAAGATGAATTATATGAACCTTCAACAAATAAAAATAGATCTACATTCGTTATAGATTTACATGGTTATGGCCTGGATCAAGCAAATAAATTTGTTGAAAAAACTATTAATGAATGTTTCGAGAAACAATTTTCAATAATTAATATAATTACTGGCAAAGGAATGAGATCTAAATCTGCTGAAGATCCATATAAATCAACTCAATTAAGCATATTAAAATACTCTATACCTGAATTTATCAATTCCAATGTTGAGCTTATGAAAAAGATTAAAAATATTGAAAATATTGATGAAAAGGATTTAGGTTCTTTTAATGTTTATTTAAAATCAAAGAATAAATTTAGATAAATCGTTATCTTTTACTAATTGTCCAAGATTTTCTTTTACATACTTTGAGTCAATCACAATTTTTTCACCTGATCTGTCTGTTGCTGTAAAACTAATCTCATCCAAAACTCTTTCAATTATAGTGTGAAGTCTTCTTGCGCCAATATTTTCAACAGATGAGTTTACTTCGCTTGCTAGATTAGCAATGGTATCAATTCCATCCTCTGAGAATTCCAAATCAACATTTTCAGTTTTTAATAATGCCTTATACTGTTTAATTAAACTGTTATCTGGCTCTTTTAAAATTCTTTTAAAGTCAGAACTGTTTAATGCATCAAGTTCAACTCTTATTGGCAATCTTCCTTGTAATTCGGGAAGTAAATCTGAAGGTTTAGCGAGCTGGAAAGCTCCTGATGCTATAAATAATATATGATCTGTTTTTACTGGTCCATACTTAGTACTTACAGTTGTACCTTCTATCAATGGTAACAAATCTCTCTGCACTCCTTCTCTAGACACATCTCCACCAACACGATCAGTTCTTGCAGAAATTTTATCAATTTCATCTAAAAAAACAATTCCGTTATTTTCAGTCACATTTTTTGCAGATTTAATAATTTTATCTTCTTCAATAAGTTTATCAGCCTCTTCATTTAAAAGGATTTCGTGAGACTCTTTTACAGTCATCTTTTTCTTTTTTGATTTATTTCCCATTGATTTACCGAGCATGTCACCAATATTTATCATTCCAATGTTCGCTCCAGGCATTCCAGGTATTTCGAAGCTTGGCATGTTTCCACTCTCGTTAACTGGAACTTCAATTTCATTGTCATCTAAATCCCCGCTCCTAAGTCTCTTTCTAAAACTTTCTCTTGTTGCTACACTCGCTTTGTTTCCAACTAGGGCATCTAAAACTCTTTCTTCAGCAAGCTTTTGAGCCTTAGCATGAACTTCTTTTCTTTTCTTAACCTTTTCCATCGCAATAGCAATTTCAAGTAAGTCTCTAATAATTTGTTCTACGTCTCTTCCAACATAACCAACTTCTGTAAATCTTGTTGCCTCAACTTTCACAAAAGGTGCTTCTGCTAACTTAGATAGCCTTCTTGATATCTCAGTTTTACCAACACCTGTGGGACCAATCATCAATATATTTTTTGGTAAAACCTCATCTCTCATTTCACCTTTTAAGGCCTGTCTTCTCCATCGATTTCTTAGAGCAATAGCGACAGCTCTTTTAGCTTTGTTTTGACCGACTACGTATCTATCTAACTCGGATACTATTTCTCTTGGTGAAAGAGAATCTATATGATTCTTTTTTTGATCAGAATTTTTCTTTGGGAATGATTTAATATTTGATTTTTCCATTATATTTTCTCTATCCTAATATTATCATTTGTGAAAACACAAATATCAGCTGCAACTTTAATTGCTTTTTTTGCAACTTCTTCAGCATTCAATTCTGTATCCATTAAAACTTTAGCTGCTGCTAGTGCATAGTTTCCACCAGAACCAATTCCAATTACATCCCCTTCAGGTTCTAAAACATCTCCAGTTCCCGAAATTATAAAACTCTTTTCTTTATCACCAATAGCCATTAGCGCTTCAAGACGTCTTAAATATTTATCTGTTCTCCAGTCTTTTGCTAGCTCGACTGCGGCTCGAGTTAAATTTCCTGCGTGTTTTTCAAGTTTTGCTTCTAATCTTTCAAAAAGAGTTAACGCATCTGCTGTTGAACCAGCAAAACCTGCAATCACATTTCGTTTCTCAATTTTACGAACTTTGTTAGCATTGCTTTTAATTACTGTATTTCCCATACTGACCTGGCCATCACTTGCCACAACTACGTCATTTTTTTTTCTTACTAATACAATCGTTGTCATGAGGTATAGATGGATATGAATTTCTATTCTTCAAGTGGCAAATTAGTTTTGTTGATATGACTAAATAATATAGATATACGTAGGTATATATGAAGCGAAAAGCATCAATAACAAGAAAAACAAAAGAGACAAAAATTGACGTTGAATTAAATATTGACGGTAAAGGTCAATACAAAATCGATACTGGAATAGGTTTTCTTGATCATATGCTTGAACAACTTTCTAAACATTCATCAATTGATTTAAAAGTTAAAGCAAAAGGAGATACACACATAGATCTCCATCACACAACAGAAGATACTGGTATCGCTATTGGTGAATGTCTTAAAAAAGCATCAAAAAAATTCATTGGAATTAAAAGATATGCTCACGCAATGATACCAATGGATGAAACTTTAACTAGAGTTGCATTAGACGTTTCAAACAGACCGTACTTAATTTGGAAAGTGGATTTAAAAGTAGAAAAACTTGGAGAAATGGACACAGAACTTTTTAAGGAATGGTTTCAAGCTTTTTCACAATCTGCAGGAATTACATTACATATTGAGAATTTATATGGAGACAATAGTCACCACAAAGTAGAGTCGTGTTTTAAAGGTTTAGCAAGATCGCTCAGAGCTGCATTAGAAATAGATCCAAAAAATAAGAAAGTCGTGCCATCTACTAAGGGCTCTTTATAAAAATTAATGAACGTAACTATTGTTGATTATAAATCAGGGAACATAAGCTCTGTTATTAATTCATTTAAAGAAGTGGCCCAAAATAAAGTCAAAATTGAAGTAACTTCTGATGTAAGCAAAATTAGATCCACTGACAAAATTGTACTACCAGGCCAGGGATCATTTAAAAGTTGTGTGGATGCATTACAATCTATTAAAGGACTTGTTGACTGCCTAAATGACTTTGTAGTGAATAAGAAAAAACCTCTTCTTGGAATATGTGTTGGATTACAAATGTTCGCTGATGTTGGATATGAAGAGTCAGAGACAAAGGGATTGGGCTGGATCCCAGGTAAAGTGACAAAAATAGACAATCAAAATGGCAAATATAAGCTTCCTCACATAGGATGGAACCAAATAAATTTAGTTAAAGAGAGCAAAATTTTTAAAGATATAAAAGACAAATCTCACATGTACTTTGTTCACAGCTATGAGTTTGTCCCAACTGACAAAAACTCTATCTCAGCAACAACTGAATATTCATCAAAACATGTTTGTGCAGTTGAAAAAGAAAACATTTTTGGCACTCAATTTCATCCAGAAAAAAGCGATAAAACTGGATTAAAAATAATCAATAACTTTATAAATTTATAAATGAAGATATTTCCAGCAATTGATATTAAAGATAAAAAGTGTGTAAGATTAATTAAAGGTGATTTTAGTCAAAAGACAGAATACCAAATGTCACCAGTCGAACAGGCAACACAATTTATTGATAAAGGGTTCAAAAATTTGCACATTGTTGATCTTGATGGAGCTTTAACGGGAGAAACGGTTAATCTTGATATTATTAAAGAGATCGTGAGTAAATTTGATTTTAAAGTAGAGGTAGGAGGAGGTGTGAGAGATTTTGATAGTATCCAAGAATATGCCGATATAGGTGTAGATAAAGTAATCTTAGGAAGTGCGGCCATTAAAGATAAAACTTTTTTGAAAAAGGCTTGTAAGAAATTTCCAAAAAAAATTGCATTGGGTTTGGACGCAAAAGATGGAAAACTCTCATTATCAGGTTGGAAAGAAAGTTCAGGTATTTCAACTTTAGATTTTTTAGCCGAAGTTAATGACTATGGTATTAGTAGATTAATTTTTACTGATATTAATAAAGATGGTACTAAAGAAAGTCCAAATTTTGAAGAAACAATGAAAGTCGCTGAAATTTCTAATTGTCCTGTAATAATTTCTGGCGGGGTATCATCAATAGAGGATATTAAAAAAGCTATGACATTAAAAAATGTTGAAGGTGTTATAGTTGGCAAAGCAATATACGATGGTGATATTAAACTAGAGGAACTGGCTAAAGAAGATGCTTAAAAATAGAATTATACCCTGCTTAGACGTTAAGAATGGTCGTGTTGTCAAAGGTATTAACTTTGTTGATTTAAAAGATGCTGGTGATCCTGTTGAACAAGCAAAAATCTATAGTGATGGTGGGGCCGACGAAATTTGTTTTTTAGATATTACTGCTTCAAATGAGAATAGGGATACTATTTATGAGGTTGTCGAGATGACTTCAAAGAAATGTTTCGTACCTTTAACAGTAGGTGGTGGCGTTAGAAGCGTTGATGATATTAATAAATTATTGAACTGTGGTGCTGATAAAGTTTCAATTAATACTGCGGCAGTAGAAAATTCCAAAGTCGTGGTCGATAGTTCTAAAAAATTTGGTTCACAATGTATTGTTGTTGCAATAGATGCAAAAAAAAATGGAGATAAATGGGAAGTTTTTACTCATGGAGGAAGAAACAACAGTGGAATTGATGCGTTGGAATATGCGAAAAAAATGGAAGATAGTGGAGCTGGGGAGTTGTTGGTTACTTCAATGGATAGAGACGGAACCCAGGTTGGCTACGACATTGAATTAATGTCTAAAATATCTTCAAAGGTAAATATTCCTTTAATAGCATCTGGCGGTGTTGGAAATCTTGATCACTTAGTAGAGGGTATTAAATTAGGTAAAGCTAGCGCAGTTCTTGCAGCATCAATTTTTCATTATGGTAAATACTCCGTGAAAGAAGCAAAGCAATATTTGGAGTCTAAAGGAATTCCTGTTAGAACATAATATGCTTAAAACTCTTGAAGATATAATTTTAATGGTAAGAGAGAGGAAGACTAAACCTCAAAGCGAATCTTATACAAATAAATTATTAACTAACAAAGAATTGTCAGTAGAAAAGGTTAAAGAAGAAGTTCAAGAATTAATAGAGGCTGTGGAAAATAATACAAATAAAGTTCATGAGACGGCCGATGTATTGTATCATCTGATAGTGTATCTCGAAGTAAACAACGTCAAAATTGAAGATGTTATGAAAGAGTTAGATAAAAGAAAAAAATGAGCTACGACGATAATAATATATTTGCAAAAATTCTCAGAGGCGAAATACCATGCAAAAAAATCTATGAGGATGATTTTGTTTTATCTTTTCACGACATAAACCCTCAAAAAAAAGTTCATGCTTTGGTAATTCCAAAAGGGAAATATGTAAATTTAGAAGATTTTACATCTAAAGCTACCTCTGATGAAATTGTAGGTTTGATGAAAGGTATTTCAACTGTCGCAAAAAAAATTGGCATTTCAAGTATAGACAATAGTGGGTTCAGGACTTTATCTAACGTAGGGGAGAATGGTGGCCAAGAGGTACCCCATCTGCATTTTCATCTGTTCGGTGGCGAAAAAGTAGGGAGAATGGTTCAATGATTATTAGCGTAAAAAGAAATTTTTTAGAGTTAAAAAATATAAATGAACTTATCAAAAAAGATAAACCAGAGATTAATTATTCTATTGAAAAGACAGCACCAGATTTTCAATTAAATAAGTTTTTTTACAAACAAATAGGAAAAAAATATAGATGGACAGACAGATTGATTTGGACAGATTTTCAATGGTCTAATTATGTTTCCAATAAAAATCTTGAAACTTACGTAATTAAGAATGATAAAGATTTAGTTGGATATTTTGAACTGATTTATCACCCAGAAAAAAAAGAAATAGAACTTGCATATTTAGGTTTATTTGAAGATTATTTTGGTAAGGGAGTTGGGGGATATGCATTAACTACCGCGATTGTAAAATCTTTTGAAAAAAAAATTAAAAGAATGTGGGTTCACACTTGTACACTAGATCATCCTAATGCGATAAAAAATTATTTAGCAAGGGGGATGAAAATTTTCAAAGAAGAAAATCTGAATATCAGAGCGAGCTAGTTGTAAAGATTTAGATTAAAAATACTATCAGATAATTCTTGATTAATATTTTTTACAACAATATTGGTTCTTACTTTGTTGCCATATAAATCAATATTTTCCCATCTTTTAATTAAGTGGTTATTCTTATCAAAAAAAATATTTAATCGATTGCTTTGATCATTGATTGAGAGAAGAAAATTTTGCTCTTTTTCTACAACATTTCCTTCAATTTTTGAAATCAAAAATCCTTTATTGAGAAAATATTTAAAATAAGTATTTTCAGTTTTATAAGTATTTGCAAAATTTGAGTTTTTGCTTTTAATTAAAAGTGTCTTTCCGTTTGATACAATTATCTTCCCAGATTCATCGTATTTACAAATCATTTTGTTATCAAATGAAATTATACAATTACCAGTCTCTTTTTTATCATTTATGAATTGTTCAAAATCAAATGCAAAATTTTTGGTATCAGAAATTTTTTTTATGATTTTAGGATCTGAGTAAGCAAACTTTTGACCAAATATAAAAAAAAAAACTAAGATGAGAAAAATTGTTCTCATTATAATAATTCTCTTTTACCAACATGATTAGCTTTACTTACAACACCTCTACTTTCCATAATATCTATTATTCTTGCAGCTCTATTATAACCTATTTGAAGTTTTCTTTGTAAAAAGGAGGTTGATGCTTTTCCTTCAGATTTAACTATTTCCATGGCTTTCTTGTAAAGTTCGTCATCTTGATCTGAGTCATTAGAGTCATCATCAGATGAACTTTCAGATGATAAATTTAAAATTTCATCAACATATTCTGGATTTCCTTGTGATTTAAGAAAAGAATTTATTTTTTCAATTTCATTATCCGAAACAAATGGCGCATGGATTCTTGTAATTCGATTAGCAGAAGACATAAAAAGCATATCCCCTTTCCCTAATAGTTGTTCAGCACCTTGCTCTCCAAGAATTGTTCTACTATCAATTTTTGAAGACACCTGAAAAGAAATACGAGTTGGGAAATTTGCTTTAATAGTACCTGTTATAACATCAACGCTAGGTCTTTGTGTTGCCATTATTATATGAATACCCGCAGCTCTGGCCATTTGAGAAAGTTTTTGGATACAATTTTCAATATCTTTACTGGCTACAAGCATAAGATCTGACATTTCATCCACAATAACTACAATGTATGGCATAGAAATTTTGTGTTTAGCGTTGTAACTATCAATATTTCTAACGCCAACTTTTGTCATTAACTTGTATCTATTTTCCATTTCTTTTACTACCCAACCTAAAACTGAAGCAGCTTTTTTAGCTTCAGTTATCACAGGACATAATAGATGGGGAATTCCTTCATATGTCGAAAGTTCTAACATTTTAGGATCAATTAAGATGAACTTACAAATTTCCGGTTTGTGTCTATATAACAATGAAAGAATAATTGTATTTATACATACAGATTTTCCAGAGCCGGTGGTACCAGCAATTAGAAGATGGGGCATTGAAGTTAAATCTCCTATCAATGGTTGACCAGAAATACTCTTACCAAGGGCTATTGGTAATTTTAAATCCTTATTATTAAATTTTGGACTAGATATTATTTCCCTCAACATAACATTGTCTCGAGATAAATTTGGGAGCTCAATACCGATAGTACTAGATCCTGGAATTGTAGAAATTCTTGCAGACTCAGAGCTTGTATTTCTTGCTATATCTTCAGAGAGGCTTATAATTTTTGAGACTTTAACTCCCGCAGCAGGTTCAAACTCATTAAGGGTAACAACTGGACCCGTACTTATTTTTGCTATTTTTCCTTGTACACCAAAATCTAACAATACTTTTTCCAAAAAATCAGCATCAACTTTTTTTTCTTCTTTTGCATTTTTAACTTTCTTTTCTGGAACCTTAAGGAAATCAAGTGAAGGAAGTTTGAAAGCACCTACCTTTTTAGTCTCAGAAATGGACTCACTGAGGTTAAAAGTTTCTTGAACAGTTTCTTTTTCTTTAAATTGTGAATCCTGACTTATGATTTGATCTTTAACTTGATCACCTTTTTTCTTTCTTATGAATATTTTAATCCAATAAGAATTTGGATTTAAACTAAACACAAATAAAAGAATAAAAGTTATTAAAGAGAAATAATAAGTAATTTTATTATTCAAAAACTCAAGTTTTAAAAAAACTGACTCATTTAAAAAATTACCAACAAATCCACCATTTCCATTAATATAAAGAAAGTAGGGTGATGTTAAAAAAACACTTAAAAAAAAAGTCCCGATTAAACTATAGCAAACTACTAAAAAAATATTATTTACAATAATACTCGGTGTCTTTTTAAAAAAAATATTAATTGCTGAAAAAATAATTGTTATAGGGATGAAATAACTTATTAATCCAACCGATTGAAAAAAAAAATCTGATATTATACTTCCATTCTTTCCGAGCAAATTTTTAACTTTTTGTCCCTCAGAAAATATAAAATTTGGGTCATCTGGCGTATAAGATACCACTGCCAAAGACAGTAAAATTGCGAACAGAAACAGCCCAATTGCAAAAATTTCAACTAAGCGATTAAATATAAATGCTTTTAGATCGATATTCTTAATTTTTAAATTCATAAAGAATCAAATTTATCACTTTGTATCATTTAATATTTATTGTTAAAATTAAAAATATTTATGAAAATTTGCTTATTTGGAAAAAACTTAACGAACTTAATTTTATCTCAAGTATTAATAAAAAAAGGGATATCAGTTCATATGTACCATCAAAAAAAAAATAAGATAGCAAAAATTAACTATAATAGGACTATTGGATTATCCTTCGAAAATATTAAGTTTTTAAAAAAGTACGATATAGATATTAAAAAAATCGGTCAAAAAATAAGTAAAATTTTTCTCTATAAAAATGATTCTAAAGAAACATTTTTAAAGTTTGATAATAAAAAATCACTTTTCTTTATAGTGAAAAATCACCTTTTATTTGAAAGGGTCTATAAAAAACTCAAGAAAAGGAAAGAATTTAAAGAAAGTAATATCAAAAAGGATTCTGATTACTTAAAGTTGTTAAGAAGAAAAGATTTTCAGTTTTTTGTTAATTCAGAAACGAATAACTTAATTAATAAGAAATTCTTTTATCAAAACATAAAAAAAGATTACAAAAGCACATCCTATATTTCTGTGATTGACCATCAAAAATTAAAAAATAATACGTCAGTTCAGATTTTTACAAAAAGAGGTCCCTTAGCTTTCTTACCAATTTCTAACTCGAAAACTTCCTTAGTTTATTCAGTAACCGATAAGTTAGATATAAATGAAAATGAATTTAAAGAGCTTGTTAAAAAATATAATAAATTCTACAAAATCAAAAAATTTTATAATGTAGATAAATTTAAGTTAAATTTCTTTTTATCAAAAAAATATACTTGCAAAAATATCTTATCCTTTGGAGACACTCTTCATAAAGTCCATCCTTTAGCAGGGCAGGGATTTAACATGACAGTAAGAGATATAAAATCTTTAACTGATCAAATTCAAAAAAATAAAGATCTAGGTTTAGAGCTATCAACTGCTATCATAGCTTTTGAAAAAGACAGGAAACATAATAATTTCTTTTTTGCATACGGCATTGATTTTCTCCACAATTTTTTTGAAAAAGAAAACAGATTTAAAATACTAGATAACAAAAAAATTTCAGAGACTTTAGATAACAGTTTTTTCTTAAAGAAAATTTCAGAGAAATTTGCAAATAAGGGATTTAATTTTTAATTACTGAATAGTTTTATTACTAAAGTTATCTTTAAGATATGTGTTAATTATTTGTTCTAATTTTTCTTTTCTATAATTTAGATTCTTTGTTTCTAGAAGCATTTGTTTTTCTTCAAGCGTAAAAGGTGAAGCCATCGCTAAAGTATTAATTGTTTGACTTAAATCTTGTTTTTCGAATTCTTTCCAATTAATCAAATAACCTTGCTTTTCAAATAATGATCTTAAATTATCAAAGATAAGTCTTAAATCTGAAAATTTAATAGGTTCCTTTTTCTCACTAAGGTCTTGTTCAAAATCTTTATGATCAACTTCACACATTCTATATGATTTATCACTTTCAATTTCATTGATAATTTTAAATCTTATTAAACCATTTAAGATAACTATATACCTACCATCATCAGTCTCATTAAAACTTGTAATTTTTCCCATACATCCAATTTTAAATAGATCAGGTTTTTTTGAGTCTCCAGATTTTTTTGGCTGTATCATTCCAATAATCCTGTCACTCTTCATACTATCGTCTATCATTTGAATATATCTTGGTTCAAAAATATTCAGAGGAGCACTCGTATTCGGGAAAAATATAAAATTTGATAAAGGAAAAACTGGTATCTTTTTAGGTAGTTTTGTTTCGTTGTTCATTAACAAATTGTAGCAAAGAGTTAAGAAAATTTCTATACCAAAGCTTAAAGAATTCTTAATTTAGACTAATCAATTTGTCGCTTGCTTAATTTTTAAAAAGCCTTTAACTTTGAGATAATTAAATAGGCGGGCATAGCTCAGTGGTAGAGCGTCTCGTTGCCAACGAGAAGGTCGTGGGTTCAAGTCCCATTGCCCGCTCCATTTAAATTAATTATGAGTGATTTAGCAGAAAAAAAATGTATTCCTTGCGAAGGGGGTATCCCAAGTTTCAAAATTGATGAGATACACAAATATCTAAAAAAAGTTGACGGTTGGGATGTAAAACCTGATGAAAGTAAAAACTACTATTTAATTAAAGAATTCAAATTTAAAAATTTTCTTGAAAGCCAAGAATTTGTAAACAAAGTTGGAAGTATTGCAGAAAGCGAAGGTCATCATCCTGATATTTGGTTTGGTTGGGGATATGCAAAGATAAAAATATTTACTCACGCAATAAATGGTCTTGCTGAAAGCGACTTCATACTTGCAGCAAAAATAGATAAAATCTCTTAATGTTTAAAATGTCTTGTCTTTGAAAAGACGAGGATAGTATTTGTTTTGTTTGCAAAATTTATAACCTCTTTATCTCTAATAGACCCACTTGGTTGAATTATAGCCTCAACACCAGCTTGTACTAAAGTTTCAATCCCATCTACAAAAGGAAAAAAAGCGTCAGATGCAGCTACGACTTTTTCTTTACTGTCGATTTTTCTTAATTTTTTCATTTTACTAACAGCAATCTTGCAGCTATCTAGTCTACTTGGTTGTCCTGATCCTATTCCAATAGTTGCATTATTTTGAGAGATTACAATCGCATTTGATTTTACAAATCTGCAAACGTTAAATGTAAATAAAAGATTGTTAAGGATTTCATTTGAAGGTTTGACTTTTGAAACAATTTTAAAATCGTTTTTTTTAAATATCTTAGTGTCAGAAGATTGTGAAAGAAAATTGTTAATAATTGATGTATTTTGTTCAAAATCAAGTTCTCTCAATGAGCTAGAGTCAATCAATCTTAAATTTTTTTTCCGTTTTAATATTTTTAAAGCGCCATTTTCAAAACCGTCAGCAACAATTACTTCATAAAACTTACTCGAAATTTCTTTTGCAACAGTTTTATCAATTTTATAATTACATGAAATAATACCTCCAAAAGCACTTGTAGGGTCACACTCATATGCTTTTAGATAGCTATTGATTTTTCTTTTATCTAATGCAACTCCACATGGGTTTGCATGTTTGATAATTACTGTCGAATAATCTTTTGTAAATGATTTTGATAAGGATATACCTGTAAAAATATCGTTATAATTATTGTAACTTAATTTTTTTCCATTTAGTTGTTTTATATTTATTTCTTTGTTTAAAGAATAGACACTTGCGCCTTGGTGAGGATTTTCCCCATACCTTAAATTTTCAACTAAATTTCCACCAATTAATTTCTTTTTTGGTGGTGGATAGTTATTGTTAGCTTTGTTCAAATAGTCTGTAATTTTTGTATCGTAATATCCAGTTTCAAGAAAAGCGTCTCTTGATAATATTTTTCTAAAATTAAGAGTTGTTGATCCTCTATATTTGTTTATTTCATTTTGAAGCGCAACATACTGACTTGTGTTCGTAATGACTGTTACATCCTCATAATTTTTTGCTGCCGCTCTAACTAAGGTTGGACCACCAATATCGATATTTTCGAATATTTTTTTATCATTTCCTGTTTTTACCGCATCTTCAAAAGGATAAAAATTTACAATAACTAAATCTATCTTTTTGATATCAATTTTTTTAATTTGTTTTTGATGTTTTTTATTCTCCCTTTTGAATAAGATCCCCCCATAAAGTTTTGGATGTAAGGTTTTTACTCTTCCATCTAATATTTCTGGAGAATTGGTAAAATCACTTATTTCAATACTTTTATATCCAAGTCTATTAATTTTTTTATAAGTACCTCCAGAACTTAATATTTCAACTTTAAATTTTTTAAGAACTTTTAAAATTTTTACAAGTTCAGATTTGTCAGAAACTGAAATTAAGGCTCGATTAATCTTTTTTAAATTCATATTTTTTCAATCGACCAATTTATTTCTTCTTCTTCATTCGAGATAAATCCATTAATAAATATATTTAAATTTTCTACAAAAGAGTTTTTTCTCCCAAAATAAAGACCTTTTTCAATATCAAAAATTTCTTTATCACAAGTAAATTTCCAACCAGACTTTTTTAGTTGTATTAATATAGATTTTTGATCTTGTGTTTTAATTGCATTTGTACCAGGCATAAGATGAAATCGAATTTCATATTCTAAATTTTGAAAGCCTCTTTTGGATATAATTTTATCAGTTCCAATAAATTTATTTTTATTTTTGAAAAAGATAAGGTCTCTTTGAATATTTAGGCCATGTTTTTTTTGGTAACCATCATGTTTTGCTGAGATATGCCATTTATCTTGATCGTCCTCTATTTTTTTATCAAATATTTTTAAGTTAGTTTTTAGAAAATTTTGACCATTAGGATTTTTTGAAAAAGAACATGAAGAACTGTCATCAACTGAAATAGTTGAATGCGATGCCGTTGATTTTGAAATAATATTTAATTTATGTTTAAAATCTTGATAGTACCCACAATTAGTAATGAGTTTTTCATTGTCATGAAAAAATTCAAAAGATAATGCCCCAGATTGATATTCTGATGAATTTTTCTTCTCGGGGGATGAACCAACATCCACAGCTAAACAACTTTTTTTATGCGAAAGAATCGCGTATCCACCTAAATCATTTAAGTTATTTTTAAATTTATAATCATGGATTTTAAGAAAATTTTGAAAATCATGGTTATTTATTTCTTGATTACCATTAAACAAAAATTTCTTTTCATTTTCTTTAAAGAAAAATGCATAACATTTTCCCAAGTAATAGATAATTTCATTTAGATGTTCAGGAATTTCACTCTGTGAGTCTCTAAGAAGCTCCCTTATAAATATCAAATACTTCATGTAAAAAAGTAATTGTCTCGGACTTCTAGATTTTGGAAATCCATCTAATTCAAAAGATGAGTTAATAATTTTTCTTAATAAATTTAATCCAAAGTCTAGATATTTCGTTTGGCCATTAAAAGATAAACTAGCGAGAATAATTGCGGCACATCCCAACATTTTGTCGTTTAAAGTTGAAGAGTTATCAATCTCATTCATTAAATGATTAACTTGTTTCTTAATATTTCTAGAAAATAAAATTTTATAATTTTCTGTCGCATCTTCATAAGTAATTTGACTATTAGCAATCCATGAAATAATTCTTTTTGCCAATGTATCAGTTTCCCAACTTTTCGGTGAATAGCTTTCATAATTTCCAATCCAGTTCGATATTATATTTTGAGTAATTTTTTTTGACGATTTTAAGTTAATTGTAAACAACCAATAAAAACTATGAATCTTTTTAAAATCTTTATCATTAAGATCAATTTTGTTCCAAACATCTTCAAGACTAAAATCTTCAATTCTAAAATTTCTCTCTTTTGATTTAATAATACAATTTAGTAAACTCAAATTTGGGACATAATTTAAGCCTCCGTCAAATACTCTAGATATCTTTCGGTTATAAATATTTGAGTTGAGATATACTTTTCTAATTTGTCTATAAAGATAAGAAAGAGAATTATTTAAAAATTTTTCTTTAGCTATCATGATAAATCAAATCGATTTTAGAAAATCTATATTCTTTTTTATATCTCCATTGTTCTCTTTAAAAATTGTAGTCCCTGATACCAAGACATTTGCACCAGCATCAATTACTGATTTGAAATTTGAAAAATTGATTCCACCATCAACTTCAATATCAAAACTTAATTTTTTTTTATCTTTTAAATTTTTTAAGCTTTTAATTTTTTCTAAAACATCTGATATAAATTTTTGACCACCAAAACCTGGATAAACACTCATGATGAGTATTAAGTCGACTTTATTTAGATAATCTTCAACAATGTCAATTTTAGTATCTGGATTTAAAGATATGCCTACTTTTTTTTTAAAATTTTTTATTTCATCAATGGACTCTTGTAAATTAGGAGTAGCCTCTGGATGAATTGTAATAATATCTGCTCCTGCATTTGCAAAATCTTTTATATATTTATGAACTGGATCAATCATTAAATGAACGTCAAATGGAAGTGAAGTTTTGCTTCTTAGAGCTTTAATAACTGGTGGACCAATAGTAATATTGGGCACAAAGTGACCGTCCATCACATCTACATGAATCATGTCAGCTCCAGCTGTTTCGAGCTTTTTAATATCTTTTTCCAAATTGCTGAAATCAGCTGAAAGAATTGATGGTGATATTTGAATTTTTTTCATTGATACTTAGAATACTAGTATCAATTTTTGTTTTTTTTTTGAATCAATTTTTACCGAAAAGTTGGTATATTTGAATAGCAATTTCACTTTCTAATGGAAATGATAACATTCCCATTACAGAATAGCCTAATAGGTATGGCATTAAGTAAAATCTAAACATGTAGAAGAACCAAGCAACATAAAGTGGCACCAAAGGCTTTATAATAAAAGATGGAGTAATAAACGCAAATATCCTTATAAATGGATCAGTCATCTTCACAAATATCTTCATAAAGAAGAAATTAGAGTCTTCTCTTTGAAATATGTTCATCGCAACTCTTCCAATTAGTGTCCACATTATTACGCCCATGACGTAATCGATTAAATAGACCATTGGATGAAAGTTCGCGTACATGAGTTTAAAAAGATTGAAGGGGCGAAAATTCGCCCCTTCGAAAGTAATTATTTAGTGTTGTTTACCAAGTATCGCTTTACCGCTAGGTATTCGTACTTCGTCAACCATTCTTTGAGTAGCAGCATCAGGTGCTTTAGTCATCAAGCTGACTACCACCATTAATACTAAGCTTACTAAAGATCCAATAATACCAAATGTTAATTGAGTAACTCCCCAGAATCCAGGGTAACCATTTCTTACAGCAATTAGATATGCTGTACCAGCAATTAAACCACCTAACATTCCAGCAACTGCTCCTTGAGCATTAGCTCTCTTCCACCATACTCCTAATACAAGTGGAAAGAACAATCCTGACATTGCAAAGTCAAAAGCCCAGATGACTGAACCTAAGATACCTTGAATCTCAAGAGCTGCAATTGTTGCTCCTGCAAAACCAATTATTACAAGTAATACCCTTGCAACGATAAGTCTTTTCGCTGTCTCTGCTTTAGGGTTAATCATCTTGTAATAAACGTCGTGCGATAGAGCATTTGATATCGCTAACACTAATCCGTCAGCTGTTGACATGGCAGCAGCCATACCTCCAGCAGCAACTAAACCAGAAATTACATATGGTAATCCTGCTATCTCTGGAGTAGCCAATACAACGGCTTTACCACCCATGAAAAACTCGTTTAATTCAAGTGTTCCATTTCCGTTAAAGTCGCTTACAAACATTAAGTTTGCTTGGTTCCAGTTTTGATACCAGTCAATCGCTTGAACTTCAGTGATTGATTTACCAATAATTCCAGTAGCTAAATTTGGATCCATTAGTGATAGTTTAGACAAAGTCGCTAACATTGGCGCTGAAGAGTATAGTAGGAATATAAAGAATAGTGACCAACCTACCGATCTTCTTGCAGCTTTCACACTTGGAGTTGTGAAATATCTCATCATAACGTGTGGTAATGAAGCTGTTCCAGCCATCATACAAACCGCCAATGAAATAAATTTCCAAGGTGTTGTGTTAACTTCTGCGTGTGCTTTAGTTATACCTGCTAAGCCTTTTGGTACCTGTTTTAGGTCAGCTGCAGAGTTTTTAATTTCGCCAAGACCGAACTGAGCTTCTAACTCACCGATCCTTGCTACTTCATCTGCTAACATAAAGTGTGGAAATACTCCCGCACCCATTTTGTTACTGATCCAGAAAACTGGTAACAAGTATGCTATAATCAGTACGATGTACTGAGCAACTTGCGTCCAAGTAACTGCTCTCATTCCACCAAGCATTGAACACATCAATATACTTGCAAGACCGACGTACACAGCAATGTTAAAAGGAATATCTAGTGCAACTGATGCAATAGTTCCTGTAGCATTGATCTGTGCTGTCACGTATGTGAATGAAGCAACTGTTAAGACTATTACCGCAGATAGTCTAGCTAAGTTTCCGCCATATCTAGTTCCGATAAAATCTGGAACTGTGTAGCAACCAAACTTTCTTAAGTATGGTGCTAATAGCGATGCAACTAGTACGTATCCACCCGTCCAACCAACAAGTAATGCCATATAGCCGTAACCTTTGAAGTAAATTCCTCCAGCCATCGCAACGAATGAAGCACCAGACATCCAGTCTGCTGCAGTAGCCATTCCGTTGAATACTGTTGGAACCTGTCTTCCAGCTACGTAATATGCATCTGTTTGCATTGTACGTGATAGGTAACCAATTAACGCATAAATTAAAACTGTAAACGCAACAAAGAAAATACCAATTAACTTTGCTGACATTCCAGCTTGTTCAGCAATCGCCATTAAGATTATGAAAACTATAAACCCGCCGGTGTATGTTCCATAAATCTTAGGAAGATTGTCTATAAATTTACCTTTAAACATTAGTCATCCTCTCTTTCAGTGTAGCCGAACTCTTCGTCAATTTTTTCTTGTCTATTCGCAAACCAGAAAATCAGTATTACGAAAATTCCAAGAGAACCTTGACATGTCATGTAATAAGACAACGGATATCCTAGTGGTCTTATTGATGACGCTTCCATTTCGGCGCCGAAGAAAAAGATGCCAATAGAGAAAACGAACCAGATTGCTAAAGTTACAAATAGCAACATTCTAGTCTTTTCCCAGTGTTGTTGTTGTTTTGACATTTTTTTTCCCTCCCTATAGGTTAAAAGACGAAACATTACCCAAAATGACATAGATTGGAACCCCTAAAAATGTTACAAATGATGAGGTTTTTACACATTTAAACAACTTACAGTAGAAAATAATGTTAAAATACAAATTCAATCTTAAAGATATAAGTCTTGCTGACTTTAAAGTCTATTTAGCTGCAATGTTTAAAGCAGTGCTTCCTAAGAGCAAATTAAGGAATTTGGACGACTTAAAAAAATTTATTCAACAAAAATCAGCTTGGGTAACTCAAGTTACTCTTTATAATTATTTAAAAACCAGAATGGGAACTAGATACGTTTTGCATTTTGATAATGAAGTTTTTTTATCTTCAATAAATAAAGCAAAATGGAATATTTATTATGTAGCCCTTCAAGATCTTACTTTCTACAGTTTCTCGTATTTAAATTATTTCTTCAAATACGAAGAAACAGCAAAATCAAAAATGATTTATGAAGAGATCTTGCATGATGAACTAAAGAACGGAATGCCAGATGATATAATTGCAAAAGGAAAAGCAACTTTTGATAAAAGATTAGAAGAAATCGATTGGAAAAAATATTTTAGCTCTTTGCCATTTAATAAGAGCGCTCTAGCTTTGTATGAATGGGCACCGATTGCCGAAGAACTTAAAACTCTAGATAGAAAAATTGTTTTAAACTCTATGATACTGAAGTGGGATAATATTAAAGAAGAATTCGAAAAGAGAATTAATTTTTAAATATTTTTTCTTTCATCAACAAGACTTTTTACAACACTAGGATCTGCTAAAGTTGTTGTGTCTCCAAGTTGATCATGTTCATTTGCTGCTATCTTACGTAAAATTCTTCTCATTATTTTTCCAGATCTAGTTTTTGGAAGTCCTGGAGAAAAATGAATTATATCAGGTGTAGCTATAGGTCCAATTTGTTTTCTTACCCAAAGTTTCAACTCTCTTTCTAAATCTCCGTCTGGATTTTCACCTACATTAAGAGTGACATAGCAATATAAACCATTTCCTTTTATGTCATGAGGATAGCCCACAACTGCTGCTTCCGCTACTTTGGGATGGGCGACAAAAGCACTTTCTATTTCAGCAGTACCAAGATTATGACCTGATACAATTATAACATCGTCAACTCTCCCTGTAATCCAATAGTAACCATCTTTATCTCTTCGACATCCATCACCAGTAAAATATTTACCATCGAATTGAGAAAAATATGTTTCAATAAATCTATTGTGATCACCGTAAACTGTTCTCATTTGTCCAGGCCATGATTGAGAGATACATAATCTTCCTTGTGCTTCACCTTTTAATACGTTTCCATCTTTATCAACTATTACAGGTTTTACTCCGTAGAAAGGTTTGGTTGCTGAACCTGGTTTGAGATCTATTGCTCCAGTCTGTGGGCTAATTAATATTCCACCTGTTTCTGTTTGCCACCAAGTATCTACAATTGGACACCTACTATCACCTACTGTTTTATAATACCATTCCCACGCCTCAGGATTAATTGGTTCTCCAACAGTACCTAAAAGTTTCAAGCTTTTTCTAGAAGTTTTTTTAACAGGCCCTTCTCCTTCTCTCATTAAAGCTCTGATTGCGGTAGGGGCTGTATAAAAAATGTTGACTTTATATTTATCAACAATTTGCCACCACCTTGAACTATCGGGATAAGTTGGAATTCCCTCAAACATAATTGTCGTTGCTCCGTTAGCTAAAGGTCCATAAATGATATAACTATGTCCTGTGATCCAACCAATGTCCGCTGTACACCAATAAATATCTTTTTGTTTATAATTGAAGATGTATTGATGTGTCATTGACGCATAAACCATGTAACCACCTGTGGTATGAAGAACACCTTTAGGCTTACCTGTTGAACCAGAAGTGTATAAAATAAAAAGAGGATCTTCTGCATTCATTTCTTCAGGTTCACACACAGAAGGAACATTTTTTGTTAAGTCATGATACCAAACATCTCTGTCTTCATTCCAATTAATTCTATTTCCTGTTCTTTTTACAACAACACATTTTTTTACATTCGCACAACTCAACAAAGCTTCATCTGTAATTTCTTTCAATGGAATTGTTTTTCCTCCTCTTACACCTTCGTCAGCAGTCACCACATAATCTGAGTTACAATCATTAATTCTTCCCGCAATACTGTCAGGTGAAAATCCTCCAAAAATTATTGAATGTATTGCTCCAATTCTTGCACATGCAAGCATTGTGTATGCTAATTCCGGTATCATAGTTAAATAAATCGTTACTCTGTCACCTTTTTTAACACCAATATTTTTCAGTCCGTTTGCAATTTTAGATACTTCAGAGTGTAGTTGTTTGTAGCTTATTTTCTTTTGAATTTTTGGATCATCTCCCACCCAAATTATTGCTGTTTTATCTTTATCGTTTTTTAGGTGTCTATCGATGCAGTTTGCCGAAGCATTAAGAGTTCCATCATAAAACCATTTAATATGTACATCAGATTTACTGTACTTAACGTCTTTAATCTTAGAATACGGCTTAATCCAACTTATTCTCTTTCCTTCTTTTCTCCAAAAAGAGTCATTTTCTTTTAAAGATTGGTTGTATTTTTTTTCATACAAAGTCTTTGTAACTAAAGCTTTTTTAATCCATTCTGATTTTGTTTTATAAATTTTTTCATTATCCTCTATTGTTTTACTGATCGTCGATTTCGTTTTCCTTTTTTTAGACTTCAAGTACCTTCTTTTTTTGGATTTTCGTAAAACCTTTTTCCTCTTTTTTGCAGGTTTTCTTTTTTTAATTTTTTTACCTTTTTTCTTTTTTCTAGTTTTTTTTGGCATCCTAAATATTACCCATTTTATTTAATATTTTCCAGCTTTTAGAGTCAATTGGCATTACTGATAATCTGCTTTGTTTAATAAGGGGGATTTCACTTAAAGAGCTATTTTTTTTAATATCCTTTAATTTAATGGGATTTTTGAATTTTTGTTTAAATCTTACCATGACGGCAACGAAAATCTTTTTTTTATCAGTTGGATCTAAGAAAGCTTCCTTTACTACTTCTACTATACCGACAATTTCTTTACCAATATTTGAGTGATAAAATAAACAAAGATCACCATTTTTCATCTTTTTTAAATTATTTCTTGCCTGATAATTCCTTACTCCATCCCATAACGCTCCTTTAACGCCAGCTTTTTCTTGTTGAGAGATTGACCATACATCTGGCTCAGATTTTATTAACCAATATCTCATAAAATCATTTTTTAATTTTAATGAAAATTTTACGCATTTAGTATTAATATGATCATATTTTTATGAATATTGAAATAGATAAAATCATTTCACTTTTTAAAAAGAAAAACTTTACGGGCGCAAAAAAATTGTGTGAACAATTAGAGAATAATTTTATAAACGATGCCAATTTTTATGTATTGTATGGTGTGGTTTTATTTCAATTGGGTAACATTCGAGAGTCAATTAAAAAATTTGATAAATCTATTTTAATTAATCCAAAAAATCCTGACGCGTTTTATAATAGAGGTAATGCACTTTCTAAAGTTCAAGATTTTAAAAAGGCTATTTCAAGTTTTGATAATTCAATTGATCTAAATAAAAATAATCCAGAGGCATACAATAATAAAGGAAGCGCTTTATTGGAGCTGAATGATTTTAAAGAGGCTCTCGTTAATTTTAATAAAGTTTTAGAGATTAATCCAAATAATTTCTCTGCAAGGAAAAATAAAGCGTATTTATTCGAAAAAAAAGGAGATTACGAGAAATCTATCTTTGAGTTAACTGAATTACTTAAATTTAATAAAAAAAACTTTGAGGTAATTTTACGGTTAGCAAACAACTATTTTTTTTTAGGTAAATATGATGAAGCACTTAAGAAATATGAATTTGCCTATAAAATTAATAAGCAATTTCCTGGAATACATGATGGAATGTTAATGGTAAAATTATGTATGTGTGACTGGAATAATTTTGAGGAATTAAAAAAAGTTTTAGAAAATAATATTAATAATAAAAGTTTTAATGTTCCTCCTTACACTGCAAGTATATTATTTAATTCACCTGAAATAATTTATGAGTCAACAAAGAAATGGGTAGATGAAAAATATAAAGAAATATCCAAAACTAATATTGAAAGTTTCAAAAATATTTATTCAATAAAAAGGAAAATAAGAGTTGGATATTTTTCTGCAGATTTTCATGACCATGCAACATCTCATTTAATCACTAGAACTTTAGAATTACATGATAAGAAAACATTTCAAACTTTTGGTTTTTATTTTGGGCCTAATTCTGAAACTGAGTCACATAAGAGAGTGAGCAAAAGTTTTGATAAATTTTTTTATGTACAAAATTATCATTACAAAGACATTATCCAATTATCCTATAAACACAAAATTGACATAGCAGTTGATTTACAAGGTCATACGAGGCTATCTCGATTTGAAATTTTTTTAAAAAGGTGTGCTCCAATTCAGGTCAATTTTCTAACTTATCCGGGAACAAGTGGATCAAGCATGATTGATTATATAATTGCAGATAAAAAATTAATTACAAATGATATGAAAAAATTCTACTCTGAAAAAATTGTGTATCTTCCAAATTCATATCAACCAAATGAAGAGGAAAAAAATATAAGCAATAAAGTCTTTAACAAAAAAGAATTAGGCTTACCTGAAGATAAATTTATTTTTTGCTGTTTCAATTCTCATCAAAAAATTAATCCATCAACATTTAATGTTTGGTGCAGAATCCTTTCAGAAAACGAGTCAAGTGTTTTATGGTTGTTAGAAAATAATAAATTCTCAACGGAAAATATTTATAAAGAGGCAAATCATAGAGGAATAGATAATAAAAGAATAATTTTTGCTCCAAAAGTTAATATTAACGATCATTTGGCGAGGTTAAAAAAAGCGGACCTTTTTTTAGATACATTTCCTTATACTGCACACACAACTTGTAGCGACGCATTAAGAGTAGGTTTGCCAGTGTTAACAAGAGAAGGAAATACCTTTCCTAGCAGAGTTGCTGCTAGCCTTCTTCAAACAAGTGGACTTAAAGAACTTATAACACACTCAGAGGATGAGTATATCAATAAAGCTCTTTTAATATCAAAAGATACTAAGTACCTTAAAAATCTAAAAAAAAAAGCGGTAAGCAATAAAATTAGAATGCCTCTCTTTGACAATAAGCTATTCACAAAGAATTTAGAAAAGGCATATAAACAGATGTATAGAAGAAAAATTGATAATTTAGAACCTGATCACATATTAATATAAAGTGTTAGAAAAACTTACAGTTATAATTCCGTCCAGAACACATGATAAACAAACTAAATTTTTAATTAAGGCTACAGACTCGATCTTCAAACAAAATATTATAAAAAAATTTGATTTAACAATTTTAGTGGCAATTGATAAAGGGTCATCAGTAAAGAATGTTGGATTAGAAAAAAAAAAAGATATAAGATTCATTGAGAGTAATGGCAATAGTCAAGCTGCAGCATTAAATGCAGGCATTAAAGAAACTTCAGATGAAAACGGTTTTGTATCAATATTAGAAGATGACGACGAGTGGCTTCCAGAATTTCTTTTTTTTGCAAGAGAAGCCCTGAATAATTTTGATTTCGTTTCTTCGAATCAAAGTCAATTTAGTGAGGATGGAAAATTTTTGGGTATATTAGATTTCCCGACACCATCAGGATGGTTAATGCCTGTATCTACTCTTATGAAAGTTGGAAATTTTAATGAATCATTTAAATGGCATCTTGATAATGAGTGGTTAGGCAGATTGGCTAAAACTAAGTCTAGTCGTTTGCACTTAATAGAGTCTAGTGCTCAGAAAAGGCCTGAACTTCAAAAATTAGTAAATTATTCCTTAGGATTCTCAAAAATTGGGAGTCATACTTTGGGTACACCCTTAATAAAAAGAATACTTCATTCTAAGTCTGGTACTAACCAAATTTCAAATGATAAATTAAAGTTTGAAGACTCGCAAAAAGAATATGAGCTGCTCAACAAAAAGTTTGGTAGAATTCCATGGTGAGAAATTATAGTTTTACCCCGGCGCCTTTAAGAAACTTTGCTTTACTATCTAATTGCCATCTTGGGTTTACCTCAAAATTATGTTTATTATATTTTTTCTTTTTGTATCTTTCTAAACCTGCAAGAGCTATCATTGCTGCATTATCAGTGCATAATTTTAAATCTGGAAAATAGATTTCAAAACTTTCTTCTTTACATAATCTTTTTAAAATTTTTCGGATTCGTTTGTTTGCAGCAACACCCCCTGCAACTACTAAAGTTCTATTCCTTGGATATATTTCCAAATGTTGTTTAATGGCTTTTTTTGTTTTTTTATACAAAATGTTAAGTACAGTTTTTTGAAAACTTGCAGCAAGATCTTTTTTATCTCTGTCCGTTTTTATAAATTGTGTTATTCTTAAAATTGCAGTTTTTAATCCAGCAAAAGATAAATTTGATCCACCTTTATTAAAAATAGGTTTTGGAAGAACGTATCTATTCTCGTCACCATCTATGGCCAATTCTTCAATCATAGGTCCACCTGGATAACCAAGGCCTAAAAGTTTAGCAGTTTTATCATAAGCCTCACCAAGCGCGTCATCTATTGTGGTGCCGAGCCTCTTGTATTTATCTAAATTACTAACAGTCAAATATTGAGTATGTCCACCAGAAATTAAAAAAAGCAGATATGGATATTTTATATCAAAATTTAATTTTGGACTTAATGCATGTCCTTCTAAATGGTTTACAGCTATAAAAGGCTTTTTTAATGATAATGATAACGCTTTTGCAAAATTCAAGCCAACCGATAAGCAAACTACCAAACCAGGCCCAGCGGTAGCTGCAACTGCGTCTATATCTTTTAATTTT